>CAJUDE010000011.1 GCA_910585295.1 uncultured Lachnospiraceae bacterium | reverse complement strand
GGGTTAAGGCCCCTTGTGGAACACGAGGTGGATAGGGCGGGGGTGGAAGTGCGGCGACGCATGGAGCTGACCGCCACTAATAGGCCGAGGGCTTGACCAAGGCGTGTGTCTTGCTTCTGTATGGACTTTTCAAGGTATGGTGGATTATATTAACAAGAAGTTGTAATTCCACGTATAATAATTACGTGGAATGTATTATTTCAATATATAGGGGAATCATACAGCGGCAGTATTGCGGTCTCCAAAACCGTTCACGGGGGTTCGAATCCCTCTTCCCCTGCTAGAAGAATCTTGAAATCCTTTAGAGATAGAGGGTTTCAGGATTTTTTATTTTCTTGCAAATCTGAAGGAATTTCCTATAAAATAAAAAACAATTATCGCAGGGTCTGCCCAAGCGAAGCGAAGGTACTGCGGCGGAATAGGAATATGCCGCGGGAGGAGAATCCTACAAAGCAGGATTCTTTGTTCTCTTTTTCCATTTTTCCGGCACATTATCCAGAAATTAAAATATACTATCACAAAAGGCAAAATGGGGAAAGTGAAATATGGAGGAAAAGAAAAATGTATTGGAAAATACCTGTGATTTTGCAGGCATAAGGCCAATTATGATGGATTTGCCATGGCCAGCAATCCAAGTTCAGGCAAAGAACCAAGTTTATGTAAATCTGTTAAGCGTAGATTACTGTGGGGCAATTTCTGAAATGTCAGCTATTACTCAATATATCAACAATGAGAACCGTTTATCTTGTAAGAATTGCCCGTTGGCAAGGAAAATTCTTGGAATTGCCATGGCGGAAATGATGCATTTGCAGAAATTAGGGGAATTGATTTTCTTGTTGGGTGGAAATGTTGATTTTATTGCCCGTCAGCCAAATGGCAGGAATGCCATGTGGACTCCAGGATATTTAAATATCCCAGAGAATGGGCAAAAAATGATTATGGCTGATATCGAGGCAGAAAGGTCTGCAATCAACCAATATAGGATGCACCAGAAAGTGATCAATGATAAATGTGTCAACAGGGTATTGGAGCGGATTATCAAGGATGAAGAGTACCATATTATGCTCCTTCAAACATTGATGAAAGAATATTTTTAACATTTTCACAGCAGCCCTTCAAGTCAAATACCCTGCAGAAGAGCTGATGGGATATGGAATTTGCCTTTCACAGGGCAGTTACACCCACAGGGCGCTTACCCTCGCGGCAGCCTTTAAATATCTGCGCTATCGCGGCTGCTTGGGCTGTTGCTTGTGAGAGTAAAGAATCATAAGTTTTTGTAATAGGAAATTGCCAGTTGGGTTCGGTCACGGAACCCAAGCTTTTCAAGGATGGAGCTTAAATAATTTCGGACTGTCCCTTCGCTCAAGAAGAGCTGGCTGGCAATTTCACGGTTACTGTAGCCTTCGGCTACCAGTTTAATAATTTCCAATTCTTTTTCGGTGATCCCTTTAGAAAAATAGTTGTGATGGGAATGGTTTGCCTGTGAGAGGAAGTCAGGAAGCCGCGTTATGATTTCATTTCCAAATACATTCTGCCCCTTTACAACTGCTTTTAAGGAGGGCAGCAAACTTTCAAAATCTTGTTTCAAAATATATCCTTTCGCCCCCAGAAGTAATGATTGGACAATATATTCGTCATCTAAGAAGGTGGTTAAGAATAGAATCTTAGCATTTGGGTCTTCCTTTAATATGGCTTCGGCAGCCTCCAGGCCTGTCATTTTATCCATTCGGATATCCATAAGCAGGATTTCCGGCTGGAATTTTTTATATAAAGAAATCGCCTCTATCCCATTATTCCCAATTTCCAGGACGTTGATTTCACCAGAAGCTTCCAAAATTGTCTTTAGGGATAGGGAAACAAAAGGGTCATCATCTACAATTATAATATTCATAAAAAATCCTTTCTTAATCTGAAACACATTTTAAGTATGGGGGACGGAAGCGAAAATCTGAAACCCATTTTCTGTGGAGGTCGAAAAATTACCATTTAAGTGCTTTACCCGTTCCTGCATATTTGCAATCCCCATGCCATCGCTATTTTGCACAATATTTGTGCCATTGTCTTTTATAATCAATTGGTACAAACTGGGATGTTCCCGTAAAGTAATGGTGATGTCTGTGCCATTGCTATGCCTTACAATATTGGATAAGGCTTCTTTTGTAATGGAAATAAAGCAGTATTTTACAGGGGCTGGGACAAAATTCCCCATATCATAGGTAAAATGGATATGGTAATCTGAAAAATTGGAGGATAAATCACAAATAGCGGCCTTCAGGTCAATAGAATCATCATGGAGGTTATGCACGCTTTCACGGACGGACGTCATTGCCGCCAAAAGCGTGGCGGACAGGTCGTTTAGGGGGATCTTTAGGTTTTCTTGCTGGTTTAATGCAGATAGAGCCCCTGCCTGCAGGATGGACCGGGAAAGCATATGCCCTACGTTATCATGGATTTCCCTGGCAATCCGGTTACGTTCCCGTAAGGTTGCAATATGGATCTCCTGGTTCTGCCGTTCAATTAAGTCCTTGTTTTTCTGTTGGAGGAGCAGGGCATTTTCGGTGGATGTGTCCCGCAGCAAATGCAAATTTTGTTCCAGGCCTATGAGCTTTTTAGTTTTATAGGATAGCAGAAATGCCAAAACAAACAAAAGGAGTTCAATTTGAGGGTAAAATGCTGGCTCTTCCCGGAGGGAAAAGAACGGCAAAAGGCAGGCTGCAAAATAAATATAATTTCGGGAGGCAAATGCCAGTTCATAAAAAAGGAGGGGCAAAAGGAAGCCAAAAACAGGGGAACATATGCTAATCCCGGCTAAAATGCCCCACAACCCCAAAAGTGAGCCACGGGCAGCCTTTGGGAGTTTGTGAAATGGCATACCATCCAAATTACAAAGGCTGCACAGGCATATAAAAATAATGGCGGTAAGCGCCGCAAGCACATGGAACAGGGTGGTTACTGGCGTATGCTGGTATAGGGGCAGCATGCAACAGAGAAATAATATCAGTTTATCAATTAATATTGCCATAAACGTTTCCTTTCTGAATGTATATTGATTATAGCACAATCCGAAGGTAAAGTGGGAAAAATATGGCAGGCATAAAGTGACATTTGTCATAAGGATGGATGACGCATGGCACTGTTATCTGATAAAAATCCCTGTTAAAATAATAGTGTTCATGAAGTTTGGCTGTGTAGGATGGAGGTATGGAACATGGGAGCAGTTGTAGAAATTGAAAATTTGGTAAAACGGTATAAAGAGTTAATTGCACTGGACCATTTGAACCTAACCGTAGAAGAAGGGGAGGTCTTTGGGCTGTTGGGGCCGAACGGCTCTGGAAAAACAACGGCAATCAATTGCATTTTGGCATTGCTGTATTTTGACAAGGGGAGCGTGAAGGTATTTGGGGAAGAAATCCAGCCCGACAGCTATGGCATAAAAAGGCAAATCGGCGTAGTGCTGCAGAATGTGGCGGTGTTTGAGGAATTGACTGTGCAGGAAAATATTGATTACTTCTGCGGGCTTTATGTAAAGGATAAAAAGCTGCGGAGGCAGTATGTGGAAGAGGCGATGGAGTTTACGGGCATAGAGGATTTTAGAAAATTTTATCCTAAAAAATTGTCAGGGGGATTGCTGCGGCGGCTGAATATTGCCTGCGGGATTTCCCATAAGCCCAGGCTGATTATTATGGATGAGCCTACGGTAGCGGTTGACCCTCAGAGCCGGAACAGGATTTTGGAGGGGATTCAGGAACTGAACCGCAAAGGGGCGACTATTATCTATACATCCCATTACATGGAAGAGGTGGAGCAAATCTGCAGCCAGATTGCAATTTTGGATAAAGGCAGGTGCATTGCTTCTGGGACTGGGGAGGAATTAAAGGCGATGATTAAGATAGGGGAGAAAATCCATATAGAAGCTGCCAAGTTACAGCCATTCCAGTTGGAGGAAATCAAAGAATTACGCCATGTCTACCAGGTGGAGTACAGGGAAGGGATGTTGGAAATCCGATGTGACGGAGGGAAGCACAACCTAGTGCATATCCTGGATTATTTTGGGAAACGTGAAATTGGGTTTGGCAGGGTGTATTCTGAGCTTCCCACATTAAACGATGTGTTTTTGGAAATTACTGGGAAAGAGCTGCGGGATTCTGCAGAGGGCGCTATGTAAACTTATGGAGGGTTATGGATATGTTTTTTAGATTATACAAATATAGCTTGCTGCAATCCACACGCGACCGGCTGGCATTGTTTTGGAACCTGATTTTCCCGATTGTATTAGGGAGCTTGTTTCAAGCAGCATTTGGAAACTATATGGAGAAAGAAATCCTGTTTCAGCAAATACCAGTGGCATATGTGGCAGAAGGGGAGGCAGATGGGAATTTTACAGAATTATTAAAAATTCTGGAAGAAGAAAATGAAATGGTAACAGTGGAAGAGGTAGGGCGTAAGGAAGCAGAGAAGCTTTTGCAGAAAGGGGATGTCCAAGGCATTTACTATAATGGGGAGCCGCAGAAAGAAGATGGGGATAAGGGCCAGGTTAGCTTGGTTGTGGCAGAGCAGGGCATAGAACAGACCATTTTGCAGTCAGTTTTGGAACAGTATGGACAAAACAAAAGCACATTGCTCCAAATTGCCGCAAAGAACCCAGCAGGGCTTCCAGAAGCGCTTGCGCTGTTAGAAGATAAGCAGGCGTTTGTTAAGGAAGGCAACATTATGGATGCCCCTACAAATAATATGATGGATTATTTTTATTCCTTAATAGCGATGAACTGCCTGATGGGGGCGTTGATAGGCCTGACAGCGGCGGTGGAGTTTAAGGCAGACCTGACGCCGCTTGCGGCAAGGCGGGTAGTGGCAAGCACCAGCCGTTTTGGCGTGCTGCTGCCTGACTTGGCGGCGAAAATTACAATGCAGTTCTTTTATATTATGTTTACCATTGCATATTTATCTTTTGCGCTGAAAGTCCCATTGGGGGAACGGTGGGCATTTATTTTGCTGACTGCTATGGTTGGGAGCATGCTTGGGGTTATCCTTGGCTTTTTCATAGGGGTAGTTGGAAGGAGCCAGCAAGGCATTAAAGAAGGGATTTGTATTGTAATTATGCTGGGGTCCAGCTTTTTTAGCGGGCTGATGGTAGGGGGGATGCCCAGGCTGATAGAAACGTATGTGCCTGTATTTAACCATATCAACCCTGCCACATTGATAACAAAAGCGCTGTACAGTTTAAATATGTATGGCAACCTGGCGCAATATGCCCAAAGCATGGGGAAGATGGGCTTGCTTATTTTAACTTTAGGCATAGGGGCTTTCTTGTTGGTAAGGAGGGAACGGTATGCAAGTATTTAACGCATTTTTTAAGGTACTGAATAAGAATAAGGGGCAACTGGTCCTTTATGTAGTGATTTACCTCAGCATTACATTGTTAATGGGCAATATGGCCCAGGATAATGAAGAACAGGTATTTTCAGGCGTTTCCCTGGATATTGGCGTGGAGAACGAAGACCAGGGGATGCTGGGGGAAGCGTTGGTGGAGTACTTAAATGGAAGCCATAACCTGCGAGGGATACCAGATAATAAAGAAAAGCTGCAGGACGCCATGTATTATGGGGAAATGGATTATGTTTTGGAAATACCAAAGGATTTTTCAGAAAAATTCAAAAATGAAGAACGGGAAGGGCTGTTGGAGGGGACAATTGTGCCTGGCAGCAACAGCGCCTACCTGATTGAAAATGAGATAGAGGGATTCTTAAAAACTGCAGCTATGTACCTGTCCGCAGGCTTTGGGATGGAGGAGGCCGTAAGCAGGACGGCAGAAGATATGGAACAAGAAGGGCATGTGGAATTTTTGGAAGGGGACGATGGGAACCTTCCGGCTGGATATTATTTTTTCCAGTACATTCCATATGTGTTTATTACAATGATGATTTTGGGTGTGGGCGTGGTGGTAAAGACGTTTCAAAACAAAGATTTATCAGACAGGAATAAATGTTCCGCAATGCCTTTTTTAAAACAGAACTTACAGATTTTGCTGGGGTGCTTTAGCTACATGGCGGCAGTATATGTTATTTTTATGCTTATGATTGGGTGCTGCATGGCTGGTTACCTGTTTACAATACAAGGGTTCTTAAGCGCCGTTAATGCATTCTTGTTTGCCGTCTGTGCCTTAAGCTTCTCCTGGTTTACCGCCCAGCTTGCAAAAAATGTTGCAATCCTGAATGCCATAAGCAACGTATTTGGGCTTGGGTTCAGCTTTCTGGGCGGAGTGTTTGTCCCCTTAGAAGTGATGGGCGACCAGGCAAAGAAAATGGCAAAGTATGTGCCTTCTTATTGGTATGTGATTGCAAACCACGATATTCAGAAGGTGGCAGGGCTTTCGGATGCAGGGGACGTGTACCAGTCTTTTCTAATGGTCCTGGTATTTGCATTTGCTTTTCTGGCGCTTGGCCTTGTCGTCAACCGAATGAAAATAAGGGGCAGGTAACGTTATTTTTTTAAGGCGGCGCGTTTGCGGAGGGTAGGGTCTAAAATACGTTTGCGGATACGGAGGCTTTGAGGCGTGATTTCCAATAGCTCGTCCGTCTCTATAAATTCCAGAGCTTGCTCTAGGCTTAAGATTTTAGGCGGGGTTAAGGTCAGCGCTTCATCTGCGCTGGAGGAACGCGTATTCGTCAGGTGTTTTTTCTTGCAGACATTAAGTTCAATGTCCTCCGGCTTCGCGCTTTGCCCAATTACCATGCCAGCATATACTTTTTCCCCGGAGCCGATAAAGAGCGTTCCACGGTCTTGGGCGCTGAATAAACCATAGGTGACAGATTCGCCGGATTCAAAGGCAATCAGGGAGCCTTGCTTCCGGTAAGAAATGTCTCCTTTGTATGGTTCATACCCATGGAAGATGGTGTTGATAATGCCATTTCCCCTGGTGTCTGTCAGAAATTCGCTGCGGTAGCCAATCAGGCCCCGGGATGGGATATTGAATTCCAAACGGGTGTAGCCGCCGCTGATAGGGCCCATATTTTGAAGCTCCCCTTTCCGCTGGCTTAATTTCTCAATGACAGCCCCGGTAAATTCGTCTGGCACATCTACATAAGCCAGTTCCATTGGCTCTAATTTTTTCCCATTTTCGTCTTTGTGGTATAATACTTCCGCCTTGCTTACTGCAAATTCATAGCCTTCCCGGCGCATATTTTCAATCAGCACAGATAAATGCAGCTCGCCCCTTCCAGATACTTTCAGGCTGTCTGGGCTGTCAGTCTCTTCCACACGCAAGGAGACGTCGGTATTTAACTCGCGGAATAACCTGTCCCTAATATGGCGGGAGGTGACGAATTTTCCTTCCTGCCCGGCAAGGGGGCTGTCGTTTACGATAAAATTCATGGAAATGGTTGGTTCAGAAATTTTCTGGAAATCAATGGCGCAGGGAGCTTCCGGGGCGCAGATAGTGTCGCCAATATGGATGTCTGCAATGCCTGAAATTGCCACGATGGAGCCAATATTCGCTTCTGAGACGTCTACTTTATTTAAGCCGTCGAATTCATATAGTTTGCTGATACGCACTTTTTGCAGCTTGTCCGGCTCATGGTGGTTTACGACCACGGCATCCTGATTCACTTTCAGGCATCCATTGTCGACTTTACCTACGCCAATGCGGCCTACATATTCATTGTAGTCAATAGTGCTGATAAGTACTTGGGTGTTTGCGTCGGGATCTCCCTCTGGCGCAGGGATATAGTCCAAGATAGTTTCAAATAATGCTGTCATGTCTTTCTTTTCGTCTGTCAATTCCCTGAGGGCATAGCCGTCCCTAGCGGAAGCGTAAATAAAGGGGCAGTCCAGTTGCTCGTCAGAAGTGTCCAGGTCCATAAATAATTCTAACACTTCGTCAATGACTTCATCCGGCCTGGCTTCTGGACGGTCAATTTTATTAATGCAGACAATCACAGGCAAGTCCAGGGCAAGGGCTTTCATCAGCACAAATTTTGTCTGGGGCATGGCGCCTTCAAAGGCGTCCACCACAAGCACTACGCCATTTACCATTTTCAGCACGCGTTCCACTTCGCCGCCAAAATCTGCATGGCCTGGCGTGTCTATAATATTGATTTTTGTGTCCTTATAAAATACGGCAGTATTTTTAGAAAGGATGGTGATGCCCCGCTCCCGTTCAATGTCATTGGAATCCATCACGCGTTCCTGCACTTCCTGGTTGGCACGGAACACGCCGCTTTGCTTTAACAGTTCATCCACCAACGTGGTTTTGCCATGGTCTACATGGGCGATAATGGCAATGTTGCGGATGTCCTCACGTTTCATTTTCATATAAATAATCCTTCTTTCTATAATTATAGCTACTGTATTTTAACACATAATTTCCATTTGGCAAAGTTTTTATTAAAAAGAGTGGGGAGTGAAGGGTAAAAATATATTACTCCATTGAATGGTGTTCCAGAACGTGGTAGAATAGAAGCGTTAAAAATTTACCATCAAAATGAAAAGAGGGATATAGATTATGAAGAAAGCAATCAATGCGCCAAAAGCCCCGGCAGCAGTCGGGCCTTATGTTCATGCAGTGGAAGCTAACGGGTTGATTTTTACATCTGGGCAGCTTGGGCTGATACCAGAAACCGGGGATTTGCCAGAAGGGGTGGAGGCGCAGGCGCACCAAAGCCTGAAGAACCTTGCGGCTGTGTTGGAAGCGGCAGGAAGCAGCATGGGGCATGTGGTAAAGACAAACGTATACCTTGACGATATCAATGATTTTGCAAAGGTAAATGAAATATATGCCCAATATTTTAATGGGGAGGTGCCAGCGCGTTCCTGTGTCCAGGCAGCGAAGCTGCCTAAAGGCGGGCTGGTGGAAATTGAGGCGATAGCTGTTAAAGCGTAAGCTGCCTTATGGCAGGCAGATGCTGAAAGCCGCAAAAAGGGCTGCCAAGAAAACAGAACGCAAGGAGGGACGTCCAGTGATAGCAGAAAGGATAGAAGCGCTAAAGGCCGAGATGCGGGCCAGGAAGGTTGATATGTATATTGTGCCTACCTCTGATTTCCATGAATCAGAATACGTAGGGGATTATTTTAAGGCGAGGAAGTACCTTACAGGATTTACTGGCTCTGCTGGGACGGCGGTTGTCACAGAGTCGGAAACAGGGCTTTGGGTGGATGGCAGGTATTTCATTCAGGCAGAAAAGCAGTTGGGGCAAAGCCCCGTGGTGCTGTACCGGATGGGGGAAGAAGGAGTCCCAACGGTGAAGGAATATGTGGAAAAGAACCTTCCAGAGGGCGGCTGCCTGGGGTTTGACGGACGTGTGGTGAATGCCAAGGCAGGGGAGGATTATGGGAAAATTGCAGAAGGCAAGCAAGGGACGGTATTTGTAGACGAGGACTTAATGGGCATAATATGGAAGGAACGCCCAGAGCTTCCCAAGAACCCTGTATTTATTTTGGAAGAAAAATATGCTGGGGAAAGCACAAAGAGCAAGTTAAAACGGCTACGGGAAAAAATGGCGGAAAAAGGGGCTGACGTCCATATCCTCACATCTTTATATGACATTGCATGGCTGTTTAATATCCGGGGCGGCGATATCGACCACGTGCCAGTGGCATTGTCTTTTGCGGCGATTACGCAGCAGGAAAGCTTCTGGTTTATCCAGGGGGAAGCGCTGGATGGCAGCCTGCTGGAATATTGCAGCGCAAATAAGATAACTATCCTGCCTTATGGGGAAATCTATAGCTATGCGGCAAAAATCCCAGAATATGAAACAGTACTGTTAGACAAAAATATTGTGAATTACCGTATTTTCCATAGTTTGGGGGAAAATGTGAAAGTGGTGTCAGAGGCAAACCCCACAGAGCTTATGAAAGCCATTAAAAATGGGACGGAATTATCCAATATCCGCAACGCCCATGTAAAAGATGGGGTTGCTTTCACCAAATTTATGTTTTGGCTTAAGAAAAATATTGGCAAGATGGAAATAACAGAGATTTCTGCCTCAGATTATCTAGAAGCGCGCAGAAAAGAGCAGGATTTGTTTGTGGATTTAAGTTTTGACACCATCAGCGCCTATGGCGCCAATGCAGCCATGATGCATTATACTGCTACGCCGGATTCTAATGCAAAGCTTAAGCCAGAAGGTTTCCTATTGGTGGATTCCGGGGGGCATTATTTAGATGGAAGCACAGATATCACCCGGACAATCGCGCTTGGGACGTTGACAGAAGAAGAAAAATTCCATTTTACCACAGTGTGCCGCTCGAACTTAAACCTTGCAGCCGCCAAATTTCTGTATGGCTGCCGGGGGCTGAACCTGGACATTTTATCCAGAGGGCCGTTGTGGAACCTGGGTCTGGATTACAAATGTGGGACAGGCCATGGCATCGGGTACCTGTTAAATGTCCATGAAGGGCCAAATGGCTTCCGGTGGAAAGTTGTGCCGGAGCGGGGGGATAGCTGCGTGTTAGAGGAAGGCATGGTGACCACAGATGAGCCGGGGGTTTACTTGGAGGGGCGTTATGGGATCCGAACAGAAAATGAGCTGATTTGCAAAAAAGCAGAGAAAAATGAGTATGGGCAGTTTATGGAATTTGAGGCGGTTACCTATGCCCCAATCGACTTGGACGCCATCCTTCCAGAGGAAATGACGGCTACCGAGCGGAACTTGCTGAATAATTACCATAAAATGGTATATGATAAAATTTCCCCATTCCTGGAAGAAGAAGAACGGGAATGGTTAAAAGGCTACACAAGGGAAATCTGAGAAATATGCAAAAACGTATCTATTGCAATTGCTGCATTGGGTACGTTTTTGCTGTTTAAACGGCCACAACATTTTTCCCGTTGCGCTTCCCATGGAAGCATAAGATTCCTTTTGGATCAGTTTTCGACAGAAAAAATAGGAAATTGTGCTAAATAAGTTGTAGAATGCTATAAGAGGGGCATCAGCAAAAAGGAAAAACAGCAGAAAGATTGCATGGACAGATATAAGCGAATAGACAATGATACGGTATTTTATATGATATGATGGAAAAGACGTAAAGGAGCATATTTTTTGGCTTAAAATAAATTTATAACTTTTAAATCTGGGGCATATGGTGTAAAATAGAAATGATTATGAATTTTGGACAAGATAGAAGGAATCGGTTTTATGGATAAGAAGATAGTATTGATTGACGGGCATAGCATATTGAACCGGGCATTTTTCGGGATACCGGACCTGACCAATGGGGAGGGCCTCCATACAAATGCAGTGTACGGGTTCTTGAATATTCTGTTTCGGATTCTGGAAGAGGAAAAACCGGATTACCTGACAGTGGCGTTTGATGTGCATGCCCCTACGTTCCGGCATAAAATGTATGGGGACTATAAGGGGACAAGGAAGCCTATGGCGGAAGAATTAAGGCAGCAGGTGCCTGTAATAAAGGAAGTGCTGCGGTCCATGGGAGTTGTGATTGTGGAGCAGGAGGGCTATGAAGCAGACGATATCCTTGGCACCCTTGCGGCACGCTGTGAAAAGGAAGGGCTTGAGGTGTCGTTGGTTTCTGGGGACAGGGACTTGCTGCAGCTTGCCAGCGGCCATATTAAAATCCGCATCCCTAAGACAAAACGCACCGGGACAGAGATCGAAGATTACTATGCAGCGGATGTGAAGGAAAAATTACAGGTCACTCCCCATGAATTTATTGATGTGAAGGCGCTGATGGGGGATTCCGCGGACAATATCCCAGGCGTGCCAGGGATTGGGGAAAAAACCGCCACTGCGTTGATCGTTTCCTATGGGAGCATTGAGAATGCATATGCCCATGTGGATGAGATAAAGCCTCCCAGGGCGCAGAAAAACCTGCGGGAACATTATGATATGGCGCAGATGAGCAAAGCCCTTGCAACTATTGTGGTGGATGTGCCGATTGAGTATCATTTGGAGCAGGCGGTTTTGGGGGATTTATTTACGCCGGAAGCCTATGTGTGGATGAAAAAGCTTGAGTTTAAAAATATGATGGGCCGGTTCCGGGCTGGGGATACAAAAGTTACCACAGAGCAGCATTTTCAGGAAGTGGAAGGGAAGGAAGAGGCGAAGAAAGCCCTGGAGGAAGCAGGGAAAGCCGCACAAATTGGGTTCCAGCTTGTGGCAGGCCCTGGGGCTGCACAACCAGAGGGCCAGCTTACCTTAGACAGTTTCCTGCAGGAAGCCGCAGAGCCTAAGGAGGAAAAAGGGGATGAGGTGTTAGGGCTTGCCCTGGCCTATGGGGAGGGCAAGGCATGCTTCCTGTGGGCAGGGCAAGGGCTGGCAGGAGGCTGGCTGGCAGGGCAGTTTCTAAAGCTTTTAAAAAAAGTAGGTTCGGCCGTGACCTTTGGGTGGAAAGGGCAGCTCCCATGGCTTACAGTTGACAAGGAAAGCCAGGCAAAGGTTTCGGACCTTTTAATCAGCGCCTATCTTTTGAACCCATTAAAAAACGACTACAGTTATGATGATGTGGCGAAAGAACAGTTGGGCTTTCAGGTGCCTTCCCGGTCAGAGTTATTGGGGAAGATGCCGCTGGCTCAGGCTGCAGCCCAGAAAAGGGCGGAATTGTCCAAATACGCTATGCTTATGGCCTCTGTCGCTTACCAGGCGGCGGAGCCGTTAGGGCAGAAGTTAAAAGATGCCGGCATGTGGGAATTGTACCAGGACATAGAGATGCCGTTGGTGTATACGTTACATGAAATGGAAAAAGAAGGCGTCCTGGTCAATGCTGAGGCATTGAAATCTTACGGGGAAAGCCTTTCTGGCAAGATTGAGGAGTTGGAACAGGAAATATATAAGGACGCGGGGGAAGAATTTAATATCAATTCCCCCAAGCAGCTTGGGGTTATTTTGTTTGATAAGCTGAAAATGCCTTATGGGAAAAAGACGAAGACGGGTTATTCCACAGCGGCGGATGTGTTGGACAAGCTTGCAGGGGATTACCCCCTGGTGTCAAAGATTTTGGAATACCGGCAGTTGGCAAAATTAAAGTCCACCTATGCGGATGGGCTGGCAAATTATATTGATAAGGATGGCAGGATAAGGTCCACCTTCCATCAGACAATAACAGCTACAGGGAGGATTAGCAGCACAGAGCCAAACCTTCAAAACATCCCAATTCGGATGGAATTGGGGCGGCAAATCCGCAAAGTGTTTATCCCAAGGGAAGGGTGCGTGCTGATTGACGCGGACTATTCCCAAATTGAGCTTCGTGTGCTGGCGCATATGTCGGGGGATAAGAACCTGATTGATGCATACCAAAAGGCGCAGGATATCCACAGGATTACAGCTTCCCAGGTATTCCATGTGCCGTTTGAGGAAGTGACGTCCCTCCAGAGGCGGAATGCCAAGGCAGTGAATTTTGGGATTGTGTATGGGATTAGCTCCTTTGGGTTAAGCCAGGATTTGAGCATTACCAAAAAAGAAGCCGCACAATATATTGAATCTTATTTTAAGACATATCCAGGCGTAAAGCAGTTTTTGGACCGCCAGGTGAAGGAAGCGAAAGAACAGGGATATGTCGCCACTATGTTTGGGCGCAGGAGGCCTGTGCCGGAGCTTTTGTCCAGCAATTTTATGCAGAGGTCTTTTGGGGAACGCGTGGCAATGAACTCCCCTATTCAGGGGACAGCGGCAGATATCATCAAGATTGCGATGGTCCGTGTCAGTGAAGCGCTGAAAGCCCAGGGGCTTCGTTCCAAGTTGATTTTGCAGGTCCATGATGAACTGCTGATAGAAACATGGGAAGAAGAGATAGGGCAAGTGAAAGCGATTCTTAAAAAAGAAATGGAAACAGCCGCCAACCTTTCCGTCCAGTTAGAGATTGACATGAAACAAGGGAAGGATTGGCATGAGGCGCATTAAAAAAATAGATAAAGGAGTTTTGGCATATGCAGGTAATTGGAATTACAGGCGGGGTTGGAGCAGGAAAGTCCGCCATCTTGGAATATTTGGAACAGAATTACAGGGTGAAAAACCTGGTAGCGGATAAGATAGCGCGGATGCTGATGGAACCAGGGAGTGAATGCTACCAGAAATTGCTGAAATTCCTCCCAGTGGAAGTATACAATGATGATGAGTCGATTAATCGCGCCGCCTTGTCAGCAGCAATATTCAGTTCAGATGAATTGCGCATCCGGGTCAATGAAGTGATGCACCCAGCAGTGAAAGAATATATTCTGGGGCAGATTGCAGAGCAGGAACGCATGGGAATCTTGGACTATGTGATTATTGAGGCTGCCCTTCTGATTGAAGAGCATTACGACAGTATCTGTGATGAATTATGGTATGTCCAGACATCAGAGGAAGTCAGGAAAAAACGCCTGATGCGCTCAAGGGGCTATTCCGAAGAACAGGTGGAGAATATGTTCCGAAGCCAGCTCTCAGACAAGGAATACCGCAAGCACTGCCAAGTGGTTATTGAAAATAATGGGACAAGGGAAGAGACCTTTTATCAGGTTGCCCAGGCGATTAAGAATAAAGGGGAGTTAAATAAAATGGAGCAGCAGCTAAACGGTGTCCCGCTGGTGTTTGGCTTGGACATTGGAACCCGGAATGTTGTGGGTACCGTTGGCTACAAAGATGAAGACGATTTCTATGTCATTGCCCAATTTGTCAAAGAACATGCAACGCGTTCCATGTTAGACGGGCAAATCCATGATATTGGGCGCGTGGGGCGTACCATCAATATGGTGAAGAAAGAATTGGAGGAACAGAGCCACCTGCCTTTAAGCGAAGTGTGCATTGCTGCTGCAGGGCGTGTGTTAAAGACCGTCACAACAACAGTGGAGTATAGTTTCCAGGAGGAAGTTGTGGTGACTGGCGAAGATGTGCATACCTTGGATTTGCTGGGGATTGAGAAGGCGCAGCAAATTTTAAATGAGAACAACGACACGAATTTTAAGTTTTACTGTGTCGGGTATTCTGTTGTGAAATACTACCTGAACGGGGATGTGTTTTCCAACCTGGAAGGGCATAAGGCAGAAGTGGTCAGTGCAGACATTATTGTTACGTTCCTGCCAGAAGATGTGGTGGACGGGTTATATTCCGCGGTGGGCCTTGCAGGGCTTAAGGTGGCAAGCCTGACGCTGGAGCCTATCGCGGCTATCAATGTCGCAATTCCTGAGACATTCCGAATGCTGAACATTGCCTTGGTGGATGTTGGGGCCGGCACCAGCGATATTTCTGTGACCAGGGATGGCAGCATTATCGCATATGGCATGATCCCATGCGCCGGGGACGAGATTACAGAGCTTTTAGTGCAGCATTACTTGGTGGACTTCAAGACGGCAGAGCATATTAAGCTAAGCTCCACTACAGAAAAAGAAATTGAGTACCAGGATATTATGATGATTAAGCATACGGTGACGGCAGAAGAGGTCTGGGACTTAATTCAGCCGTTGGTGTTTAGCCTTACAGAAGACATTGCGGCAAAGATTAAGGAATTGAATGGCGGGGAGACCGTAAGCGCTACCTTTGTAGTCGGCGGCGGCGGCAAAGTCCATGGGTTTGTGGAGCATCTGGCATCCGAGCTGAACCTTCCTTTGGAGCGTGTTGCCCTCCGAGGGGAAGAGGTGCTGCAGGAAATCCACTTTGAACAGGAAGAAATTAAAAAAGACCCGTTGCTGGTAACCCCAATTGGTATCTGCATCAGTTATTATGACCAGAAAAATAATTTCCTTTTCGTGCGCTTTAATGGGGAAAGGATTAAATTATATGACAACAACAAGCTCACGATTGTGGATGCGGCATTGCGGGCAGGCTTCCCCAATGACCAGCTATTCCCGCGGAGGGGGAAGGAAATTAATTTCTATGTAAATGGCAAGAAACGGATTGTCCGGGGAGAGCCTGGGGAATCTGCCATTGTCCGTGTCAATGGGCGGGTAACGAGCATCAACGCCACCTTGGAGCCAAACAGCGATATTGTGATTGAGCCTTCCACAGTGGGGGAAGCGGCAGTCTGCAGGTTAGAGGAGCTGGAGGAATATGGCAGGGTCGTGATTACCTTTGAAGTGAATGGGCGGATGATCACCTGCCCGAAGTTCGCGGAAGTAAATGGCAGCCTGGAGCCGCCATATTATGAAATCCAGGAAAATGACTGGGTGGAAATGCGCGGGTTTTATACGGTTGCCCAGATTATGGAATTTATGGATGTAGAAATTGATATGGACTGCGATATCCTGGTTAATAATAAACTCGCAGATTTAGATACCCAGGTATACGAGAATTTTTCTGTGGAATGGGAGGTAATATCTTACCGCACGCCGCTGTCAGAGATTGAAGGGGTATACAGCAGGCCGCTGGAGCCATTGCCACTAGAGGAGCCAGCAGAAACAGTGGAGGAAGCAGTAGAAATAGCGGAGGAGCCAGAAAATATTGAGGAAGGGCCAGAAGAGATAGAAGGCGGCTCTGTGGAACCAAAAGAAAATGTTGTGGCCATAGAGCCTGAGCAAGAGAGCCAAATCCATGCAGTGGATGCAAAAGCAGAGGCACAAGCTATGCTTCCAGCAACTATGCCAAAGGAGGCGCCAGAAATAGAATCCCCACAAAGGAAACAAGGGGCGGTGAGGATATTAGAGCCAGAGGTTTCAGGGCAGCGCATAGAAACTGTAGGTTCGTTCCAAGTGGTGGATTTAAGGCATAAGCCAGAACCAGAGGCGGCAGGGCCAGAGGATTTGGGCCAGCAAACAGAGCCGGCAGGGCTGATTGTTGCGCAAGAGGTGCCAGGGGCGGAAGCAACAAAGGAGGAACTCACCCAGGAAGAGCTGGAAGAGAAATTCTTACAGACCCAGCAGGCGGCAGACAATGACATCCGCCCGACCATTCGGAAAAAGCCAGAGGCAAAGCCTGTAAAAGAAAAACCAGAGGCAGCTTCCCTCCAAGTGGTTGTAAATAATGCAGCCGTTACTTTGACAGGAAAATCTTCTTATGTATTTGTGGATGTATTTGACGCCATAGCATTTGACCTAAATGCCGGGAATGGAAGGGCAATCGTCACAAAATTAAATAATGAAGTGCCTTCTTATACGGCGCCCCTAAAGTATGGGGATGTAATTGAGATTTACTGGGAGGATTAATTAAGATGAAGTTGTGCAGCATTGCAAGCGGAAGCAGCGGGAACTGTATTTTTGCAGGGACAGACAGCACAAGCCTTGTCATTGATGTTGGCATTAGTGGGAAGCGGGTGGAGAATGGCTTAAATGAAATTGGGCATACCATGCGGGAGGCGGACGGGATCCTTATCACCCATGAGCATTCCGACCATATCAGCGGGCTAGGCGTAGTGGCCAGGCGGTATGGCGTGCCCATTTATGCCACAAAAGGGACAATAGGGGCGATTCAAGCCTGCAAAAGCATAGGCGAGGTTCCAAAAGGGCTGTTTCGGGAGATTGAGCCGGATGTAGATTTTACCATTGGGGATATAAGCATAACTCCCGTCCCAATTTCCCACGATGCGGCGATGCCCACTGCATTTGTTTTGCGCCAAGGGAAGAAATCTATGGCTGTCATGACGGATTTAGGGAAATTTGACCACTATATTATAGGGAAGCTCCAGAATTTGGACGTATTGCTTCTGGAGGCGAACCATGATGTACATATGCTGCAGGTGGGGACATACCCCTATTATTTGAAGCAGCGGATTTTAGGTGAGAAAGGGCATTTGTCCAACGAACGGTCCGGGCAGCTATTGAGCGAGGTGCTGCATGACAATTTCAAAGCAGTGGTCCTTGGGCATTTAAGCAAGGAAAATAATTACGAGAAACTTGCTTATGAGACGGTGCGCTTAGAGGTTGATATGGCGGACAATTGCTACCATGCAAAAGATTTTCCAATCTACGTGGCAAAGAGGGATACAGTCTCAGATATCATTGAGTTTTGATGGAATGGAGGATATTGGGAAAATGGAGAAAAAGGCAGACAGGACAATTATTACAGTGGTGGGGAAGGATACGGTTGGGATTATCGCCAGGGTATGCACATACCTTGCCGAAAATGGCATCAATGTATTGGATATCAGCCAGACAATTGTGCAGGGGTTCTTTAATATGATGATGGTTGTGGACATGAAAGGGGCATCAAAGCCTTTCGGGCAGTGCGCAAAGGAACTGGAGCAGGCCGGGGAGGAAATTGGGGTGTCCATCAAATGCCAGAGGGAAGAAATATTTAACAAAATGCACAGAATTTAAGGAGCGGCGCAATGATAAATATCTGGGAAGTAAAAGAAACCAATAAAATGATAGAGCAGGAGAACCTGGACGTCCGTACTATTACCCTGGGGATTTCCCTGTTGGACTGCATTGATTCTGATTTGCAGAAATTAAATGAAAATATCTATAATAAAATTACAAGGGTAGCTGCAGGCCTGGTAAAGACAGGGGAAGAAATTGAGCGCAATTATTGCATCCCCATTGTGAATAAGCGTATTTCTGTAACGCCAATTGCCTTGGTTGGGCAGGCGGCATGCAAAACGCCAAAGGATTTCGTGGAAGTTGCAAAGACGCTTGACCGTGCGGCAAAAACCGTAGGGGTTAATTTTATCGGGGGGTATTCGGCGTTGGTCTCCAAAGGGATGACAAAAGGGGACAGGGATTTAATCTGCTCCATCCCCCAGGCCCTTTCGGTAACAGAGCGGGTCTGCAGTTCCGTCAATGTTGGCTCCACCAAAACTGGGATTGATATGGATGCAGTGAAGCTTATGGGGGAAATAATCCATAAAACTGCAGAGGCCACCAAAGAAAATGATTCCCTTGGATGCGCGAAATTAGTTGTTTTTTGCAATGCGCCGGACGACAACCCTTTTATGGCGGGTGCGTTCCATGGGGTGACAGAAGAAGACGCCATTATCAATGTGGGCGTTTCAGGCCCTGGAGTGGTTAAGAAAGCCTTGGAGCAGGTACGCGGGGAAAATTTTGAAGCCCTCTGCGAGACAATCAAGAAAACAGCGTTTAAAATCACCCGTGTAGGGCAGCTTGTAGCCCAGGAAGCCAGCAGGCGCATGGGGGTCCCGTTTGGGATTATTGACTTATCTTTAGCGCCTACCCCGGCGGTAGGGGATTCAGTGGCGGAAATCTTAGAGGAAATTGGGCTGGAATATGCAGGCGCGCCCGGCACGACGGCAGCACTTGCATTGTTGAATGACCAGGTGAAAAAAGGCGGAATTATGGCATCCTCCTATGTGGGGGGATTAAGCGGGGCGTTTATCCCAGTCAGCGAAGACCAAGGGATGATAGATGCAGTGGAAGCAGGCGCCCTTACGTTAGAAAAGCTAGAAGCCATGACATGCGTCTGCTCTGTGGGGCTTGATATGGTCGCTATTCCAGGGGACGTGCCGCCCGCTACGATTTCCGGCATAATTGCCGATGAAATGGCAATTGGCATGGTGAACCAAAAAACCACTGCAGTGCGTTTGATACCCGTAATAGGGAAAGGAGTAGGGGAAACCGTGGAATTTGGCGGGCTGTTGGGGCATGCGCCAGTTATGCCAGTCAACAGGCATGGATGCGAAGGGTTTATCAGCCGTGGCGGCAGGATACCGGCGCCAATACATAGTTTTAAGAATTAGATTTGTGTATTAGGGGAAGGTGTGTTATAATGATAGAAAATACTGTACTGCCTGAAGCGTAGCGGCACACGATGCCATATGGCTCGCGAAGCGGTTCAAATAATAAATCACCGGAGGTGGAATCTTTGAACGAGAGAGAAGATTACCTGGACAGATTATTACGGGGAGTGGAAGACAGTCCGGAAGATGACTTGATGTCAGATGATGATTTTCTGGAAGAATTTAACAGTTCCTATTCTGTAGATGATGACAATGACTTCCTGCAGGAGTTTGAAATGAGCAGGGGCAAGCCAGGTTCAGAAGAAGGCTCAGGACCAGAGACAGGGCCAAGCCCAGATTTGGATTTTGATATAGAAGATGTAGACAATATTGTCAGCAATGTGAAAAATGGTACACTGGATGATTTGGGCGAGGTGGATACTCTCGGCGATATTGATGCTTTCGGTGATATCGACAATTTAGGTGATATTGACAATTTAGGTGAAAATGATTTGTCTATTGATGAGTCGTTGGAAAGGCTTTCCGAAGAAGAGCCAGGCCTGGATGGCATTGAAACGGATTTTAATTCAGAAGAACAAGACTTTATGATAAATACCCTGGATGAAAATGATGTTTCTGAGTTTGAGGCAGAAGGCCCTGGCTCCGGCATGGAGGATAAGTTTTCAGGCCTGGGGGAAGAAACAATAGAAACAGCTCCAGAAAATGGGGATTTGCCAGAAGATGAGCTTGCATCCATGGCACAGGACCTTGCAAATGAAATTGACGGTTTGGGGCTTGAAATGGAAAACAGTGAGGCAGAAGTGATGGATGGAGCAGGTAAGAAAGAACTGGACAATGTGCTGACAGAAGAGGAAGAGGGAAAGAAAAAGGGGAAAAAGGACAAGAAAGAGAAGGGGGAGAAAAAGCCGGGATTTTTCAAAAGGCTGTCTTTGGCATTGTTTGGCGAGGACGAGGAAGAAGAGGAAGAAACTGGGAAAGGGATTCCAGAGATTGGTGAAATAGACAATATATCAGAAGAAAATATAGAACTCTTAAGGGAAATGGAAGGCAAAAAAGGCAAGGCAGAGTTAGATGAAAAAGCCTTAAAAGCCAAGAAGAAAAAAGAAAAGGCAGAACAGAAAGCCAAGAAAAAAGCAGAGAAGAAACAGGCCAAGGCAGAGAAAAAAGCCCAAAAGGCCCAGGAGAAGCAGGCCAAACCCAAAAAAGAGAAAAAGGTAAAGGAGCCGAAAGTAGTTGAGAAGAGCAAGCCGCTCCCGAAAAAGCCAGTCCTGATGATTTGGCTGGTAGGGGCTTCCCTGGTGGTATTAATCAGCCTGCTCAGCACGCAGGTAGGTTACCTTACAGACGTTGCCAATGCCAAGGAATATTATGGGCAGGGCAAATATGTGGAAGCATACACTTGCTTCACCCAGGGCGTAAAAGTAAAGGCTGCGGATGCGGATTTGTATAACAAGGCGCAATTGACCGCTTACGTGCAGCAGCAGTTTAGGCTATACGATATGTATAAGGAACAGGAAATGCATTCAGAAGCATTGAGCGCGTTGATTTGTGGGGTAGGGAGGCATGATAAAAATGCTTCAGATGCAGCCAAGGCAGGCGCTTCCATTGAATTTGAAAATATGCTTGCAGAGCTAGAAAAGCTGTTGTCGAAGAATTACAACATGACATTGGATCAGGCAAGGGAATTGTACAATATCCATGAGAAAGAAGAATACACATATGCCATCTATGATGTGGTGGAAGCCCTAGGGCTTTTGGAATAATGGCAGATAGGGGCAGCGCATGATAGCAGTGATTGATTATGATGCAGGAAATTTAAAGAGCGTTGAAAAGGCTTTGAAATTCCTGGGGGAAGAAAGCTGCATTACCAGGGACCACAAAGAGATCCTTGCAGCAGATAAGGTAGTCCTCCCTGGTGTAGGCGCATTTGGGGAGGCCATGGGGCATTTAAAAAAATATGGGCTGGATAAGGTGATCCATGAGGTAGTTGGCAGGCAGACCCCGTTTTTGGGCATCTGCCTGGGGCTGCAGCTTCTGTTTGAGGGAAGCGAGGAGAGCAGCGGTGTGGAAGGCCTGCATGTTTTGGATGGGGAAATTTTAAAAATACCAGATGCGCCAGGGCTAAAAATTCCACATATTGGCTGGAATTCGCTGCATTTGCAGAATCAGGGCAGGCTGTTTGAGGGTGTTATGGAGGGTGCTTTTGTATATTTTGTCCATTCTTTTTATTTAAAGGCAAAAGAAGGGCAGATTGTCAAGGCGTCTACGGATTACAGTGTGGATATCCATGCTTCGGTGGAGCAGGGGAATGTGTTTGCATGCCAATTCCATCCAGAAAAAAGCAGCTCGGTAGGCTTGCAGATTTTGCGTAATTTTGCCAGGATTGGGGAGGTACAGTAATGTTTACAAAGAGAATTATTCCCTGCCTGGACGTACATAATGGGCGTGTGGTCAAGGGCGTGAATTTTGTGAACCTTAAGGATGCAGGCGACCCTGTGGCGGTTGCGGCAGCTTATGACAAGGCTGGCGCGGATGAAGTGGTTTTTTTGGATATTACGGCTTCTTCTGATGCTAGGAATACCGTAGTGGATATGGTGCGCAGGGTAGCGAAAACCGTTTTCATCCCTTTTACCGTGGGCGGCGGCATTCGGACAGTGGATGATTTCAAGACTCTCCTTCGGGAAGGGGCAGATAAAATTTCTATTAATTCTTCTGCGATTAATACGCCGGAACTGATTAGCAATGCAGCAGATAAATTTGGCAGCCAGTGTGTGGTTGTCGCCATTGACGCCAAAAAGCGGGAAGATGGAAGCGGCTGGAATGTTTATAAGAACGGCGGGCGCATAGATACAGGGCTGGATGCGGTGGAATGGGCGGTACGTGCAAATAAGCTGGGGGCAGGCGAGATCCTTTTGACTAGCATGGATTGTGATGGGACCAAAGCAGGGTATGACCTGGAACTGACCAAAGCAATTGCAGGAAACGTAACCATACCTGTTATCGCCTCTGGAGGGGCAGGGAACCAGGAGCATTTTTATAAAGCCCTTACAGAAGGCGGCGCGGACGCTGCATTAGCGGCCTCGCTGTTCCATTACAAGGAACTGGAAATTTTAGAATTGAAGAAATATCTGGCACAAAAGAATGTACCAGTAAGATTGTAGCAAAGGAGCTGGTAAAATGAGTATGTTGGAAAATGATTGGGTGGAGGCAGTTGGCGAAGAGTTTAAGAAACCTTATTATGCCAAGCTTTATAAGTTTGTCAAGGAAGAATACGATACAAGGGTAGTCTACCCTCCGGCAGATGATATTTTTAATGCGCTGCATTTAACGCCCCTTAGCGAGGTGAAGGTATTGATCCTGGGGCAGGATCCGTACCATAACGAAGGGCAGGCGCATGGTTTGTGTTTTTCTGTTAAGCCTGGGGTGCAGGCGCCCCCTTCTTTGGAAAATATTTATAAAGAGCTGCACGATGATTTAGGGTGTGAAATACCCAATAACGGCTATCTGGTCAAATGGGCCAAGCAGGGCGTGCTTATGCTAAATACTGTGCTTACTGTCCGGGCGCATCAGGCAAATTCCCATCAAGGGCAGGGCTGGGAGCAGTTTACCGATGCAATTATCCATGCAGTGAACGCTCAGGACAGGCCTATTGTATCCATGTTGTGGGGGAGGCCAGCGCAGAGCAAAAGCTCTATGCTAAAGAACCCGAACCATTTGGTTTTGAAAGCTCCACATCCAAGCCCATTGTCCGCATACCGTGGCTTCTTTGGGTGCAAGCATTTTAGCCAGGCAAATGAATTCCTTGCTTCCCATGGGGTGGAGCCAATAGATTGGCAGATAGAAAACATAGATTAATGAAATCTGTGAATAGAGAACTGTTGGGAGGCAGTTCTCTTTTTCTAATCTTATAGGAAAAACTTGTTACGCTAACGCATGAAAGCGCCTTCCTATAAAGAAAAAGAACCTGCGCAGGGGTATGGAGAGGAGGAAAAGGCGCAATGGGGGTTTTTGGGTTACATAAGAATTCTCACCATTCCCATGGGGTGAGGAACATTGATTTTTATGCCAGCCAGTCCAAAATACGGCATTGGAATGACAGTTTTAAGGTGGCGTCCTCATGCATTATTTTACTGTTATGCATGATATTAGACCAGCCGGAAGTATCCATAACCGTGATAGTTACTATGGGGATAGTGAATATATGGGCAAACCGGGTGCCAGCCTTAGCGTATATTGGGCTGTTGAAAGTTCCATTGGCATTTTTGGCGATCGGGTGCATCATTATTGCCCTGGGGATTTCCAAACAGCCTATGGGAGATTACAGAGTTTTTTTGTGCGGGCATTATTTTTATACCACAAATGAAGGGGTTGGCAGGGCTGCGGCATTATTTTTTAAAGCGATGGGGGCGGTCAGCGCCATGTACGCCCTTACGTTGTCCACTTCGGCAAGCGAGCTGGCAGGCGTGCTAAAAAAAGCCCATGTCCCCAAAGCCGTTGTGGAATTGATGAACATGATGTACCGTTTTATTTTTATCCTTACAGAAGTGCAGGGGAGGATGAAAACGGCTGCTGTTTCCAGGCTTGGGTATGTTGATTTTAAGGCTTCTTGTTATTCTTTTGGGAAAATTGGGGGGAATTTGTTCCTGGTGTCTTTGAAAAAAGCAAATACCTATTATGACGCCATGGTTTCCCGGGGCTATGAAGGGGATTTGCCTTTTTGGGAAGAGGAGAAGCAGGTAAAGCTTTGGCAGGCAGGGGCATTGATGTTGTATTTATGTGGTTTGGCAGGGGTATATATTTTGGCTACAAGATAGAGGGGGATGAAGTGCAGGAGGAGGATTGGAATATTTGGAGGCAGAGGAAATCATACGGACAGAGCATTTAACTTATGAATATCAGGCTGGCTGCCCAGTTCTGCAGGATTTAAGCGTTTCTATCCATAAAGGCGAAAAGATTGCGGTGATGGGTTCTAACGGGGCTGGGAAGTCAACATTTTTCCTGCATTTAAACGGCGTGCTGCAGGCTGGGAAAGGGAAAATATTTTATGGCGGGGCAGAAATCAGAAGGAAGGACTTAAACGGCTTGCGCAAACATGTAGGGTTTGTATTTCAGGATGCAGATAATCAGATGATTGCTTCCAGCGTGCAGGCAGAGGTAGCTTTTGGCCCAATGAACTTAAAACTGCCTAAGGAGGAAGTGAAGAAACGGGTCAGCGAGGCCTTGGAATATATGGATTTGCAAGGGTACAGGGAACGGCCTCCCCATTATTTAAGCGGAGGGGAAAAGAAACGGGTCAGCATTGCCGACATTATCGCCATGAAACCAGAGGTTATATTGTTTGATGAACCTACAGCGGCTTTGGACCCATTGGGAGGGGAGCTTCTAGAAGATGTGCTGGAACGGCTGTCTAAGGAAGGGAAGACATTGCTTGTCTCCACCCATGATGTGGATTTTGCTTACCGCTGGGCAGAGCGTGCTTTAATATTCCACCAAGGGAAATTGGCGGCAGACGGGGGGACGTTAGAAATATTCCAACAGGAACAAGTATTAAGGGAAACTCATTTAAAAAAACCGGAAATGCTGACGGTGTATGAAGCGCTTTTACAAAAGGGCAGGATTCGTAAAGGCAGCTACCCAAGACGTGCGGGCGAGCTGCCAGGGGCGCTAATCTAGTGAAAGCGCGGTCATTATCAGGGAAGGGAGTGTAATATGGTAAATAAGGAATACATGGAGTGCTTGGCATATGTAAAAGAGTACCTTACCAAACATGGGGGACTTACCTCACCCAACCCCCGCCATCCGTTCCGTTCCCGTTTCCAACATACAATCCGGGTATTGCACTGGTGCTTCCGCCTTACAGAGGGGATGGGGCATGTGGACAAAGAAGCGTTGTATATGGCGGCAATCTTCCATGATATTGGCTATGCAGATTGTGACAATTGCCACCATGCGATACGGAGCGGGCGCGCATTCCATGAATATGCCAAGATGCAGAAAATGGAGGATGGGTTTCGGGAGAGGGTGGAACGGCTGATTTATGCCCATTCTAATAAAAGCCTGCTGAAATGTGGGGGCGCCAGTTTGGAACTCATATTATTGATGGAGGCCGATTTACTGGATGAAGAAGGGGTAATGGGCGTGGTCTGGGATTGTATGGCAATGGGGAATATCCATGCCGACAGCTATGCCGCCGCATATTACCATATTGTGAAAAACTCTAATAAAGAGGAGCCAAACCCAATGGTGACAGAAAGGGCAAAGTTATTTTGGGAGAAGAAAAAGCAGGCGGTGTCAGAATTTGCAGATATTTTGGCAGAGGACTTGATGATTGGAAGCCCATATTTTGATATTCCATAACGCTGCCATGCAGCTTAGAGTTCCTTTGTAACTGCCAATTCCCTGATTTTAGGCAACAGTTTAGCCTTTTTGTTAAATTACCTTATTTCATGGAAATATCGAAACTGCATATAAAAATCCTTATGGGAATATTCAAAGATTCTCACAGCTTTCCTATCCATAATTGCCCAGAGAAAACCCAGATAGAATTTCTAACGCCCCTCTCCCGGAAGTAAGGGGCGCACAAAATTCACCGAATGTTTTCTTTTGGCAATATGACAGAAAAGCTGTTTGAAATATTTTCTTTCCCATAAGGATTTTTAAAACGCTATGCTGTTGATTCCATGAAATAAGGCTATTTTGTAACAAACAAGTTGAACTGTTACGGTTTTAGATAAAAGTTTGGAGAATATTCTGGACATTTGCCAAAAGGTGTGGTATGCTTTAAAAGATAAGGGCAATGATTTGCCTAAATAGAATTGAAATATAATTACAAAGGGTGCCTGCTCTTTTGCAGGATAATAGGGAAATGGGTGGAATTCCCATACGGTCCCGCCGCTGTAAAAGTGGAGTTTTTTCCGTCAGGAATATTTTGAGGAATTATAGCCCCAAAGCCAGCTTAGCAGTTGAATAATTTAACGGCAGTAAGGTGGCAAGTTATAGTTCACTGAGGTACGGAATAAGATGAAGAAGCTTGAGTCAGAAGACCTGCCTTTTGTAAAGGGATGCAAGAAGCTACGAGCGATGGCTGGCTGCAGGTTATTTGTGTTGGGAGTTTGAGAAAAGTTCCAGGATAAGTTATTGGGCATGACCATTTTTTTCAATGGTTGCTGTGGTACCGGTTTGCTGCGTGGGAGGCAGTAAATACGGTATTTTTTGTTTTATTAGGAAATTCCTTCGTATTCTCTATAAGATAAAAAATAACTATCGCAGGGTCTGCCCAAGCGAAGCGAGGGTACTGCGGTGGAAAAGAAATATGCCGCTCAAGCGACCCGCCGCAGGCGGAGAATCCTGCAAAGCAGGATTCTTTTTCATTTTATGGGAATTCTTGTGGATATTCTATAAGGCAAAAGCCCTCCGGGCAGAATGCGCATTGCGCGCAAAAGGATAATGGCGGCTGCCATAGTTATATTTTGGCAGGGCAGTGTCCTTTTTATGGGAAGGAGAAAATTTATGACAAGACAACAAAAGAAACTATTTGTTTTAAGCATTGCTTTTGCGGCTGCTTTTGCAATTGTGCCGGGCGCCAATGCCATGCATATTATGGAGGGGTATTTGCCATTGCAGTTTTGCATTGCCTGGGGGGTTATATGTATCCCGTTTTTGGTGATGGGATTTTTCTCTATCCAGAACAAGCTGCGGGAAAATAGGAAAAACATTACGATACTGGCAATGTCCGGGGCATTTATCTTTGTGATTTCTTCCCTGAAAATACCATCTGTGACAGGGAGCTGTTCCCATATGACCGGGACAGGGCTGGGCGCAATTTTATTTGGGCCAGGGGCAGTCAGCATTTTGGGGATTATTGTGCTGGTTTTCCAGGCTGTAATGTTAGCCCATGGCGGGCTTACCAGCCTGGGTGCAAATACATTTTCCATGGCGGTTGCAGGGCCGTTTTTATCCTATGGGGTGTATATGGTATGCAAAAAGTGCAAAGTAAACCGGAGGGTAAGTGTGTTCCTTGCGGCAGCCCTTGGGGATATTTTCACTTATTGTGTTACTAGCTTCCAATTGGCGGTTGCCTATCCGTCTGAGAGCGGAGGGATGTTGGCTTCTGCTGGGAAGTTTTTGGCAGTGTTTGCGCCGACACAGCTTCCGCTTGCCATGATTGAAGGGCTGCTGACTACGATTATTATAATTACATTGGAAAATTATGCCCAGCCTGAGTTGCGGGATGTTGGGTATTTGGAAAGTAAGTGATATGTTGCGCAAGGTACAGAGGAGGGATGCAAAGTGAAACGTGCAGACAAAAGAACAATCACAGTGATTATGGTTGCGGTAATATTGATAGCTGTAATTCCATTGTTTATTTTGAAAGGGGCAGAATTTGGCGGGTCAGATGATGCTGGGAGCCAGGTGGTTGAATCCATTGAAAAAGATTTTGAGCCATGGTTTTCCCCTGTGCTTGAGTCAATGCTGGGCGGCGAATTGCCAGGGGAAGTGGAAAGCCTTATCTTTTGCATTCAGACAGGCATAGGCGTTGGGATTATTGCTTTTTTGCTGGGGCGGTTTGTGGAACGGAAAAAATGGGAAAAGAAGCAGCCCCCATTTGGCAATTAGATTTTCTAAAGGGCAAAAACCCCGTCAGTTTAACTGGCGGGGTTTTTAATTGCAGCTTGTTATTTCACTTTCACTTTTTTTGTTTGGAAACTGCTGGTATAAGTGGAACCTTTATATGTTTTATATGCTTTTACAGTAAATATATAAGTTTTGCCAGAATTCAGTTTTTTCTTTGTGTAGCTGGTTCCTTTTGTGCTTTTTAACTTTTTCCAAGGATCCTTTGCTTTAACTTTGTAATAAACAGTGTAGCCTGTAGCGCCTTTTACCTTTGTCCATTTTACAGTTGCTTTTTTCTTCCCTGGCTTCACTTTAAAGTCCACAGCATTTGGAGCTGTTGACGTATACAGGCTTGTGTAGGACTTACTAGTCACCTGCTTGCCATCGTTTGCCAAAATGTAAGCTTTGACGGCGAAACGGTACCCTGTGCTGGGAGTCAGTTTTTTCACAGTATAAGAGGCGGTGTTTGTTTTTATGGTATCTTTTTTCACCCATTTTTTCTTGGAGCTATTATATTGGTAAATCATATACCCGTTTGCTTTGGGAACCTTTTTCCATGTCAGCTTAACATTCTTATTTGTGTAGGAAGCCTTCAGCCCAGAAACATTTTGAACGCTTGGAGCTGGCGTAGGTGTAGAGGTTCCCGGCCCTGGCGTAGGCGTAGGTGTAGAGGTTCCTGGTTCTGGCGTAGGCGTAGGGGTGGGTGTGCCTGGCTCTGGTGTAGTGGTTTGAAGCTTTTCTATTTCTGCAAAAATCTCTGCTTCTGTCCTGAGTCCTAAAGTAAGGCTTTGCACTTTATTGTTTTCGTCAATCAATACAATAAATGGGAATTGCCCGCCAGTTTGGTTATACAATCCAAGGTAAGAAAATGCCAAATTCTTGGTCAGGATAGATTCATCATAGCAGAAGAGAATATCTTTGCTTGAGAATGTATCGGCGAACGCCTTTGTTTCATCCAGGGAAGCGCCATAAACATCGGCAAAAATCACACGGATATCCTGCCTGCCCACCCAACTGCTTTTGCTGATGCTTTGTAAAGTCGCCTTTGTCAGGCCGCAGGAAGTATAGCCAAATATTAATACGGTTGTTTCGTTGGCATTGGCTTTTGTGGAGATAGTGGTATTTTCAATGGTTTTTAAACTTTGGACAATATTTTCAATACCAGTGTCAGAGCCAGTAGGAGGAGTAAGCAGCCCTTCCCCTTCAATATTTGCAAATTTCTGGATTTCAATTAGCACATCATTGGCAGTTTTTGGGCCTGTCAATAAGTTTTGCACTTTATTGTCTTTGTCAATTAGAACAATTGTTGGGTAAGTACCGCCATTAATGCCAAAAAGTTGTCCATATTCTGCCATAGCAGAGAAGCTGTCAAATCCTTCATCATAACAAAATATCATTTCAGGGCATTGGTATCCTTCCTTATATGCATTGACTTCTTCTTGTGTATGCCCTTTGGTGTCTACAAAAATTGTACGGATATCTGGGCGCTTTACCCATTCACAAGAGCTAATGCTGTTTAGGGTACTCCTTGTTTTGCTGCAAGTAGTATAGCCAAATATCAGTACAGTAGTCTCATTTGGGTTTGCTTTTGTGGAAACGCTTGTTCCATCTGTGGACGTAAAGGTGTAGGTTAGGTTGTTGATACTTGATTGCTGGCTTTCTGCAGCATGTGCCTTAGCTCCTGGCGCAATGCCAAAAATCAGCAAGAAAAGCAGCATGGGAATTGCAAAAAATCGCAATGCCCGTTGTTGGAAAAAGTTTTTTTCTGTCATAAATTATCCTCCTTTTCTTCTTGTAACTTGAAGTTTTTTCAGATGCAAAAATTCTCCAGAATACAAAATTATCTGGAATATTATAACATAGGAAGTTTGCTTTCTCAATAAAAATATAAATAAGTAAAATAATCCTTGACATCATTCCTTTATTGTAGTAAAGTATAACGCATATAGAAAAACCGATGAAAAAGAGTAGTAAGTCCTGGTTGAAATTTCAGAGAGCCGTATGTGGTGGGATTACGGTATGGAGACTTGGATGGAATGGACTTTTGAGGGCAGCCTGAACTGAGTGTGGAAGTAGGAGCTGACGGGAAACCGGATCCGTTATCAAACCGGCATGTATGATAGTACATGGAAGAGGGGACATTTGTCAATTTGAGTGGTACCGCGATAATAAGGAATTATTACCGTCTCAAGCGTTAGCTTGAGGCGGTTTTTTATTTTTTGTACAAAATAAAAAACAATTATCGCAAGGTCTGCCCCAGCGAAGCGAGGGTATTGCGGCGGAAAAGAAATATGCCGCGAAAGCGGCCCGCCGCAGGCGGAGAATCCTGCAAAGCAGGATTCTTTGTTCTTTGCTTTAAACAACAAGCCCTCCAGAGCAGGCATAACTTACTTTTTTCATTGGTTTCTATAAAATAAACTGAGAAAAGAGGAAAAAATATGAAAAGGAAAACAATCAATATCTTGACAACTATAATAATGGCCGCAGCATTATTGGCTGGTTGTGGAACGGACGGGGCGAAGGGGAGCAAAGGCCCTGGCAAGGGGGAGGCATCTTATACTTATACCATTGGCATTTCTCAATTTGCCGAGCATGGCTCTCTGGATAACTGCAGGGAAGGCTTCTTAAAAGGCCTTGCAGAAGAAGGGCTTGTGGAAGGTGAGAATTTAAAAGTGATTTATGACAATGCCCAGACAGATACTGGAACGGCAAGCACCATAGCGGAAGGATTTGTATCCCAGAAGGTGGATTTGGTTTGCGCCATTGCAACACCTTGCGCCATGAGCGCATATAATGCATGTATGGAAACCGATATCCCCGTTGTATATACTGCAGTTTCCGACCCAGCACAAGCAGGGCTTGCAGATAATGAAGGGAATTCTGTGGGGAATATCACAGGTTCTTCTGACGTCCTTCCCGTGGAAGCACAGCTTGGGATGATCCGTAAGTTAATGCTGGAAGCAAAAAAAATTGGCATTATCTACACCACTAGCGAGGCAAATTCCATTAGCACCATTGCAACTTATAAAGAACTGGCAGGGGAATATGGGTTTGAAATTGTGGATTCTGGGATTACCGCGCCTTCAGAAGTGGAGATGGCGGCGGCAGATTTGGTTGGGAAAGTGGATTGCATCACAAATTTGACAGACAATACCGTGGTGGATGCATTGCAGACAGTGCTTGCTATCGCCAATGAGAAAAAAATTCCAGTCTTTGGCAGCGAGATTGAGCAGGTAAAATCCGGCTGCGTGGCTTCTATGGGCATTGAATATGTGGAGCTTGGCAGGCAGACCGGGGCAATGGCGGCAAAAATCCTCAAAGGGGAAGCCACTGCAAGCAAAATGCCATTTATTTCAGCCACAAAGGCAGAGCTTTATGTCAATACGGCGGCGGCAGGGCAGATAGGGATGGAATTGGATAAGGGCTATATTAAAGATGCGGCAGAGACATTTCGCGAAGTGTCGGCAGAATAATGGCAGAAATGGAGTGGAAAAGAGATGTTGGTTTTAAGTGTTTTGGAACAAGGGCTTATTTATGGCGTAATGGCGCTTGGCGTATATATCACATACAAAATCTTGGATTTCCCAGATTTGACCGTAGATGGCAGTTTCCCTATGGGGGCTGCCATCGGGGCGATGATGGTCAGTGGCGGGATGCATCCCTTACTCACCTTGCCTGCAAGTTTTGCTGCCGGGGCGGCGGCAGGGACATTGACAGGGATTATCCATGTGAAATTAAAAGTGCGGGATTTGTTGTCTGGCATTATTATGATGACGGCGTTGTATACCATTAATTTAAGGATTACTGGGAAAGCAAACGTACCCTTATATAATAAAGAAACTATTTTTGAAAATAAAGCGGTGGGGGCGCTTTTTACAGGCGCCCTTGCGCCCTTTGGCACATTGGCTGTGATCTTGTTGGCTGCATTGGCGGTAAAATATTTGTTGGATTGGTATTTAAGCACACGTTCAGGATATTTGCTGCAGGCAGTTGGGGATAACGACACATTTGTGACTTCCATGGGCGTAGATAAAGGCATGGTAAAAATCATTGGGTTAGCAGTGGCCAATGGATTGGTAGCCCTGGGAGGGTGTTTGTTTGCACAGCAGCAAAGATTTTTCGACATTTCCATGGGGACTGGCACGGTAGTCATTGGGCTTGCCAGCGTAATTATTGGAACCAGCCTTTTGAAAAAAGCGTCGTTTTTGCGGGTGACCTCCAGTGTGGTGGCTGGGTCTGTGCTGTATAAAGCATGTGTGGCGCTTGCGCTCCGGTATATGAAAGTGGTTAATTTACAATCCAAAGATTTAAAGCTGGTGACATCCCTGCTATTTTTATTTGTCCTTATTGTGGCGCAAGACAGGAAGAAGGTGAAGGCAAATGCTTGAATTAAAAAATATCAAAAAACATTATCATCCAGGTACAGTGAATGAAGTGCGCCTGTTTGAGGATTTCAACTTGGCAATCCCAGACCATCAGTTTGTTTCTGTGGTTGGCAGCAACGGTTCAGGGAAAACTTCCATGTTGAATTTGATTTGTGGCAGCATTGCCGCGGATGGGGGCCAGATTCTGGTAAATGGGGAGGATATTTCCAGAAAAAAAGATTTTGAGCGGCAACGAGCCATTGGGAGAGTATTCCAGGATCCTTCCAAAGGGACCTGCCCCTCTATGACAATCCTGGAAAATATGTCTATTGCAGACCATAAGGGCAAGGGCTATGGGCTTGGAAAAGGGAAAAATAAGAATAAGTCAGGGCAATACCAGGAATTGCTGCGGAGCCTTAATTTAGGGCTGGAGGATAAACTGGAAGTAAAAGCAGGTTCCCTTTCCGGCGGGCAGAGGCAGGCGCTCGCGCTCCTTATGGCAACTATGGCTCCAATTGAATTTTTGATTTTAGATGAACATACGGCGGCATTGGACCCCAAAACAGCAGAAACCGTAATGGAATTGACGGGAAAAATTGTGGAACAAAAGCAGGTGACAACTATCATGGTGACCCATAACCTGCGCTATGCAGTGGAGTATGGAGACCGGCTTTTGATGATGCATCAGGGGGCTGCAGTTTTGGATTGTGCCGGAGAAGAAAAAGCGAAACTTAAGGTGGAGGGCATTTTGCAAATTTTTAATGAAATAAGCATTGAATGTGGGAATTAGTGCAGCAAAAAAAATGGCTGTTTTTGCAGAATATAATTGATTATTGGAAAATACTGGTGTAGCATGTAATAAGGGTGGCTTGATGGAGCCTGCAGCAGCCAGGAAACCCTTGCGAAAGCTTATGTATGATATAGAAGGAGTGAGTTTGATGGAAATAAGGCTGGCGGTAATGGAAGATTTGCCGAAAATTAAGCGGATGTACCAGCAATTGGTGGAAGATATGCAGAGGCGTAGGCTCCAAATCTGGGATGAAATTTACCCATGTGAGTTTTTGGCAGATGATGTCAGTAAAAAACAGCTTTACCTTCTAGAAGATTGTGGGAAACTGGTTTCTGCATTTGCCCTATGCCCTTCCCATGCAGGGAACCAAAGCGTGGAATGGGAAAACAGCCGTGCGAAAGCCGTATATATCGACCGCCTTGGCGTTGCCGCCCAATATGCCAGGACAGGGATTGGCGGCATGGCGCTAAAACAGGCGGCGCGCCTTGCCTGGGAGCAAGGGGCGGAATATGTCAGGCTGTTTGTGGTGCAAGAAAATTACCCGGCAATCCGTTTCTATGAGAAGAATGGATTTTGCAAGGCTGGGGGAATTTATAAGGAGGAGGCCTGCGAGGGTTTTACGTTGTGGGAATATGGGTATGAGAAGAAGGCGGCAGATTGATTTGCGTGAAGGCAAAGGGGGATAACGATTACTTCGGCGGTTAGATAATAACCTTTCACCGCTGGAGGAACCGTTAGGATATACAATGACAAAATAAAAATAGGGGGAAATTAATATGGGTACAACAGGAGAAAAAGCAGAAGAGGCATTAAATAGTAAGTTAGAAGGGATGAAGGAGGCTTTAAGGCTGAAAAATAAGCCGCCTATCTTTTTTATTGGCTCCGGGCTGTCAAGAAGGTATTTAAAGTCGCCGGATTGGAAAGGGCTGCTAGAGCAGATTGCAGAAGAAGCTGGCGGCAATTATGAGGAATTGTCCAAGCAATGCAATGGGGGCTTGGAGGAGATTGCGCAGGAATTAGAATACTATTGCTTTCGGAATGCCGATGAGAATAAACTTGGGCAAAGGAGGGGGATTTTAAGGGAGTTTATTGCAAATGTTTTTAAGGAATGTGTAGAGGGGTATCATGAGGAAGAGGTATTAGAGGAAAGTGAAGGTATTAATCAGGAAATTAAAGAGTTATTGATGGAAATGGAGAGTGTGGGAAGCAAGGTTATACTGTCAAATATTGAGAGTTATATAACAAAGTATGGCAATATATCTGAAAAAACAAAGGGATATTCCAATAATTTAGAAAATTTGATGGAAATCCGCGAATTGCAGGGAATCACCCCCAAGGCGATTATCACTACTAATTATGACACATTGTTGGAGGACATTGTTTTTAAAGGAAAATATAACAGGTATATAGGGCAGGAGGGCTTTTCCCATGAGCTTTCCAATTCTGAAGATGAAAATGGGATTCTTAATTTAGAAGATGGAAGTAGGTTTTCCAATTCAGAAAATAAAATAGACCTTTATAAAATTCATGGATGTGTGTCAAAGCCAGATTCCATTCTAATTACGAAGGAGGATTATGATAATTTTTTCCAAAAAGGAAAATACTTATATTCTAAAATTTTCACTTTATTTTGGGAGTATCCAATAATTTTTATAGGATATAGTGTTTCTGACAGGAATATTAAGGATATATTGACTGTTATGGTAGAGATTATGACAGAAAAGGAGAAAAAGGAATTTGAAAAGAATATCTGGGTCGTTGATTATGCAGCCAATGGGGAAGAAGGCGTAACAGATAAGGAAATTGAGCTTCTTAATGGGAAAAAGATTACGGTGACCTGTTTCTGTTTAAAACATTACCTCAAATTATATAGGGCAATCAAAGAAACCATTTCAAGCCAAAGGTTTGGGGAATTGCATTTTGACATTTCTAAAAATGTAATAGAACTGTTAATCGAACCGTTATACCAACAGCAGGATAAGTTGAAAGTGGTAGTGAGGGAGCTGCTCCAAAATGCCTTGGACGCATGTAAGAAAAAGAAGGTAGATGCAGCTATAGCCATAAGGATATTTGAAAAGGACGGAAATTGTTATTTGGAAATCAAAGATAATGGCATAGGCATGGATTTACGGGAAGTAAAAGAGAACTTCCTGACAGTTGGGAAAACAAGCAAAAAGGGAAATTGTGAAGGCTTGATTGGAAAATATGGGATTGGGATATTGTCCATATTTTTAATTGGGGAGCGTGCGGAAGTATATACGCGGAAGGAAGGCGGCGAGCTGCTGCCTTTGGAAATTTTTATTAAAAAAGATGAAAAACAAGTTGGCTGGATAAAACCAGAAAATATGGATGAGGATTTGGTTAGGGGTTCAAAGTCGTTTACAGTTGTTAAAGTTCAGTTAAATAAATCCCTTGAACTAGAAGATGGTAAGGTTTCAGAGGCATTAGGGTTGGAGCCGTATGTGGCGAAACCAGGAAATTCAATTTCGGTCATATATAAGGGCAAGAAGGTGTACGATGTGCCGATGATGGATAAACCAGAATGGTTCTTAGATGTATCAGAGGAAGCAGGGAGCGAAGGCGTCAAAGTACAGTTAAGCCAGCTAGAATATATTGACCTAGAAGAGGAACTGGAAGGCAAGGAAAATCGCCTGAAAGATTTAATCAGCCAAAATAACATGATATTGTACAATGACATGGTCTCCGCTGTCAAATATGAAATTTCGGCATACCGTCAATTAAGAGGCGTAAATATTCCTTTTGTAGCGTTGGATGTAAAGAAGGAAACAGAAGAAGATGTAGTGACAGATTTATCCAGAAGCGCCCTGCAGGTTTCCGGAAAGGTAATGCAAGCGATCGCAAGGGGCATTTATCAGCTTGAAATAGATAAGATCATGGAGGTTCTCTGCATGAGCCAGGAAGAAGCAGGGGACAATAGGCAGGATATATTTGGGTTGTTGAAAAAATTAAGGGATAGCAGCGTTATTATGCAGCGCAAGGTAGATATCTTATTACATAAAGATAAGATTTTTTTCAGCCAGATATCTCCTTATCCCCATGTCAATGTGTTTGGGCAGGAAAAAATGGCAAAAGAATTTATAAAAACTGCTCCAGAGCCAGTTTTGTATAAAGATGATAAGATTAACAAAACAGATGTTTCCGACCTTATAGAGGGGGAATGTTTAATTTGCATTTCAGAAAATTATATTGGGGATTACTTATGGAATGCTACGAACCAACATAATGGGCTGAGGAAAAACGCTGCCAGAATGATATTGGATGTTTTAGAAATACCAATAGAATTAAAACAGCCAATTACAGGGGTTTGGAACGACATAAAAGCGAAAAGGCAAGAAATTATGGCTGCATTCGATGAAAAAGCATCCAATGGGATCCTTTGGTTGAAGGAGGAGTATGAAGATGTTCACCTGGATGCAGAGGGAAAGTATTTTATAGCATTTAAGTCATGGCAGGTGAGTCAATATTTAGATCAGGATTTCTGTGAAATTCTGCAACAAGCAATCAAGGAAAAAGAGGTTGGCAATCTGGTTGAGATAGTTTCACAAAAAGGGTGATTAATCAGGGAAAAGGGAAGAAAGAAACTTAGGGAAATCGTAAAGCCTTTTCGGCAGGCGCTAAATAGCTCCCTGCAGGGTTATGCTGCAGGGAGTTCTTTGTCTTCTTATAGGAGAACCCTTGCCATGAAAGCGCTTATAGAATAAAAAACCCCTTTACAACCTTCCCATTCCATGTTACACTATGAAAATCACAAGCATTATGCTTGTGGGTTCTGGCAGGTACCAGGGTTCCGCCATTTAGAATGGAGGGATGATATGTCAGATAAGAATTCTAAAAAGAGGCCAGAGAAGAGGAAAGCCTTTAGGGCAGCATGTGCAGTGTTCTGCATCCTATCTATGCTGTTTCTTGCTACAATCCAACCAATGGAAGCCCATGCGTCTTCTGGTTTGGGGTTTGTAATTTTGAACACGTATTCCAAGACAATGAAAATCGGGGATGAAAGTTACTTGGCTGCGGTGACGTCAAATGGGAAAAAACCGTCGTTTTCTTCGAGTGATTCCAAAATAGCATCGGTGAACACCTATGGGAAAATCACTGCAAAAAAAGCGGGGACGGTAAAAATCACTGCAAAAATCAGGAATGGGGAAGCAAGCTGTACGGTGACGGTACTGAAAACTAAGGTTCAGCTAAGCGCCAAAACAATCTCATTGGAAAATGGGCAAAGCGCGAAATTAACAGTTACATCTTCCACGGGGCATCCCGTGGCATTCAAATCCAATAAGAAGAGCATTGCAATTGTGGATGAAAATGGGAATATCACTGCCAAGAAACCAGGAACCGCCACCATCACGGCGACTGTGGATAAAATATCTGAAAGCTGCACCGTTACCGTAAGGAAACCTAAGGTCAGCTTAAATAAAAGCTCTATTACTCTCTACCGGAACCGAAAGTTCCGTCTGATAGCCAAGTCTACATCAAACAGTATCCCAAAATGGAAAAGCAATAAAAAAAGCGTTGCAACGGTAGACAGCGACGGCATGGTTACCACTGTGAAAAATGGCGCGGCAACTATCACCGTAACGGTGGATGGCGTAAGCAAAAGCTGCCAGGTAACGGTGAAAAAACCTGACGTTACATTTGCAGAAAGCGAAGTTACAATGGCTGTTGGGGAAAAAAGGAAGGTGAATGTGTCCGTTTCTTCTGGGAATAAACCTGTATTTTCCAGCTCTAACACCAGTATTGCCGCTGTGGATGAAACTGGGGCAATTACCGCAAAAGAAGTTGGTAAGGCTTATATTTATGCCAAAGAGGACGGCGTGAAGGCGCGTGTCCGCGTTATCGTAAAAGAAAAATAGTTAAAGTTTGACATTGGCTGGAACCCTGGTACCAAGAACAAAGTAATTTCTTAAATATTATAAAAAACAGTATACTTCTCTGCCAGGTATGATTATAATAGAAACTATGGCAAAATATTGAAATTTAGGAGGGATTATAATGGCAGAGAACAAAGAATGCAGCAGCGCGTCAAGCTGCTCTAAGGAAAGTTGTGAGGGCTGCCCCAGCCGTAATGGGGGCGCGCCCCAGAGTTTTTTAGAGGAACTGAACCCATTTTCCAGCGTAAAAAAGGTAATTGGCATTGTCAGTGGAAAGGGAGGGGTAGGAAAATCCTTTGTCACTGCATCCCTGGCAGCAGCAATGAGGAAGCAGGGGTATGAAGTGGGGGTTTTGGATGCAGATATCACTGGCCCGTCTATTCCGAAAATGTTTGGGGTCCATGGCCCGGCAGAAGGGAATGACATGGGCTTGTTTCCTGTGCAGTCAAACGATGGCATAAAGATTATGTCTTTAAATTTGCTGGTGGATGACGAAGAATCTCCAGTGGTTTGGAGGGGACCTGTGATTGCATCCACTGTGAAGCAGTTTTGGCATGATGTATGTTGGGGGGATTTGGATTATCTGTTTGTGGACATGCCGCCAGGGACTGGGGATGTGCCATTGACTGTTTTTCAATCCCTGCCTGTGGATGGGATTGTAATTGTGACTTCACCACAGGAATTGGTACAGTTAATTGTGAAAAAGGCAATTAATATGGCTGGGATGATGAAGGTCCCAGTGCTTGGCATTGTGGAGAATTTCAGTTTTTTGAAATGCCCAGACTGTGGGAAAGAGATAAAAGTTTTTGGCGAGAGCCACTTGGAGGAAGCAGCGGCGGAGCTGAAACTTCCCATTTTGGGGAGGATGCCTTTAGAGCCAGAATATGCGAAGTTGGCGGATGAGGGGGAATTCCACAAGGTTGAAAACCCATATCTGGAAGAAGCTGTGAAAAAAATAGGGGAAGTGTAAAAGCCTTTGACATCTGAAAGCCTTGTGGAAAGCGGGTTTGCTTTCCCAGGGCTGTTTTTTTCCAAAATAAATTTGTGAAAATTTCCCAATTGTTTTTTTCTGGGCCAAAGGTTACAATACCAGCACAGAAGCAGTTTTGGTTCTCCTTTTTAGAAAGGGCGCTTCTGGTACAATCTTACCGCTGGCAGTTCTTTGTCGGCAAACAATCTTTTAATTTCTGCATTAAGGATGCAAATTTGCAGCCCTTAAGTCAATTGGCATATAGTCCTGCCAATTACCAATGCATGGAATGTACGGCAAATAGTGGATATTCTGTCCGCAGAAAGGAGGGAATGGCATGAAAGTGATTTTTGAAGAGTACAGTGGGATTATCATCACCGCAGTGGCAATTATTGCATTAATCGCTGTTGTTGGGCTGCTGCTGGCTTCCAATGGGCCAGTGCATACTGCCTTTGTGAACCTGATTGACACATTATTTGCAAAAGCAACTGTTTCCTAAAGGGAAGCCTGCAAAAGGAAGTTTCCAATGGTGGGGCAGCCTGGAATTTGTAGGCTGCCTGCAATCACCAATATATATCTTTTGCGTATGAATGGCTGATGGATGTAAAAGGAGGGAATATGAAATATAGCTGGGAATTAACGGAAGCGGAATTTGGGCCGTTTTACCCATATATTCAAGATAAAAATGTAACAGATATTGATTTTAATGGCAAGACATTGTGGATTGCAGATTTGAAAAAAGGCAGGTACAAGGTGGAAGTTGGCATTTCGGAGGAATTTGTAGAACAATTCAGCCATCGGATTGCCAACCGGGTAAATAAGCCGTTCAACCGTGCCAACAATGTGCTGGAAGCAGAGACAAATGAGCTTCGCATAAGCATTGTCCATGAATCGGCAGCAGTGTCTGGACGGAGCATATGCATCCGTAAATCGCTTCCCAAAGTACGCCATACGGTAGAGAGCATGTTAGACAGCGGTTACTGCTCCATAGAGGTATTAAGCCTGCTGATTAATTGTGTGAAAGCGAAGATGAATTTTGCTTTCTGCGGGGAGCCAGGGGTAGGGAAAACGGAGTGCGCAAAGTTTTTTTCCCGTTTCATCCCTGCAAACCAAAGGGCGATTACGATAGAAGATAACCTGGAGATGCATTTTCATGAAATTAATCCAGAGAATGATTGTGTGGAATTGCAGGTGAGCAAGGAATTAAGCTATACCGATGCCATTAAGCTTTGCCTTAGGCAGAACCCCAAATGGATTATTTTATCTGAGGCAAGGTCCACAGAAGTGCAATACTTGCTGGAGCAGTGGTCTACGGGGGTGTATGGGTTTACTACATTGCACTTAGACGATTTACGGAACCTGCCAGATAGGATTATGAACATGATAGGCAGGTCTAGGGATGCGGACCGGTTGGAAAATTATATTTATGAATTTATCAGCGTAGGCGTTTTAATCCGGCAATATGAAAATGACCAGGGCATGTTAGAACGGTATTTGGATCAGGTATGTTTTTACGACCGCCTGAATGGGGTAAATGAAATTTATATGTTAGTGGAGGATGGGAAACTGGTTTCTAAGGATATCCCAGGGGATATTTTAAAACGCATGGTGCGCGCCGGGATTTCAGAACCCTTCCAATGCCCGGAAACCTGCCCTTATGAGCCACTGGATATTGAACTGGTCAAAGCGGCAAGAATGGCATGAACGGAGGGGATTATGAAGCAAGAGAAACAATTTGGCGGGAAAGGGAGCAGTAAAAAGAATGGGGTTTCCTACCTGTTCCACCCAGAAGATTTACAGAAGCAAATTGACAGTTATGGGTATAGTTTTTCCATGGGAAAATACAGCCTGTTCCTTTTTACAGCTTTGGCGGCCGCGGTAGGCTGCGGCATGTTGTTTTCCCTGCATTGGTATTGGGTCGCATTACTTGCAATAACATGCCTGGCAAACCTGCCTTTTTTGGTGCTGGATGGGTATAAGCAAATGTATGAGCATAAGCGGTTTTTGGATGTGTCAGATTATATGGAGCAAATTTTATACTCTTTCCGTACTAACCAGAAAATTATCAGCGCATTGAAGGACACACGCTCTTTGTTTGGGGCAGGGCGTATGCATACCGTAATAGGACAGGCAATTGACTATATCGAACGAGGCAAATACCAGTGGGATTTGTATGGGGAGGCATTGGGTTTGATAGAACGTGAATACCCGGCAAGCCGCCTGCCTGCAATCCATGAATTCCTGCGGACAGTGGAAGGCAACGGGGGTTCCTGCAATGATGCAATTGACTTGCTTTTGCAGGATAAGGCGGTTTGGGCAGACAATGTATTGCTTCTGCAGGAGGATAAGAAAGCGGCGCGCATAAAAGTAATCTTTTCTTTAGCTGTGACTATGGTGTTGGCAGTTGTATTCCACAGTGTGTACCGTTCTATGCCGGAACAGTATACGATTGTCCCCCACCCAGTGACGCAATTTAGCACTATGCTATATTTAATGCTGAATATCTTAATTTTTCGGAAAATGAACCGGGAAATTGCCAAAAGCTGGATATTGCAGGAGGACATAGGGGAAGAAACGAAGCTTGCAGGCTATTACCAACTGGTAAAAGAATTTGATGAGAGGAAGGAACGGAAGAAAAGCCTGCGGATGGGCGGAGGTTTCTTGGCTGCTGGGGCATTATCCTGGTTGCTGGGGCGTCCAGTTCTGGCAGTGTTGGCTGCCGGGGCGGGATGCATCTTGATGAACCAGCATAAAATGGGGTATCGGTTGGCATATGACAAAGTGGTAAGGGAAATTAACCGGGTATTCCCAGCATGGCTGATGGAGATGGCATTGTTGATGCAAGGCAACAATGTGCAGGTTTCTATTGAGAAAACAATTGAGCATGCGCCTGGCATTTTAAAAGAGGAATTGCAGAAGCTGTCAGACAGCTTGAAAAGTAAGCCGGATGCGATAGAGCCATATCTGGATTTCTTAAAAATGTTCCAGCTCTCCTCGGTGCAGTCTTCCATGAAAATGCTTTATGCGATTTCCGAATCAGGCAGCGGGGACGCCCAGTCCCAGATTCAGGTATTGGTAAAGCGGAACAGTAAAATGCTGGACAAATCAGAAAAGATTTCCAATGAGAAAAGCCTGGCAGGGATTAACAGCATCTTTTACCTGCCCCAGGTTACAGTCTCTTTTCAAACTATGATTAATATGGTGGTGTTTATGGTTGTTTTTTTAGGGCAAATGAAGCTGTGAAGAAGGAGGGGAAGCAATGGGGCAGGTGTTAAAGGCTTATTTAGGGTTATGTTTCTTACTGTTGATGGGGCTGGTAGGGATTGGCGTTGTAGCTGCTGGCATAGAAGCGGCTGCGGCAAGGGATTACCATGCAGATGCCATCAGCGAGATTGAGTGCAGTAATTTTAATGCAAGTGTGATTTCAGCCTGCAAAAGCCAGGCAAAAAGCAAAGGGTATGAACTTAAAGTTTCGGATATGGTCTATGATGCCAAAAGGAACCAGAGGATGGCGGAGGTGACCCTTTCGTTTGAGTATGCAATCCCAATTTTGAATTTGGTTTCTGACCATGAGATACGCGGGTTTGCGAGATAAGGAGGGAATATGAAGGTTATTTTAGAAGAGTTTGGAGGAGCAGTTGTTTATGTAATCGCTGGAAGCGGGCTGCTTGGCATGTTCTGTTATGTGCTTAACTTAGTATAGGCAGGCGTTGGGAACCAGGCAGCGGGAAAAGAATGGAGGAAACATGTATGAAAGAAATAATAGAGGAATATGCAGGCGTAGCTGCAGGCAGTGTGGCGGCAGTGGCAATTTTGGGCATGGCATTGGAATTTGCCTTAGGCGGGGCTGGATTGTATAAGATTATTTTAGGGTTTTCCCAAAGTATCTGTTAAATTAAGGAGGGCGTTATGAGGCAGGTATACAGAGTGATGTCTGAGATTATATTGCCTGGCATGATATGCGCGGCTCTGTTTGGAGCCATTATGGGAATTTCCCTGCTGCCTCGGCTGGGGCGGCATATGGATATCCCAACCGAGGATTATTCTAGTTATGAAGACGCCAGCCAGGTAAAAGAAATTTGTGCCAGGCAGCCGCCCAAAATAGTCCGCAAGGGATTTGGGGTGTATCAGCCTGGGGAAGAGATATTGTTGAGCCAGATCTTTGAGGGGATAGACACAGATGGGAATGAAACAAGCCTTCAGGTATTGGGTATCTGGGATAAAGATGGGATAGGCAGGATGGACTGTTATCAGGAGGCAGGGCATAAAGTGTCATTCCCGAAACGCGGGGCATATGTTCTGGAACTTCAGGCAATGGACGGGCAGCGGAAATCTTCCATACAGAAGTTTGTGCTGTTGGCGGACTACAGATAAGGAGGAATATGAAACATACAGTTTATGGGATCTCGCTTGCTGCCATTGCATTGCTGGTAGTGGCTATTGCGTTGGGCATCAGCGGGAAAAATGTACGGGCAAACGAAATGGAAACCTCCCTGAATGCGGCAATTGAACAGTCTATGGAACAACTGCGCATAGGGAAAGGCTCTGGGGAAGGGAACTCTCAGGATATGGTGGCGGATTTTAACCAGCTATTGCTGCTCCAAATGGAATCAGATTCAGATGTCCAGGTGGAAGTCCTTACTGCAGATGCAGAACGTGGCATACTGGATGTGCGGGTTAGAGAGCGCTACCAGAATATTTTAGGGCAGGGGCGGGAGGCAGTGTGCAGGAAGTCCGTGATCTTAGAAGGATATGTGGAGAAAAATGGTTACCATACGGTTACGTTCCTTGTGGATGGGCAAATGTATAGCCAATATTCCTTATATGGAGGAGGGAAGGTTGTATTTCCAAAAGCCCCGGAAAAAAGTGGGAAAACATTCCAACATTGGGCGAAGCAAGGGCAGGCCGGGGGCATACCTGAGGGTATGGAAATTCGGGAAGACTTGACCGTGGAAGCCGTATTTCAATGAGTATAAGAGATAGGTAATTGCGATACTCAATAATTTTATAAATTTTTACTAAAATGAAAGGAGAATATATGGGGTTTCGGGTGATAAGCTTGTTGCTGTCTGCTGCATTGCTGACAGGAAGCATCTCTATCCCGCAAGGGCAGGGGACAGGTTTTGTAATGCCAAAAGGGCAGGAAGTGATAAAGGAAACAGAGGAAGAAGGGAGTGAGGAGGAAAATAACAGGGGGGAAGAAAGGGAAGAGGAAAAAGAGAATGCCAAGCAAGGGCAGGAAGAGGTTTTTACCAAGACAGAGGAAGAGGGAAGGGAATTAGAAAAAGGAGGGCCAGGGCAAGAAGCCAATAAAAGGCAGGAAATAGATGGGCAAAGACAGGAAGCCGCAAAAGAATCTGTTGTGCTTCAGGAACGCTATAATACAGAGCATGAATATTATAGTGAGCAGCAAGATTTTCTCAACAAGAACGGGCATTTTTATATTTTTATGCGGAAGGAAGGGGAAAAAGTTGAGAAGGGAAGATGGTATAAGGTCCTTATGAACGTGGATTCCCTCACTTCCTTCACCAGCCAGAAGGTTGGGTGGGGAATGTTCTATCTGGAACAGCAAAAAGGAGATGTCTCTAACATTGAGAATTGGAAATGGACAAATCGGGCTGCGATAAAAGACAATGACCCTTTCTTTTTCGATGTAGAAACGGAAAAGCCATGGGAGAAAACAAGGCAAAACAGCATGGGGGCGGCGCCAGTACTGGGAACCTCAGGCGTCCCTGGCCATACCAACGGATATTATTTTAAGTTGTGCGGCAAATTTCTATGTGGTTACCAGGGCTACCAGATTGCCTTTGATGAAAGCATTTACAAGGATTTGGACGGGTTTGACATTGAACCAGAAAATAAGCGGATACAGAAAGCAGATAAAAATTTAGGGAAAGATGAAGAACCTTGGACAGGGGATGGTTATTTTAAATTTGCTATTGATACAAACAATACAGGGATGACAAATTTTGGCACGTCTGGAAAACTCCATCATTCTGTATTTGGGTTTAAACTTACCCCCAACCAGTATACAGTAACATACAATGGGAATGGCGGGGCAGGCACGATGGGAAAACATTTAGAAACATATGGGCAGGCGTTCCATTTGAAAAAGAATAAGTTCACACGTCCAGGCTATACGTTTATGGGCTGGAGCCTGGGGAAAGAAGATTGGGCCTGCTTCGAGGATGGGCAGGAGGTTATGGACCTTACAAGCACACAGAATGGCACAGTTACCTTATATGCCCAGTGGCGCCCAAATACAGTGACAGTAATGTACAATGCTAATGGTGGGAGCGTCTCAGGGACTCCAAAATTGGAGATTGCTTCCCATTCAAGTATTTGGAATTATGCCACAGAACCCAAAAAACCTGCAAAAATATCCTCTTTTGGATTGGAAAAGACAGGTTATAGCAAAAAAGAAGGGGCGGAATGGAACACCAGGGCAGATGGCTCAGGAAGGTCATTCCGGGAAGGGGAAGCATACAAAATGCTGGAATACGCTCCAGATTTAAAAGATGGGAACAGAAGCATACTGCTCTACGCCCAATGGCAGCCAAAAATATATGCCATCACCCTTGACCACCGCCTTACCAGCCCAGAACAGGCTGGAACCAGGAAAATATATGAGAAATATGAAAATGGGTGGTACCTGGACGTAAACTGTACCAATACTTTAAAGGATAGGGTTAAAACAGCGAATATTTTGATACCCAAGAAAACAGGGTATGTGTTCCAAGGGTATTACAGCGCCGTCTCAGGGGGAACTCAGATGATTGATGCAAAAGGGAAACTCACATCTGCTGGGATTAAGGATTATAAACATATTGGGGAGGGCGTATGGTATGCCCATTATAGCTATCAAGTTGCTTGTGAAGATTATGCCGATGTCCCTTGTGATTTTGGAAGGGCAGATGGGGATGCCAGAGAAGATATTGGAGCAGTAATAACCTTTGATAAGGCTCACGGGGCAGTGAAAGTAAAAGCAGGGCAGACAGGGTTTGCGGTATCTTTTACTGGGAAGCCAGCAGGGACATACGTTGGGAAGTTTCAATCCACAGTTGCAGGAACCAGTGTTTCAGGCTCTTCTGGGAATGGGGATACGGCGGTATTGGCGATGGCGCCGTTAGAAGGCGCCGTATATCAATGTAAGGGAACAGCCCATGGCAGGATACTTTTTGACCAGGCGGTTTATTTTAAAGATGGAAGGTTCCGCACGTTGGCTAAGTTAGGGGAAAAAGGGAATAAAGAAGCAGCCCATGGCAGCAGCATAGCCGGGGATGCATGGGGGACTTCAGATTCCGCTTATCCACTGTATTTGTACCAGGCGTGCAGTGAATGGAAGAATATCCAGGCGCCAGGGAAAGTATACCGTTATTTCCGCTATAAAAATGTAAACATGGCATACAATGGGAATGGGGCGACTGCTGGAAGCAATCTTTTGGAATACAACGTCCCTCTGGAACAGATGTACCAATTTCGCCAAAATGGGTTTAGCAGAGAGGAAATTCAAGAAAAACAGGCAGAAAATGGAAAAACCTATAAATGTAAGGTTAAGTATAGGTTTCAGGGATGGGAGCTGAGTTCAGAAAAATCATATCAGGAGCAGCAGCAGGAGCCGGCAGTTTTTGTCTATAAACAGGCACAGGCAGACCATGTGCTGTCAAAAGAGACGCTAGGGCCGATTGGAAATTACCAGCCAATAGGCGACGGGCAAAGAGCCGATGGCGCAGAATACATAAATTTTCTGGCAAAGTGGAATGCATTCCCAACGATTGTGGCAACACCTGGGGAACAACTGGAGTTCTATGAAGGGGAGGAAGTCACAAAGGAAAAGCTGGTGGGCTGCCTAACCGCCCATGATGGGGAGGACAATAATGCAAAAAACCACCCCTATGGGACAAACTTAAATAGCCAGGTGCGGATTGTTAAAATAAAATACCCATCACCCAAAAATAAAAGCCAGGCGGCCTATGAAAAAGCCTACCAGGAGGATGTGCCAAAGGGATTTCTTTTAGATACTTATTATTTAAAGCTGGAAAAGGGGGAGCAAGTGCAGGTCATGGTGACATTTGCCGTGACAGACAGCGACGGGAATACAACAGAAGAGGAAATCCCTGTAAAGGTGAAGTATAACCACTATCCTGAAATAAGCAGCGAGGAGGTGCTTTATTACTTGAAAGAAGAGGTGAACCGTGGGGAAGTTACAGAAAAGGCGTTGCTGCGGCGCGCCACTGCGAAAGATACAGAAGATGGGGTTATTACGGCGCAGTTGAAGCTAAAAGATTTTGACGCCCATGCTATTAAAATGCAGACAGAGCCTAGTTCAGAATTTGAAGCTATGTACCAGGTGACAGATGCATATAAAAAGACAACATATAAGCCCGTAAAGCTTGTGGTGGTTGATGAGGACGCGGTTGTGGCAGAATTGCCCAACTATTATGTCCGCTATATCTCAGAAAAGCATTTAGATACATTGGAAAAAAATTCTATCTGGCGGGAACCAGAAAATTATACATATCTAAAAAAAGCCCTAGGCAACCAAGAGCCTGTAGAAACCTGGTTATTTACCCATGAAGATGTCTTAGCGGTTCAGGAGTGGGTGACGAAAAATGGAACTGGGAATTGGAAAACCGGACAGGAGGCAAACCAGGAATTTTTAGAAAAATTTTCTTATTGCAGACGATAACCTTGGCATATGCCGCTGCTTTAAGCGGCGGCATATGGTATGCAAATGAGGGGGCAATCTTTCTGCCAGCCATTAGCAGTAAGGGTAGAATGGCAACCGGCTTATTTTGCCGCTTTTTCTGCAAAGGATGTATTTACTAAATCCTGATACGAAGGTTTGTCAGTAAGCTCCCCTGACCCAGAAAGGATATCTAGAAGCAGGTCATAGCTGGATTCCTCAAAGATCAAGTTTTCTTTCCAGGTATCTTGTTCATGGTATCTGGCAACAATGGCGGTTAGCGTTTCCATATCTGTCTCTTTAAATTGAGGGGAGATGGCTTCTGCAATTTCTTCTGGGCTGTGTGTGAGTGTGTAATCCATGCCTTGCTGAAGGGCATTCGTAAATTTCTGTATAATGTCAGGATGTTCTTCCATGTAACTGGATTTCGCGCTGAATGCCGTATAGGGGACATAACCGGAATCTACGCCCAAAGAAGCTACTACATAGCCATCTCCTTTTGCTTCCAATGCAGTTGCGCCAGGTTCAAATTCAACGGAGAAATCACCTTTCCCACCAGAGAAAGCAGCCGCAGTGGAACCAAAGTCTATGCTTTGGTCAATGGAAAGGTCTTTGGCGGGGTCGATGTTATTTTGCTTTAAAATGTATTCAAACACCATTTCTGGCATACCGCCAGTCTGCCCTAGCATGATGAACATATTTTCCACATCATGCAATTTCTCCCTGGAAGCCACGATTCTGTATGGATAATGGTAGATTCCCGTCTTTTCCACCAGCCCCAGGTCCAGCAGATGCTCCATATAGGTACTGAACTTTTTCTTGTGCATGGGATAACCCATATTTTTCAGGCTCTCCGCCAGGAATTTTACAGAGGTAAAACCTGTCTCGTCCTTTTCCAGAAGCCGGATTGCCTCAATCATCATGGTGAGCTTCAGATTTTCCTTGTCGGCTTTGAAATCGTAGGCCGCCAGATTGCCGAGACCGTGTTTCAAATAGATGTCAACATTTCCGTCTTTGTCTACAATGATTTTTTCTACCAGAACCTCAATGTCCGTCCGGGTCAGACTTTTTTGCTCCAGCACTTCATTCAGAATATCCAGTGCGGTTTGAAGGCCCGGTTTGATTGCAACAGCGGGGATATGGGGTTCCTTCGTCAAATCTTGCAGTGTTTTTTCAATGGCAGAGATACGCTCCATTTTTTCTGTCTGTAGAGAGGCGTATGTTTCATTGATAATTTCAGACATCCCCGGATTTGCCGTGAGTTCCTTTACCTTTTGAGTAATCAGTGTTTTCAGCTCTTTCTTGATTCTTTCCAGCTCGCTTACCAGTCTCTGCTGGCTGTCGTCTGCGGAGTAAGTGGGAGCCTTTAAGTTTGACAGGTCGAAATTCTGTATGATGTCTGCCAGAGAGTCACGGCAAAGGGTGAGATATTTAACCAAAGCATCCATCAGGGTTTCTTCTGTCACCAGATGGGCATGTTCACAAAACTGTTTTCCCTTTTTGTTGTAGGTGCCGCACAGATAATATTTTCCACGGTTCGGGCGGTTGATTGCGGTCAGCTTCATGCCGCAGTCCTTACAGTACAGACACCCGGAAAAAAGATTGACATGTTTTCTCTGGCCCCGGTACTGGCTGTGATGGCGGCTGTCTTTCACCTCAAAGAGCAGTTTCATGGTATCGTCATCAAATATTTTTGGGTGGTGGTCCGGGAAAACATATTGCTGGTCTCTGGAAATCTTTTTGTCTTTGCCGTTGATGGTCATCCTCTCTCTTTTGTGGGTTCGCAGTACCCCGTTATGATAATCGTTAAAGAGGGTATCTTTCACCATGCCATAGCTCCACATATGGGCGACTTCCCGGTGATAGGGCAGGCCCAGAGCTTCGTAGCGTTCCTTTTGCAGCATGGTAGGCGTGGGGACGCCCCGGTCTGAAAGTATTTCCGCAATCTTTCGTATGCCGTTCCCTTCCAGATAAAGGTCTTTTTCAAGGTTCAGGATGGCGGCGGCTTCTTCGTCAATTAAAACCATCTGCTTGTTCAGAGGGTGCCTGGTGTAACCGAATGGGGGAGCACATTTTAAAGTGCCGTTTTCCTGCTCCATTTTCTTGATTCGTTTTACCTTCCGGCTTGTGTTCTTCACATGGCGTTCATTATCCCATGTCTTGATTCCAATAATATCATCATCAGAGTAGAGGGAATCATAATTGTCATCAATCAGGATGACGCGCTTTCCCTGTTCTTCCATTTCTTCAAGAAAAAGCAGTACCTTCGCATTGTGCCGTCCGATTCGTGAAAGGTCTTTTGCTACGATTACATCTATGGAGCCGAGATTGGCCATCATGTTCTGAAACTGGGGACGGTTGAAAGAATAACCGGAAATGCCGTCGTCCTCGTAGATGTGGCGTACAATCATGTTGTTTTCTTCTGCGTATTTCTGGATAATCAGTTTCTGGTTTTCGATAGAGGAATAATTTCTCTTGTTATCGTCTCTGGAGAGGCGGACATAACCGTCTATCATTGTGGGAGTATGGATTGCTGTCATCATAAAAATCGTCCTCCTTATCTTGCTTTCTACCTATATTTTACCATATAGGCAGGATAACACAATGTTGTCGCCGGTCAGTGAAAATGGTTGCGAACCACATCCCGCAATCCATTTTCCATTGCCTGATTGCCCTCGATAATGGTGACGACCAGATACCCCCGTCTGCTAAGAGCTTCTTTTTTCCTTGCGATTTCAGAACTGTCAGAATCCTTTTTTTGAAGTAAGTAGCAAACCTCCTTTTGCTTTCCTATGACAATCACCTCAAATTCTTGCTTCATACTATTGTATGAAAAGTCATGCTTATCCTATCAGTAAAACAGCTTTCTTCATACAAAATGACATGGTGGCCCGTTTCCTTTTTGTCCTGTGGGGAAACGCGAAAACACGGCACCCGGTAAAGAGTGCCTCCCTTTCGTATTTCTCCACGCTTCGGGCCAGATTCGAGCTGTTGACAAACCTCTTGCCAAAAAGATTTGCATATAAGAAAATATATGTGTAGATAAATCCCTGAGGTGATACATTATGATGACGAAAAGAGAAAACCAACAGATAGAAATGCATTTGATAACAATTGAAGATTTAGT
>CAJUDE010000010.1 GCA_910585295.1 uncultured Lachnospiraceae bacterium | reverse complement strand
GAGCAATGAGCCAAGCAGCCGCGCTCGCGCGGATATTTGGCGAATGCCGCGAGGGGCGCTGTGTGCCAGCGGCACACGTTCAGCGCCGACCGAAACGGAGTGCAGACCAAATACCCCGCCCCTTGGGGCGGAAAGAACAAGCTAGGTCATGCCCCGTAGCTTGCTGCGGGGTATTTGACTTACGAAGGGGTAAAAGCAGAGGAAAAATTATTGAACAATATGGTTAAAATTTTCTTTTCTTCCAAAGCAGATGTTTCCATACTGAATTGCCCTGCAGACGGCAACATTTATATGTTATGGTCACGATTGAAAGAAGATGAGTTTGAAACAAATGTGGTTGATGTGTTAAAAGAAATGAGTATGGTAGCAAAGGAACGTTTAGGGAACCTCAGGGCAAGCGACTTTTCTGAAATTTATCTGTTTTTCGACTATGACGGGCATAATAATAACATTCCCAAGGAATTTCGTAACAAAGATATATTAGGCGAGATGCTGAGGACATTTAATAACGAGACTGAACTTGGGAAACTGTATGTATCCTATCCAATGATAGAGTCCATAAAAGAGATTGATACACAGACAAGGGATTATAAGAAGTTTTACCTTCCATTGGAAGAAGTTTCAGAGTATAAAGGGAGTTTCTGTTCACAATCTGACTATAATAATTATAGCAGCCTTGAGAAAACCCATTGGCTTATTGCTTGTGATGCAAGCCGAAAAAGGGCTAGTTTATTCCCGCGAGCAATGAGCCAAGCAGCCGCGCTTGCGCGGATATTTGGCGAATGCCGCGAGGGTCAAATACCCCGCCCCTTGGGGCGGAAAGAACAAGTTAGGCCATGCCCCGTAGCTTGTTGCAGGGTATTTGACTAATTAAGTACAATAGTGTAAATACATATGATTATTTTATACATAATTTGGGACAGGAGACGATATATTTCTACCAAAAACAAAATTATATAAACAATGGGCGTTTGTTGTGCATTTTAAATTCTGTCCCACTATTTCTCCTAGAATATTATGGAGAAGATTTCTGGAATCAGGCAACATCTGTTTGAGGTATTGGGCAGCAGCGCGTGTTCAAACCGTAATGAATTCAGGTATTCTTGAAAAGCCATATGGACCGTAGTTTTGAATCAGAGTGAAGCTGACGGGTTGGTCAAGAGCCGGGGAAGGGGACATACAAGTCCAACCGGCGCCCGCAACAGGTAAAAGGCGTCCAAATGGAAGTCATATTTTCTTTTTCCTATTGGCATTGTAGCATAGCACAAATCTAGTGTGCTGACCATATTATATTCAGCCAAACCTCCTTGCCTATCCGCCCATCTGCCGCATTAGATTTTCTATCCGTAGCCACCGCTACGCCGTCGAAAATCTGCCTTGCAGATGGGCGAATATTCTGCGGAGTTTCGTCAGATATAATATGGTCAGCACACTAGTTCAATCTGTTTTCTCCTAAAAGTTATCCAAATCCCAATTGCATGAAAGTCCCATTAGCATAAAAATTGCATAAAATAGTAAAATTGTCTATTTCGGGGACTGCCCAAAACCTATATAATGTTTTTATACGATGGGGGGAGTCTTGCAGAGAGGAGGATTTTTTTCTATGAAAAGAAAAGAACTGGTAAAAAGGAGGATTGCCGCGTTCTCGTTAAGCGCAATGCTTGCCTTGGGCTGCCTGCCTATGACGGCGTTTGCGGAAACGAATGCGGGAAGCCCGCCCCAGGAGGCAGGGCAGCCGGCAGCGCAGGCGGGAAATATTACGGAGATATCGCCAGAGAATGACCTGACTAGAGGAAAGTACGCACTTCTGGTTGATAACGATAGGGGCGGGAAAGCACTCCATATTAGCCAAAATTGGGATGATAAAGTTGGGTTAGAGTCAGCGGCTCAGTTTAAAGATGCGACTATTTTTAAAAAAAGTGAATTTACCCTGTATATGGATGTGTACCGTTTAGAAAACGGAAATGCCAACGATAATAGAAAAATTGCGTTTTATACAGGGAATACCAGTAAGTTTTTTAGCCTGCGTATGGCTGATGGCCAAGGGTCTTTGTCCATTAGCGGCACAGGGAAGAATTTTACCAAAAGCAACCCCTCCCAAGACAGGAAATTTAGTTCTGTAGTGTTATCTTACAAAGAAGATAGTACATCTGGGAAAGTTACCATATATATAGATGGGTTAAAGGTGCTTGACAAGGCGGATGTAGGCTTTAAGCTAAGTACAATGAATGATATAAAAGCAGTCATTGGACGCGGTCAGGGAACTAGCTTTATGGTAGAAGGGGTCTATGACAATATCCGGGTATCCGACACTGCAGTGACTGGGGACACGGTGGAAGTGCCTAGCCGTTACCAGCCTTACAGCAGCTTTTCCGGCACAAAACAAGGATACGGCGGAACCTTGGGAAGCAGCGTTAAGGTGGCGGAGTGGCTGGACACCAATGGGAACCATATCCAAGCCCATGGCGGGCAGGTGCAGTGGCTGGACACCCTGGACTTAGATGGGGATGGCGCGGCAGACGGCGGCTATATCTGGTATGGGGAAGATAAGACCAGGAATGGGAAGCCCATTGACGGGATCCATTGCTATACCTCGCCAGATTTGTACAATTGGACAGACCGGGGCATCGTCCTCTATACCCATGATGTGGTGCCAGATAAATTGAATGGTTCAGGGGACGGGATTGAACCCAATGCCGAAGGGCTGGCAGACCTAAAGGCATGGGCGGAATTGAGCGCGCCTACGGGCGATGTGGCTCAGGAACAGATTGACATGGCGAAAAATTTCCTTGCGGCTTACCAAACCGGAAGCGGCTATGATGAAGAGAACCTGGCAAAGGCATATAAATACCTGTACACTGGCTATGGCATTGCGGAGCGTCCTAAAATGCTCTACAATGAGACGACCAAGAAATATGTATTGGTATGGCATGCGGATGGACCTAGTGATGAGAATATCTTGAAGTACTTAAAGGATAACAACCAGTCCCCCAGCCGTTATTCCAGAGCCAGCATGGGGTTTGCCGTGTCAGATACCCCATACGGGCCATTTAAGCTGGTCAATGTCCAGCGCATGAACTATAAAACCGGCGGGGATTACGACACAAACCAGGGCATGGCAAGGGATATGACGGTGTTTTTAGATGACACAGATATCAATAAGGATGGCGTAAAGGACGCCTACGCAGTGTATTCCAGTGAATCAAACAAATATATGTATATTTCCCTGCTGAATTCCGATTATACTGGCCCAATAACAGAAGGGGCGACGGACAGCCTGACCTTAAGCGACGGCACAACCATCCAGACTTTTGCAGACCGGGTGCTGGGTTCCGCAATCAATCGGGAAGCTCCGGCAGTCTTTAAGTATAATGGGAAGTATTATATGATAACCTCTGGGACGGACGGCTGGAAGGCCTGCGACGCCAAATATTTTATGGCGGACAATATTTATGGGCCGTGGGCAGCAATGGGCGACCCTTGCGAGGGAGGTTCCAGCAATACCTTTGTATCCCAGCCGACCGCGGTTATCCCGGTTAATGCAGAGCGGGGGCAGTTTATCTATATGGGCGACCGTTGGAGCTATACTTTGAGCGGAAGCAATACTGATTCTGCCCACTGGGATTCCAGCTATGTATGGCTGCCTATTGACGTGAAGCTGGACGGCAGCATTGTGATGAAAAACAGGTCGGACTGGGATTTGTCTGAATTAGAGAAGCCAATTGTCAATACAGAGCTTCCCAAAATTATTTCTTCTATGGATGAATTGCCAGCGACCATTAATGTCACCACAAATGCTGGGACAAAAGATACTGGGGTGACTTGGAGCGGCTTTAACAATGAGAACTTTACTGTACAGATGGTAACAGGCACATTGACTGATTTGGGCGGCCAGACGGTGGACATTGCAGTGGCGGTGGCTCCAGACAATATGGCGTATTTTGTAGATTGCGGAACCGATGGCACATCCAACAGTTTCTATTATGACTTGGTAAAAGAGGCGCTGGTGGAGAACAGCACAGTGTCCGACCAGGCGTACAGCAGTGAGAAGAAATGGGGCTATGTAGGGGATAACACTACACAACGTGATTCCGGCAGCAGAAATGTCCATGAGAGATTTCGGTATATAGATAAAAACCAACCAGAAAAGAATATTGTATATCAGTTTGATGGGCTGGAAGAAGGGACTTATTCCATATACCTTGGTTTCTTTGACCCATGGTATCAGTATAGCCAAGGGAAACGTGTGGCTACAGTCACATTGCAGCAGGGAAGTAATGTCCTTGGAACCAGCGAGCAGCTATGCGGCGGAAACGGCACAATTGAGACAGCCGCATATGAAAACCTAACGCTGGAAGGGGCAGACAGCCTTCAAATCACGTTGGCTCCTAAGAATACAGGGGATAATTCTGATATTCAGGTTAGTTGGATTGCCATTGTGGACAATTCAAAGCGCCCGACAGTCAGCGGATTTGAGCTGGACCAAACAGCGGTAGGCAAGGCAGGGGAGACAGTGGACGTTTCCGGAACCTTAACGTTATCCAAATATGCCCAGGCGTCGGAAGCGCTTTTAACAGAAGAGATTGGCAAAATCACATGGGAAAGCACGGATGAAGCTGTTGCAAAAGTGAAAGAGTGCAGCGGCACAGCATCCAAAGACTTCCGTTCATCGGAATTGGCAATTACAGTGGAAGCGAAAGCGGAAGGGGAAGCTACCATCAAAGGCACAACCGCAGAAGGGTTGGAAGCAAGCTGTGAAGTGACTGTGGTTGGGGCTGATGTGGAAATCTATACCATTACCTATGAATTGGACGGCGGGACGGCGGCTGGGAACCCAGGCACCTATACGGCAGAGACAGAAAGCTTTACCCTAAAGAACCCAACCAAGGAAGGCTATACCTTTAAGGGCTGGACAGGGTTCAACGGGACAGAGCCGCAGACAGAAGTTACCGTGGAAAAAGGGACGACTGGGAACTTGACATTCACTGCGAACTGGGAAAAGAATACAGAAGTCCCACCAGTGGAGCCAGAAGAACCAGAGACTTATACCATTACCTATAATTTGGATGGCGGCACAGTGGAAGGGAACCCAGCCACCTATACGGCAGAGACAGAGACCTTCACCTTGAAGAACCCAACCAAGGAAGGCTATACCTTTAAGGGCTGGACAGGAACCAACGGGGCAGAGCCGCAGACAGAAGTTACCGTGATAAAAGGGACAACTGGGAACCTGACATTCACCGCGAACTGGGAAAAGAATGCAGAAGTCCCACCAGTGGAGCCAGAAGAGCCTGAAATTTATACCATAACTTATGAGCTGGATGGCGGGACAGTGGAAGGGAACCCAGAAAGCTATACCGAAGAAACGGAAACCTTTATGTTGGTGAACCCGTCCAAAGAAGGGTATACGTTTATCGGCTGGACAGGGTCGAACGGCGATGAGCCGCAACTGGAAGTGACGGTGGAAAAAGGCACAAAGGGGAATTTGTCTTATGTGGCAAATTGGGAAGAGATTACGCTTGTCCCAGGAATCTATCCCATTACTTATGAGTTGGACGGCGGCATTTTGACCGGACACCGGGACGCTTATACTAAAGAGACCGAAACATTCACGCTTCGTAAGCCCAAGAAGGAAGGCTATGTGTTTATTGGCTGGACAGGGTCGAACGGCGATGAGCCGCAATTGGAAGTGACGATTGAGCAAGGAAGCAAGGGCAGCCTTATATTCTATGCAAATTGGGAAGAGGCCAAAGAAGAGCCAAAAACCTATACCATCACTTATAACCTGAATGGCGGGATTGTGCAAGGCAATCCAGAAACCTATACGGCAGAGACAGAGACCTTCACCTTGAAGAACCCAACCAAGGAAGGCTATACCTTTACTGGCTGGACTGGTTCTAACGGAACCAAGCCGCAGACAGAAGTCGTAGTGGCGAAAGGGACAGAAGGGAACCTGGCTTATACAGCAAACTGGAAACAGAATGAAACGCCAGGGGACAATGGCAACCCAGGGGATAATAATAACCCAGGGGATAACACAGACACCAAAGAGCCAGTGGATATTTCAAAAGATGCAAAAGTGACGTTGGGCAAGACGTCTTATACCTATGATGGCAAGAAGAAAAAACCATCTGTCACCGTTCGGGCTGGTTCTGTGAAGTTGAAGGCAAACCAGGATTATACCATAACGTATAAAAATAATACGAAAGTTGGGACTGCTACGGCAGTGGTAACTGGAAAAGGGGATTACACTGGGACGGTGAAAAAAGAATTCACCATTAACCCGAAAGGGATGTCCATTTCAGGCAAGCTCAAGGCTCTGCCCAAAGGGTTTACCGTAAAATGGAAGAAACAGCCAAAATCCATTACCGGGTACCGTGTGCAGTATTCCACAAGCAAGAAATTTACCAAGAAAACGACTATCACAAAGCTGGTGAAGAAAAACAGCGCGACAGGCCTGACTGTTAAGAAGCTTAAAGGAAAGAAAAAATATTACGTCAGGGTCGGCACGTTCCAGGTTGTAAAAGGTGTGAAATATTACTCCAACTGGTCAAAAGCAAATAGCGTTACCACCAAGAAATAATTGGGTGGGTTAAGGGGCAGGGAAACCTGCCCCTTGAAATTTCAGCGCAGCTCGCGGAGAGGGAATTTATTGCTGCGCATTCTTTTTTATATAATATAGAATGACAAACCTGCCAGGAATTGTTATACTGGTAGCAGGCAAACCATAAAAAGAGCCAACAGAATGGAGGGATAGCATGGGGCTTACATTAGAACAAATTGGGCAACAGGCGAAAGGGGCGGAGGCAGTGTTGCGGACGCTGCCCACCAATCAGAAAAATAAGGCGCTGACCACAGCGGCAGACTATTTAATGGCAAATATGAAGATGCTGTTGGAAGCAAACCATACGGACGTGGAGTATGCAAAAGAGAATGGCATGGCGCCCGGGCTTGTGGACCGGCTAATGCTGACAGAAGCCAGGATTGCCCAGATGGCGGAAGGGCTTAGGCAGATTGCAGGGCTAGAAGACCCCGTGGGGGAAGTGCTGTCTATGAAGCAGCGTCCCAATGGGCTGTTAATTGGGCAGAAGCGCGTGCCATTGGGCGTGATTGGCATTATCTATGAGTCCAGGCCGAATGTGACTGCAGATGCCTTTGGGCTGTGCTTTAAGGCAGGGAATGTTGTGGTGCTTCGGGGCGGCAGGGATGCCATCCATTCCAACCATGCCATTACCATGACATTGCAGGAGGCATTGGCAAAGTGTGGGCTTCCCCCAGAAGCCATACAGCTTATCACAGATACCAGCCATGAGACAGCGGCTCAGTTTATGAAGCTGAACAAATATGTGGATGTCTTAATCCCAAGGGGAGGGGCAGGGCTGATTCGCGCAGTGGTGGAGCAGGCCACAGTCCCAGTGATTGAGACAGGGACGGGCAACTGCCATATTTATGTGGATGAATTTGCAGACCTTGCCATGGCGGCGGACATTATTTTCAATGCGAAAACACAAAGGATTGGCGTGTGCAACGCCTGCGAGTCGTTAGTGGTGCATGAGAAGGTAAAGGACGCGCTGCTGCCAAAGCTGGCAGAACAGTTAGGGGAAAAACAGGTGGAGCTGCGCGGGGATAAAAAAAGCCGGGAAGCATGTGGCAGCATCCTTGCGGCAACAGAGGAAGACTGGGGCAGGGAATATCTAGACTATATCCTGTCCATTAAGACGGTAGCTTCCATAGACGAGGCGATCGCCCATATCAATAAGTACAATACAGGGCATTCGGAAGCCATTATCACTCAAGATTACGGGAATTCCAGGAAATTCCTGGATGAGGTGGACGCAGCGGCAGTGTATGTCAATGCCTCCACACGCTTTACCGATGGATTTGAATTTGGGTTTGGGGGCGAAATTGGCATCAGCACCCAGAAACTCCATGCAAGGGGGCCGATGGGCCTAAAAGAACTGACAAGCACAAAATACATTATTTATGGAAATGGGCAGGTAAGGACATAGAATAACAGGGGACAAAGGAAAACAGGTAAGGACATAGAATAACAGGGGACAAAGGAAAACAGGTAAGGACATAGAATAATAGGGGGCAAAGGAAAAATGGTAAGGACATAGAATAACAGGGGACAAAGGAAAAATGGAAGTTACATATGGAATTTTATCAGAACCAGAAATTAGCCTTGAATTATTTCAGCATTTTAAACGTTACCAAAAGGTAACGCGCTGCTGGCGCAAAGAAGCGGACGGGTGGAAGCTGAAAGAAATCCCTTTTGTGGAAGAGTGGAAGGAAGCGGAATATAAATTTTTGGTAAAATGTTTGAAAAATACGGTAAACACCGGAGGGTTTGTATTCGGCTGTTTTGAGGATGGGAAATTAATGGGGTTTGCCTCTGTGGAAAGCGGGCATTTTGGCTCCAGCAGGCAATATGTCCAACTTTCCTGCATCCACGTATCTTATGGATGCAGGAATCAAGGATATGGGAAAGAATTGTTTCAATGCGCCATAGCGGCAGGCAGGAAGCTGGGCGCTGGGAAATTATATATATCTGCCCACTCATCCGAAGAGACACAGGCGTTCTACCATGCTTTGGGGTGTGTGGAGGCAGAAGAATATAATGAAGCGCTTTATGCAGCAGAGCCGTGCGACTGCCAGTTGGAGTATGTATTGTAGCAGCTTATAGGGGCTTGCCTGCCAGCACTTCCTGGTAATCTTTGTAGTTTTCCTGCAGCAGCGCCGGGGTGTCCAGCCCATAAGGGCAGTGCGACTTGCATTGGCCGCAGTTGACGCAGCTTTCAATTTTTTTCATTTTCTCCTGGGCTTGCGGGGTAAGCTGAAGCTCTGAAGGGGAACGCCGCAAAAGCAGTGACATCCTGGCGCAGTTATTGATTTCAATCCCGGCAGGGCAGGTGGGGACGCAATAGCCGCAGCCCCGGCAGAAGTTCCCGGCAAGCTGTTCCCGGTCTAGGGAAATCAGCCCAGAAAGCTCTGAGGTCATGGCGGGTGGGTTGGCGATGTAGCTTAAAAACTCATCTAGTTCGGATTCCCGCTGGATGCCCCAAATTGGCAGCGCATTGGCATATTGTGCCTGGAATGCGTAAGCGGCGGCAGAATTGGTGATTAGGCCTCCAGACATCGCTTTCATGGAGATAAACCCAATGTTTTCTTTTTGGCAGCGCGTGACGATTTCCACGTCTTTTTCTGTGGCAAGGTAGCAGAACGGGAACTGCAATGTCTCATATAACCCGCTGTCAATGGCTTCATGGGCAATTTTCAGCCGATGGTTGGTAATGCCAATATGGCGGACCTTCCCTTGCTTTTTGGCTTCTTCCATTGCTTCATAAAGGCCGGTGCCGTCGCCAGGCTTCGGGCAAAAAGAGGGGTTGTGGAACTGGTAAAGGTCTATGTAGTCTGTTTTTAACAAGGACAGGCTGGTGTGCAGGTCTTTCCAGAAGCCTTCTGCGTCCTGCGCCCCTGTTTTGGTGGCAATATAGATCTGGCTGCGGACGGAAGATAGGGCTTCCCCAATTTTTGCCTCGCTGTCCGTATAAAACCGTGCGGTGTCAAAGAAGGTGATGCCCCCATCGAATGCTTTGCGCAGCAGCTTCCCGGCGTCCACCGTGGAGATACGCTGGATGGGCAGCGCGCCAAAACCGTTTTTGTTGACAGTGATTCCAGTTTTCCCAAGGGTAACAGTTGTATTCATTTTTATTCCGCCTTTCTCAAATAATATTGTTGGCTGCAGGCTGGCGCCGTCAGCCTTAAAATTATGAATATCATACTACGGGAGATTTTAAAAGTAAATACTTTTTAGGAAAAGCCTGCATGGGACGTTTCACTGGGAATCCATGCAATGCTGCACTGAGGGCGCATATACTAATAGAAAAAGAGAATGACATGGACAGAGTAAGAAAAATTATCAATGCCGGGCGGGCCTATGAGAAGGGCTATTATGGGGAGGAAATAGGCATTGCTGTGCTGGATACAGGGATTTACCCCCACCCGGATTTTGAACATAGAGTTGTCTGTTTCCAGGATTATGTCAGGGGGAGGGCTTCCCTCTATGACGACAATGGGCATGGCACCCATATCGCTGGGATTATTGGCGGTGACGGCGGGGCGTCGGACGGGAAATATATGGGGATTGCCCCCCGCTGCCATTTTATAATTTTAAAAATATTGGACCATAAAGGGAATGGGAACACAGAACATGTGGTGCAGGCAATTGACTGGCTGGTGCAGTACCGGAAGGTTTACCATATTAGGATAGTAAATATTTCAATTGGGATGGTGCTTCATGCAGAGAGCAGGGAACGCATACGCCTGCTCCAATCGGTGGAATATGCCTGGGACAACGATTTGGTAGTGGTAGCGGCGGCAGGGAATAATGGGCCTGGGGAAAATAGCATCACTGTGCCGGGGATTTGCCGGAAAGTCATTACAGTGGGCTGTTTTGACGATACAAGGGAACAAATCGGGAAATCCCCGTTAAAGCCCAATTATTCTGGGCGCGGCCCTACAGAGCATTGCGTGGTGAAGCCAGAGCTGGTGCTGCCTGGGACGAATGTCACAAGCTGCGCGCCCTACCCTGTAATGTATACGCAGAAAACCGGAACCTCTATGGCAGCCCCCATGGTAAGCGGGAGCATTGCCCTGCTGTTAAGCAAATACCCCCATTTTTCCCCAGCGGACGTTAAGCTCAGGCTGTACAAACGGACGGTGGATTTAGGCCTTCCTTTATCAAAACAAGGATGGGGGATGGTAGACATTGGAAGGTTATTGTGATAAAATGTCACCAACGCAAAATGGCGGCAGACGCGCCAGGCGTAAGAGGTGGTTTAATGAAGAAAGTCAAAAAGTTTTTATTGGGCAGGGCAACAATTGTGGCGCTTGCAATTTTAGTGCAATTGTGCTGGCTGCTGTCGTTTTTGTATGGGTTCCAGATGCGTTATGCATTTTTCAACACAGCCATTGATATAGCGGCTATTTTTGTTGTGCTGCTGATAGTGAATAAAAGGAGCAATTTATCTTATAAGATTGCATGGACTGTTGTAATCCTGGCAATCCCTATTGTGGGGCTATTGGTGTATTTTATTTTTGGGCGGTCGGAATTGACCAGGCCTACCAGGAAGCGTATGGAAGCGGTGAATTGCGAGATAGAGAAGAGCCTGCCAGAGCATCAGGATTTGTTGGAAGAGCTGATGGAGCAGGATTTGTCTGTCTACCGCCAGTCGAAATATGTCAGGGAATGGGCTGGCTACCCAGTCTATAAAAACACAGAAACCCAATATTACCCTTCCGGGGAAAAAATGTTCCCTGACCTGCTGCAGGCTTTAGAGGAGGCGGAGCATTTTATTTTTATGGAATATTTTATTGTAGAAGAAGGGCATATGTTTGGGAAGATACTAGAAATCCTAAAGCGCAAGGCGGCGCAGGGCTTGGATGTGCGCTTTATTTATGATGATTTTGGGTGCGTGACCACACTCCCTGAAAAATATTACCTAAAAATGCAGGGATGGGGCATACAATGCGTCCGGTTTAACCCCTTGTACCCCGTGATGTCTGTGATTATGAATAACCGCGACCACAGGAAAATCCTGGTGGCGGATGGAAAAGTGGGGTTTACAGGCGGGATTAATTTGGCGGATGAATACATCAATAAAGTGAAGCGGTTTGGGTATTGGAAAGATACGGGGATCCGTTTGGAAGGGGAAGGGGTCTGGAGCTTTACGGTTATGTTCCTGGAGATGTGGGATTATATCACCAAGGCGAAGGAAAGGGATTTAAGCCAGTTTTTCCCTTCCCGCTATCAGACCAGGCCGTTTCAGTCAGATGGGTATGTGCAGCCTTATACGGACAGCCCGTTAGACCATGAGAATGTGGGGGAAAATATTTATATGAACATCATTAACCGCGCCAAAAAATATGTCTATATTTTTACCCCCTACCTAATCCCAGATGATGAAATATTGAAGGCGCTGCAAAATACGGCAAAAAGCGGCGTGGATGTGCGGATTTTGATGCCAGGCATCCCGGACAAACGGATTGTATACTGGATTAGCCAATCCTATTATGAGCCGCTGTTAGAATGCGGGGTCCGGATTTACCAGTATAACCCTGGGTTCCTCCATGCAAAATGTTTTGTGTGTGATGACGAGGTGGCGGTTGTGGGGAGCGTGAACCTGGATTACCGCAGCCTGTACCTGCATTTTGAATGCGGCGTCTGGATGTACCGTTCCAAGGCTGTCATGCAGGTGAAGGAAGATATGGCGGCGACTATGGGGGAATCAGAAGAGATCAATATGGATTTTTGCCACAAACGCCCGGCGGCCATCCGTACCCTCCAGGGCGTCATGCGCTTGTTTGCCCCGTTGTTGTAAAAGGCAATCCTCGGCGCAGGCTGCAACGAGGGTCGGCTTCCTGCTGCCGTTTGCTTTATGCAGATTTTTTAACCTCTGGCGCAGGCTGCAACGAGGGTCGGCTTTCTGTAGGCATGCCCGATAGGGCGGGCAGGGGAAGTATCTTTCCCTACCCGGCTGCATCGGCCTGGCAAAATAGGAATTGTTCCAGTGTTTTCAGGAAATAGTCTTTGAACAATGCCTTTTCCACATCACTGCCAAACAGGAGATTGACGGACCCTATCTCTTTTTTGTTCAGCTTGTAGACGGCTTTCCCGGCCGTCTGCCCTTTTTTTACAGGGGCTTTAGAAGATTCAGGCAGAATTAATTCCTTGGTCACGGAAGATAAATCTGACCCTGCCACATCCAGGTAAGTGAAATCAGATTCATAGGACAGGGGGGAATCATCTTTTGTGCCGCCCTGGATGGGGAGGTTAGGGAGTTTATCCTTATTTTCGTCCTTATAGACCTGGCATTTCCCAAATCCATAATTTAGAAGCGTAGTCGCGTCTTGGAACCGGATTTTGGGGTCTGGGGCAGCCATAATCACGGCGATTAATTTCAGCCCGTCTTTTTCAGCAGTGGCGGAGACACAGAATTTTGCCTGTGAGGTGGAGCCTGTTTTTAAGCCGGTGGCATAAGGGTACTGCCGGATTAATTTGTTTGTGTTGGTAAGGCCGAATTCAGAAGAGCCTTTGCGGGTAACATGGGTGATGTTTTCCATCCAAATCGTGCAGTAATTATGTATCTGGGGGTATTTGGAAATTAACTCCCTGGACATCAGCGCCACGTCGTAGGCGGTGGTCATATGGCCTTCCACGTCAAGGCCGCAGCAGTTGATAAAACTGGTATGCTCCATGCCAAGCCCCTTTGCCCGCTGGTTCATCTGGTTGACAAATTCCTGCTCGCTCCCACAGATATGCTCTGCCATTGCCACACAGGCATCATTGGCGCTGGCGACAGAAATACATTTTAACATGGTTTCCACAGTCTGGGTTTCCCCGGGTTCTAAAAAGACCTGGGAACCGCCCATGCTTGCGGCATATTCTGACACAGTAACTGTGTCCCCCAAAGCTATTTTCCCTTCTTCTAGCGCGTCAAAAATTAGAATCATTGTCATAATTTTGGTAATGCTGGCAGGGTGAAGGGGCGTATGGGCATCTTTTTCGTAAATGACTTGGCCAGTCGAGGCTTCCATCAGCGCCACAGAAGGAGCTGAAACTGTGACTTCTTCTGCAGGCGGCTGCCCTGCGGGGGCTTCGGATGTCGGAAGCGGGGAGGGGAACAGCAAACATGCAGATAAGAGAAAAGATAATATACAACGCATAGTAGAACCTCCAAATGTTATATAATAGTTTAAGCGGCGGGCTTGTATGATATGCCCCGTTTTTAGAAGATAGAAAGGGAAATAGAAATGAAAAAATTATTTTTGGCATTCTTAGCGGTTCCATGCTATGCACTGTGGCAAAAATGGGAGTTGGCAAAATTCCGGGTCACAAAATATGAGGTTGCTTCCGTGAAAATAAAAAATCCGGTAAATGTTGCGGTGGTTGCAGACCTGCATGGGTTCACTTATGGGAAAGGGAATAAAAGGCTGTTAAGGCAGGTGGGGCGTATTAAGCCACAGGCAATTTTTGTGCCGGGCGACATGCTGGTGTCAAAATACAGCGACACCTTTGCATCTGCCTTAAAGACCTTACAGGGGCTTGTGAAAATTGCCCCAGTCTATTATAGCTATGGGAACCATGAGAGCAGGCTGCGGGAGCCGGGAAGGATAAACCATGCCCTGTTTATGGAGTATCTGGAAAACGTAAAAAAGGCGGGGGTTACCGTTATGGAAACGGAAAGCCAGGAAATTTTCCTGAGCCAGAATAAAGTCCAACTGTCTGCGTTGGAGCTGGAATTGGATTATTATGAAAAGGGAAGGATTGTCCCGTTAAAAAAGGATTACCTAAAGGAACGCCTGCCAAGGCAGAAAGAAGGGGCGTTCCAGATTCTGCTTGCCCACAACCCGGCTTATGCCCGGGAATACCTCCGTTGGGGGGCGGATGTGGCCTTTTGCGGGCATAACCATGGGGGGCTGATTCGCATCCCAGGCATTGGGAGCTTGATCTCCCCGCAGCTTACGTGGTTCCCCAAATACGACGCGGGCAGGTTCCAGGAGGGGGATAAAAACGTGATTATCAGCAAAGGCCTTGGCACCCATACATTCCATGTACGGATTTTTAACCGGGCGGAGCTTCTTTGGGTAAAGCTTTTGCCAGCGCAAAAAACGCAGGGCAACAGTTAAGCTTGGTTCTCGAAATACGGTGCGGGCATAGGTGACAAAATTTCCCTTGAAAAAAATAGCAGATACAGGTAGAATATAGGGCAGTGCTGTTTAGAGGAAGGGATACCATGGATTTGACGGTGAAGCTGCAGGTGTTTGAGGGGCCTTTGGACTTACTTTTACATTTGTTGGAAAAGAATAAAGTGAATATTTATGATATTCCGATTGTGGAGATTACCAACCAGTATATGGAGTACATCAATGAGATGCAGAGGCAGGATTTGGATGTGGTCAGTGAATTTCTGGTAATGGCAGCCACGCTCCTTGACATTAAATCCAGGATGCTGCTCCCTAAGGAAGAGGCGGAGGAAGAGAAGGAAGACCCAAGGGCGGAACTGGTGCAGAAGCTTTTGGAATATAAAATGTATAAATGCATGTCGTATGAATTAAAGGACAGGCAGATGGACGCGCAGCGGGCATTGTTTAAAATGCCTACTGTCCCAGAAGAGGTAAGGAAGTATGAGGAGCCGGTGGATTTACAGGAGCTGATGTCCGGGCTTACGTTAAAAAAGCTCAATGCAATTTTCCGCTCTGTGATAAGGAAGCAGGAGAACAAAATAGACCCTATCCGTTCCAAGTTCGGAAAAATAGAAAAGGAAGAGGTGTCTTTGGAGGAGCGGATGGAGTATTTGGAACAATATGCGCTCACCCACAGCCGTTTCAGCTTTCGGGGGCTGTTGGAGTCCCAAAGCAGTAAGATGGAAGTGATTGTTATGTTTTTATCTGTTTTGGAATTGATGAAGATGGGCAAAATACATATTTTCCAGGAACATATTTTTGATGATATTGTGATTTATAGCTCTGGCGGTTGATAGTTTTTGGGAAAGGGAAAACACAATGTTTTACTGCCACGGCAATATGCAGACAGCAGGGATAAGCAAGATGTTGGCATAAGGAGTCAGGACAACATGAAATTGGAAAAGCAGGAAGCAATAATTGAAGGGATTTTATTTGCCATGGGCGAGTCTGTGGAAGTGCCTAAGCTGGCGGAAGCGTTAGGGATAAGCCAGGAGGAAGTTAGGGATATTTTGCAGAAAATGCGGCAGCGGTACCAGTCTGAGGAACGGGGCATTGAAATTATTGAGATGGAAGGCTCCGTCCAGTTGTGTACCAAAAAAGAAATATATGAATATTTGGTTAAAGTTGCCAAGCAGCCCAAACGCCATGTATTGACGGATGTGTTGTTGGAGACGCTTTCCATTATCGCTTATAAGCAGCCCATTACCAGGCTGGAGGTTGAAAAGATCCGGGGGGTGAGCTGCGCCCATGCGGTCAATAAGCTGGTGGAATACAACCTGGTCTGTGAGCTAGGAAGGCTGGACGCGCCGGGGAGGCCTCTGCTGTTTGGGACAACAGAGGAGTTTTTAAGGAGTTTTGGCGTACAGTCTATTGAAGAGCTGCCTGTGCCGAACCAGGATCAGCTGGCAGAATTTAAGCAGCAGGCAGAAGAGGAAATGAATTTGAAACTGGAAGTGTAGCGGCGTATGCTTAAAATAGCTGTACCACAGTATACCCATGGTGTACTGCAGTAAACGCGCCCTGCAGCCTTTCTTAACCAAATTTTAATAGCCCAGGGATTCCCCGATTAATATAACTTTAATCCGTTTTTCTGGCGCGCTCTTCCTAGTAATGACGGTATGGGAGCAAATGCAGTCTGGGCTTAGGCAGTCGGAGCATAAGCCGGTTGCCGCACAAGGGGTTTTTCGGTTTAAGCGGTTGGCGTTCATGGGGGAAGCAACGTTTTTTACCCGGGAAACTGCTTCTTCCAATGAGGGTGACACTTTGTTCATGCCTGCAAGGATTACCACATGTTCCGGCCCATAGATAAGCGCCGCCGCACGGTTCCCGGTGCCGTCGATGTTCACCAGTTCCCCATCCGTAGTGATGGCGTTGCTGCTCATAAAATAATAATCTGCATTGAGCGACTTGTGGTAGATTTCCTTTACCTCTTCGGGTGAGCCTGCCGTGCTTCGGTCTAATAGCGTAATGTCGCTACGCTGCTTGAGGGCGTCGGCCATGCCGGATTCCGCTAATGTCATGGAGCCTCCAAAAGAGACGGTGCTGCCAGAAGGCACCAGCTCAGAGGCCAGCGTTACGGCTTCCTCTGCAGTTTTGCAATAGTGGCATTCAAAATGCCTTTTTTCCAGGTTTTTAATGGCAGTGGCTGCAAGGTTCTCATAATAAATTTCTGTGGGGGACATATTCTTGCTCCTTTCTAAATTTACGGCTGTTTGTATAGGTAAATTTTAACTCATTATAAAATACTTGGTTCTGTGTGTCAATTTGAATTTTCCTAGTTGAGTTTCTCCATTTTGCAATTTATAGTGCCAAAAGGTTTCCATCACTTGTGATGGAAGCGCTTTGCACATAAAAGCGCTATGGAAAGCTAGCTTTTCAGACATTTTTTGTGCAAGACACCTATGCTGCCAAAGGCAGCAAGGCCTTTTGGCACAATAATATAGGCTATTATAAAAAATGGGGAAACTCAAAGGATTTTCCTAAGAATTGCAAAGTGGGGGAACTCAAATTTGAAAAGATTTGAAATTATTGGCAATTGTGTTATAATGGCATTTGGTATAGAACAAAAAGATTTTTCAGGAAAGGGGATTTTAATGGAACGAAAAATGAGAAAACTGGCATCCTATTACAAGCCCTACCTGCCCTTGTTCCTTGCAGATATGTTTTTTGCAATTTTAGGCGCGGGGGTGACATTAGTAATTCCTTTGCTTGTGCGTTATATTACAAATCATGTGATTACCATGGAGGCAGGGGCGGCGCTGCTAAACATCACAAAACTGGCAATCTTAATGCTGGGGCTGGTGGCAGTGGAAGGCTTCTGCAATTATTTTATCTCCAATTATGGGCATGTGATGGGGGCGAAGATTGAATATGACATGCGGGCGGAAATTTTTGGGCATTACCAGAAATTGTCGTTCTCCTTTTTTAACAACCAGAAGGTTGGGCAGTTGATGTCCAGGATTACAAGTGATTTGTTTGATATCAGCGAGCTATTGCACCATGGGCCGGAAGACCTTGTGATCTCTATTATTAAGATTTTGGGGTCTTTTATTATTTTGTTAAGCATTGATGTGAAGCTGACCTTGGTTGCGTTTGCCTTTGTGCCAATTATGCTGGTGTACGCCCTTTATTTTAACACAAGGATGAAGCGCGCCTTTAAGCGAAACCGGGTAAAAATTGCGGAAATCAATAGCCAGATAGAGGATAACCTGTCTGGTATCCGGGTAGTGAAGTCCTTTGCCAATGAGGAGGTGGAGCTGGACAAATTTGAAGAAGGGAACCAGGGGTTTCTGGCGGCAAAGAAAAATAGCTACGTTTACATGGCAGGTTACCACTCAGGCCTTGGCGCGCTGACTACCCTAATCACCATTGTGGTGCTGGTGGTGGGAGCGGCGCTGATTACGGGCGGGCAGGTGGATGTGGCGGATTTGATAACATTCCTTTTGTACATCAATACCTTTACAGAGCCGGTGAAAAAATTAATTAACTTCACAGAACAGTTCCAGAATGGGTATACGGGGTATGAGCGTTTTATGGAGATGATGGCGATTGCCCCGGATATTGCGGACAGGCCGGGGGCTGTGGAGCTGAAAAATGTCAAAGGCGATATTTCATTTGACAATGTGTCCTTCCATTATGAGGAGAATACCGAGACGGTGTTAAACCATATCAACCTGGAAGTGGAGGCAGGCTCTTATATGGCGCTGGTGGGGTCCTCCGGCGCTGGAAAAAGCACGTTGTGCAGCTTAATCCCCCGGTTTTATGACGTGACAGGCGGAGCGGTGCGGATTGATGGGCAGGATATCCGGGATGTGACTTTAAAGAGCCTGCGCAGCCAGATTGGCATTGTGCAGCAGGATGTATATTTGTTTGTGGGGACGGTGATGGACAATATCCGTTATGGCAGGCCAAACGCCACCAGGGAAGAAGTGATAGAGGCCGCAAAAAGCGCAAATGCCCATGAGTTTATCATGGCGTTGCCCGATGGCTATGACACAGACATTGGGCAGCGGGGCGTGAAGCTTTCTGGCGGGCAGAAGCAGAGGTTGTCTATCGCAAGGGTATTTTTGAAAAATCCGCCCATACTGATATTTGACGAGGCTACGTCTGCGTTGGATAATGAAAGTGAAAAAGTGGTGCAGGAATCCTTAGAAAAACTGGCGAAAAACCGTACCACCTTTGTGATTGCCCACCGTCTGTCCACAATCCGTAACGCCCAGAAAATCCTGGTGCTGACAGACAGTGGGATTGAGGAGGAAGGGAGCCACAAAGAATTATTGGAGAAAGATGGCATTTATGCAAAGCTTTACAGTATGCAATTTGCCGGATAGGAGATATATGGAGATAGAATTTAAGAAAATTGGGCTGGAAGACCGGGCGTTGATTGACCGCTATTTAAGCCAGAAAACATACCGAAGCTGTGAGTTGATTTTCCCAAACATTTACCTGTGGAGCCGGAAATACCCGACAGATTTTGCTGTTGTGGAGGATACGCTGGTTTTTCGGGGGGTTTTGGATAATGGGGAACCAAGCATTACATTCCCGGCAGGGGAGCCAGGGCAGGCTCGTCGGGCAATGGATGTGATGATGGAATGGTTCCATGGCCAACAAAAGGAATTCCATATGCATTTGGTGCAGGAGCAGGAATATGGGCTGCTGGAACTCTGGTACCCAGGAAAATTCCAGATTGCATATGACCGGGATTCTGCCGATTATGTCTATGAGACAGAGAAACTCACCACCCTTGCAGGGAAAAAATTGCATGGGAAACGGAACCATATCAATAAATTTAAGGAAAATTACCCTAATTGGGTGTATGAGCCTGTCACTGGGGAAAATGTAGAGGAATGCTTCCAGATGGCGTTGAAATGGCGCAAGGAAGCGGAATGTGAACAGGATGAAGAAAAGCGTGCGGAAATGTGCGTGACCTTAAACGCCCTGCGCCTGTTAGAGGAGCTGCAGTTAAAAGGCGGGCTGCTGAGGGCAGAGCCAGGTGGGGAAGTCATTGCTTTTACAATTGGGGAGCCGTTAAACCCGGATACTTTTGTGGTTCATATTGAAAAAGCGTTTGCAGAGGTCCAGGGCGCTTACCCAATGATCAACCAACAGTTTGTGGCGCATGAGGCGCAAGGGTACCAGTATGTGAACCGGGAGGAGGACACTGGGGCGGAAGGGCTGCGTAAGGCAAAACTGTCTTACCGTCCGGCATTTTTGGTGGAAAAAGGCATGGTAACATATCGTTAGGGAATATATTTGGGAATGGAGGGAAAATCATGACAAAAATTGATATTATCTCAGGTTTTTTAGGGGCAGGGAAGACAACTTTTATCAAAAAAATGCTGGAAGATGTATTCCAGGGTGAAAAAATTGTGTTGATTGAAAATGAATTTGGGGAGATTGGCATTGACGGCGGTTTCTTGAAGGATTCCGGCATTGAGGTAAGCGAATTGAATTCTGGCTGCATTTGCTGTTCCCTGGTAGGGGATTTTGGGAAAAATTTACGGGAAGTGATGGAGCGGTTCCACCCAGACCGGATTTTGATTGAGCCGTCTGGCGTAGGGAAGCTTTCCGATGTGATGAAGTCTGTACAGGAAGTGGAAGCAGAAAATGAAGTGAAATTATCCGGGCGGGTGACTGTGGTAAATACAGCCAAGGCAACCAAACAGATGAAAGCATTTGGTGAATTTTTCAACAACCAGATTGAGTACGCCACGGTGATTGTGTTAAGCCGCACCCAGAATGTGAAGCCAGAACAGACGGAACTTGTGGTGAAGGCAATCCGGGAGAAAAACCCAAGCGCCGCAATTATCACTACCCCCTGGGATGAAATGGATGGGAAGCAGATTTATAAGGTGGTAGAACAGCAGAAAACATTGGAAGAAGAACTGATGGAAGAGCATAGCCATTGCCATGAGCATGGGGACCACCACCATGGGGAACATGGGCATTGCCATGAGCATGGGGACCACCACCATGGGGAGCATGGCTCAGACTGTACCTGCGGCTGCCAGAGCCATCACCGCGAGGATGGAAGCCACCACCATGGGGAGCATGGGCATTGCCACGAAGATGGGGACCACCACCATGGGGAGCATGGGCATTGCCACGAAGATGGGGACCACCACCATGGGGAGCATGGGCATTGCCATGAGGATGGGAACCACCACCATGGGGAGCATGGCCCAGACTGTACCTGCGGCTGCCAGAGCCACCACCATGGGGAACATGGGCATCACCATGCAGATGAAATCTTTACAAGCTGGGGCAGGGAGACCCCCCATGTGTTTACGAAAGAGACAATCGGGCATGCCTTACAAGCATTTTGCGAGACAGAGGATTATGGGAAGGTCCTTCGGGCAAAGGGGATAGTTCCAGCGGAAGATGGCGCCTGGATTTATTTCGATATGGTAGATGGGGAATACGAACTGCGTACCGGGGAACCCGATTACACAGGAAGGCTTTGCGTAATTGGGACAGACCTCAAAGAAGGGAAGTTAGCGGAGCTGTTTGGGATATAGGAAGGTTGTGAAGATATGGAGATTCCAGTATATTTGTTTTCCGGTTTTATGGACAGTGGGAAAAGCTCCCTGATAAGGGAAACCTTGATTGATGGGGATTTCAGTGAAAACGGGAACACATTGCTAATCCTCTGCGAAGATGGGGAGGTGGAATTTGACGAGGAAGAATTGTTAAAGGCGAACACCAAATTGGCAATGATAGAGGACGAGGAAGAATTCACCAAAGAAAAGCTGGAGGGATTTGGGAAGGCTTACCGCCCAGACCAGGTGTTTATTGAATACAATGGCACCTGGCAGATGTCTACATTTTTAGAGATGGACCTTCCGAAAAACTGGGTTCTGGTGCAGTCTTTGGCTACGGTGGACGCTTCCACTTTTGAAATGTACCTGGCAAATATGCGCGCGATGATTATGGAGCAGCTATTTGCGGCAGACGTAGTGATTATTAACCGCTGCACAGATGATACGCCCAAGGGCAAGTTCCGCCGGGCAATTAAGGTGCTGAACCGCAAAGCCCAGATTGCTTATGAGCGTGAAGACGGGACAATAGATGAAAATGACATGGAAGAGCTGCCTTATGACTTAAATCAGGAGGTTATTGAAATTACAGATATGGATTATGGGATCTGGTATATGGACGCCTTAGACGACCCCAAAAAGTATGAGGGCAAAAAAGTGAAGTTCCTTGCCCTGGTTTACCGTCCAGAGAAGATGAAAAAGGGCGTTTTTATCCCAGGGCGCTTTGCCATGACTTGCTGCGCAGACGACATTACTTTTGTAGGGTTTAAATGTAAATTCAGCAAAGCGGCGGATATCCCCCACAAGTCCTGGATTACCATTACTGCTGAGATGAAAAATGAGTTTGCCATGGAGTACCGTGGGAAAGGGCCAGTCTTGTATGCCCTGGATGTGGAGCCTGCCGAGAAGCCGGAGGATGAGCTGATTTATTTCAGCTAGAGAGGGGCATATGGAACAGGAATGCAGATTATCAGACCGGATTGCAGACAGCATCTTGTCGATGATTACCGTAGAGCAGCGGTTTTTGCCAGGCAGCAAATTGCCAAATGAAAATATTTTGTCTGAAGAATTGAAGGTGAGCCGCACTACGCTGCGGGAAGCCATACGCATCCTTGCCACAGAAGGCATTTTGGAGATTCGGCGGGGCAGGGGGACATTTGTCCGTGAGGATTTTAAGCAGAAGCAGCCAAAGGGAATGTCCGCCCTTGCCACTGCAACAGTAAAGGCAAGGGACCTATATGAAATGCGCCTGATTTTTGAGCCGGAAGCCGCATATTATGCGGCTTTGCGCGCTACAGAGGAAGAGATTCAGCGTATCCTTGCATTAGGCGCGGAGATTGAAGGGCGGATACAAAAGAGGGAGGACAGGACAGAAGTGGAGCAGGCGTTCCACAAATCCATTGCAAAAGCCACCCATAATGAATTTATGAACCAGCTTATGCCAGTGATTTATGAGGGGATCAACAAAGGGGTGCAGTTATCTGCCGCGTACGAAGAGGCAGTCCAGGCGACCCTGGTAGACCATAAGATTCTGATGGATTTTTTGAAGGAACGCAATGGGGAGGGCGCAAGGAATGCTATGCGCATCCATATCCTCCACGCAATGGCACAGCTTCCGATGGAATAGGGAAGAGGCATGCCGCGGGCGGCGGTGGGCATAAGGAGGGAGAATCAGATGGAAGAGCGTAAAGGAACGGATACCACAGAGGGCGTTAAGCCAATACATAATGGGAAACAGAAGGCTCTAAAAGAAATTTTTGTAAATTTGGGCATTATATTGATGGCCTTGGCATTTGGGTTTTTGTTGAATAAATATATGATTGCCAATGCGCAGGTGCCATCCTCCTCTATGGAAACCACTGTAATGGCGGGGGACAGGATCCTTGTGAACCGCCTTTCTTATGTGTTTGGCGAGCCAAAACGGGGCGATATCGTAACGTTTATATATCCTGACGATGGGGAGACGCTTTATTTAAAGCGCATTATAGGGCTGCCTGGGGAGACAATTGAGGGGAAAGAGGGGATTATCTATATTGATGGGGAGCCTTTAGGGCAGGATTATACCCAGAGGGTGAGCCATGATAATTTTGGGCCTTATACGGTTCCAGAAGGCGCCTATTTTATGATGGGGGATAACCGTGAGGATTCCTGGGATTCCCGGTATTGGGAACATAAATTTGTGAAGGCCGAAGATATCATTGGCAAGGCGGCAGTCAGCTATTTCCCCCATCCCAGAATATTGAAATAAAATGAGCGCCGGGTATGAAATCTGTCGCTAAGCGACCCGCCGCAGGCGGAGGGGCTGTTGCAAAATAGCTGTTATATACAAGATATGGTATTCAGAACTTTGTAATCTTTGCCATATTGTATATAAGCTGCATTTTGCAACAGCCCCTTTTTCATGGATGGCTTTGGTATTAAAGCGCATCCTTACGGGATTGCAAGGTTTTTGCAATTGTCTCCAGCAGGATAGGGATGTCTATGGGTTTGGTTAAATGGGCGTCCATCCCGCTTTCAATGGACATTTGCTTATCACTGTCAAATGCGTCGGCGGATAAAGCGATAATTGGGATGTTAGATAGGGTTGGATGCTCCAATTTCCGAATGTTTCTGGCAGCTTCCCAACCATTCATCACAGGCATTTGGATATCCATAAGGACTAAATCAAAATCTTCCGGGGAAGAAAGTTCTATTTTTTCCACTGCAATGCTTCCATTTATGGCTGTCTCCACAAGGAAGCCCATCCCTTGAAGGATTTCTGTTTCAATTTCAAGGTTGGTGAGGTTGTCGTCCACAAGCAAAATCTTTTTGTTTAACAGGCTGGTAAAAACATCCTCTGTATGGTTGGCAGAAGAGAGTGGGTGGGTCTGTATGCGGAACCGCAGCATTACAGTAAATGTGCTGCCCTGCCCAGGGGCGCTGTCTACCTGGATGCTCCCGCCCATCATGTCTACAATGTTCTTGGCAATAGTAAGCCCAAGGCCGATGCCATGCACACCGCTGAATGTGGTGTTTTTTTCACGTTCAAAAGGCTCAAAAATATGTTGCAGGAACTCTTTTCCAATCCCAATCCCGGTATCTTTTATAATAAACTGATAGACGGCAAAATTATTTGGGAACCTTTCTAGTTCCTCCACGCTGATTTCCACAGTCCCGTCGGCTTCTGTATACATAATGGCGTTCGCCGCAAGGTTGGACATAAGCTGGCGCAGCTTATCCTGGTCCCCATAGATGTCACAATGGGTCATCCCAGCAGAATTCAGGGAAAAACGAATATTTTTGTCGTTTGCCTGGGGCAGCAGGTTTTCATGGATATCCTGCATAATGTCGCTTAAATTGCATTCGCCCTCGTTTAAAAGGGTGCTGTTGGACTCTGCCCAGGAAATTTCCAGCACCTTTTCAATTAAATCTAATAATTGTTTGCCAGCCACTTCAATTTTATTCAGATACCCTTCGATGGAAGCGGGGCTTGCAAGGTGCTTTTTGGCAAGGGCTGTATAGCCAAATATTGCATTTAAAGGCGTCCGCATATCGTGGGACATATTAGAGAGGAATGTGTTTTTGGCTGTGATGGCAAGGTTTGCGCTGTTTAACGCATCCTCAAATATTTGCTTTTGCTCCATTTCACGGCGGACTTCCTCATCCACTTTCCGGTAGCCCATGACAATCTGGGAAATGCTGTCCCGGTTGCCTACGTTTACAATGCGAAGCTGCAGGTATTGCAGTTCTCCGCGGTTGATGACACGGTAATTGGTATAATAAGTTTTGCTGGTTGCAAGTTTTTTGCGGATATAGCCTGGTTCGGTAACCCGGGCGACAAGTTCCCGGTCTTCAGGATGGACCCAGGTGTTGATATAATCGGAAGTATACCAGTCGAATTTACGGATCTGGAATTTTTTCTCAAATTGCCGTTCTGTCCGGCTGCTGAGGCGGTAGGGCAGGATTTTGTTGCCGTCTAAATCGGCGTAAAGGATGGATTCATAATTTACGCTAAGCCCTTCAATCACCTCCAGGCGGCGCAAATGCTCCTGGTTGATTAATTTGCGTTCCTTGTCATATTCCTCGATTAAAGTTTGGAGTTTCTGTTCTTTCCGTGATTTTTCCTCTAACAGGCGGGCTTTTTCCGCAAGGTGTATGTTTTTCTTTTCTGTTGCGTCTACAATAAATACATAGAAAAAATCCCCTACGGATTCAATATGGAGAAAATGCCCATAGTCTTCCACCCAGCGTATTTCCCCATCCGTTCGGATTATGCGGTATTCCACATAGTCCAGCTCATGCTGGCTGTGCGCTATCTGTTCTTTAATGCTTTGTTCAACGGCATCCAAATCTTCCGGATGGACCATTCCCTGAAAAGAGTTCCCAGTGAATTCCCGAAATTCCTTTAGGGAGCTGCATTGGAAAATCCGCAGCAGGGCCTTATTTGCATAGATGATTTCTTCATTTTGGTCCATTCGGTAGATTAAAAAACCGCCTGGCATTTCATCCATAAAATGTATGGCTTCATGGACTGTCTCATTATGTTCTGGGTCTTGTGAAGCTAATATGTATTCAATTAGGTTATGGTTCATCGTTGGTTTGTTCATCGCAGCATCCTCCTGATTAACTAATTTAATATAGCATAAATTTCCTAAAAAGTCAATTTCAGAACATCATACAACAGTATTGACAGCAGACAACTAAGGTGGTAAGATATTGTTCAGGAAATCAGTTTTCAGAATATAACAAAATAACAATGTAAGAAAGAGGTAGAGGAAATGAGAAGTGATAACGTCAAAAAGGGGATGCAGCAAGCGCCCCACCGTTCCCTGTTCAATGCGCTGGGGTTTACAAAGGAGGAAATGGAGAAACCTTTGGTAGGGATTGTAAGCTCCTATAATGAAATTGTGCCAGGGCATATGAACTTGGATAAAATTGTAAACGCAGTGAAGTTAGGCGTGGCGGAAGCTGGGGGCGTTCCAGTGGTATTCCCTGCAATTGCGGTCTGTGATGGGATTGCCATGGGGCATACAGGCATGAAATATTCCCTGGTGACCCGGGATTTGATTGCTGATTCCACAGAGTGCATGGCATTGGCCCATCAGTTTGACGCGCTTGTAATGGTGCCGAACTGTGACAAAAATGTGCCAGGGCTTTTGATGGCGGCTGCAAGGGTCAATGTGCCGACCGTCTTTGTGTCTGGCGGGCCTATGCTGGCAGGGCATGTGAAGGGAAAAAAGACCAGCCTTTCTTCGATGTTTGAAGCAGTCGGCTCCTATGCGGCGGGAACCATGACAGAGGAAGATGTCTGTGAATTTGAGGAGAAGGCATGCCCTACCTGCGGTTCCTGTTCTGGTATGTATACCGCAAATTCCATGAATTGCCTGACGGAAGCATTGGGCATGGGGCTTCAGGGGAATGGGACAATCCCTGCAGTTTATTCTGACCGCCTCCGCCTGGCAAAACATGCGGGCATGGCAGTGATGGAGATGATGCGCAAAGATATCCGCCCTAGGGATATTATGACAAAAGAGGCAGTCTTGAATGCCCTGACGGTGGATATGGCGTTGGGATGCTCCACCAATAGCATGCTGCACCTTCCGGCAATCGCCCATGAGATTGGCTTTGATTTTGACATTGGGTTTGCAAATGAAATCAGTGAGAAAACCCCGAACCTCTGCCATCTGGCCCCGGCAGGCCCGACCTACATGGAGGACTTAAATGAGGCGGGCGGCGTGTATGCCGTTATGAACCAATTGGCAGAATTAGGGCTTTTGAACCTGGGCTGCATGACAGTGACAGGAAAGACGGTTGGGGAAAATATCAAAGGGTGCGCCAATAAAAACCCAGAAGTGATCCGCCCGTTGGAAAACCCATACAGCGTAACTGGGGGGCTTGCCGTATTAAAAGGCAACCTTGCGCCAGAAGGGAGCGTGGTGAAACGCTCCGCAGTTGTGCCAGAGATGATGGTGCATGAAGGGCCGGCGCGTGTCTTTGACTGTGAAGAAGATGCCATTGCGGCTATCAAAGGTGGGAAAATTGTAGCAGGGGATGTGGTGGTGATCCGTTATGAAGGGCCAAAAGGCGGGCCTGGCATGCGCGAGATGCTCAACCCAACCTCGGCAATCGCAGGCATGGGGCTTGGCTCTTCGGTCGCTTTGATTACAGACGGCCGTTTCTCTGGCGCAAGCCGAGGGGCTTCCATAGGGCATGTTTCCCCAGAAGCGGCAGTAGGCGGGACGATTGCGCTGGTGGAAGAAGGGGATAGGATTAAAATTAATATCCCAGAAATGAAGCTTGAACTGGATGTGCCGGAGGAAACCCTTGCCAAAAGAAGGGCAGAGTGGAAGCCTAGGGCGCCAAAGGTGGCAGAAGGGTACCTGGCAAGGTACGCACAGATGGTGACGTCAGGGGCTAAGGGCGCAGTGATGAAAAAAGAACTGTAAGAAGGAGCGGCTATGTTAAGGATTGGATGCCACTTGTCTTCCTCCAAAGGGTTCCTTGCAATGGGGGAAGAGGCGGTGAAAATTGGGGCAAATACATTCCAGTTTTTTACCAGGAACCCCAGGGGCAAAAAGGCCAAAGAATTAGACCTTACGGATGTTGCCGACTACCTGGAATTTGCAAAAAATAATGGGATTGCCCAGATTCTGGCCCACGCGCCCTATATCCTAAATCCATGCTCCAAGGACGAAGGGCTGCGCCAGTTAGCATATGAAATTATGTGCGATGACTTAAGGCGCCTGGAATATATTCCGGGCGCCATGTATAATTTCCATCCGGGAAGCCATGTGAAGCAAGGGGTGGAGGCAGGGATTGCCTATATTGCTGATACGCTGGACAGGATTGGGGAACACGGGTACCAAGCTACAGTCCTGCTGGAAACTATGGCGGGGAAGGGGTCAGAAGTGGGGCGGAACTTCGAGGAGCTTCGCGCGGTGATAGACCGGGTGGCAGACAGCAGCAAGCTAGGGGTCTGCATGGACACCTGCCATGTGTTTGACGGCGGCTATGATATTGCGGGGCATTTGGACTCTGTTATCCAAGAGTTTGACTCTGTGGTTGGGCTGGGGCGGTTGAAGGCAATGCACCTTAACGACAGCATGAACGGCCTGGGGAGCCATAAAGACCGCCATGCCAAAATTGGGGAAGGTGAGATTGGGCTAGAAACATTCTATGCCATTGTCAACCACCCGAAATTAAAGGGGCTTCCATTTTTTCTGGAAACGCCCAATGGCTTGGACGGCTACCAGCAAGAAATTGCATTGCTTCGCCAAGCTGCTGAGCCAAAGGAGGCAGGCGCCAAATGGTAAGGAAGAAGAGGCTGCCTAAGAGGAGGGCTTTGGTTAAAATTTTGAAACTGGGGACGTTCTGTTTGATTGTTGGGCTGCCATGCATTGCAATATTCCAAGGAATCCAGCCCAACAGTGGGAAAAAGATGGCAGAAGGGCAAAAAGTTTTTCAAATGCAGGGGCAATTTCAGGGTATCTTGGACGCCAGCTCCCTTATAAAACCCAAACAGGATGGGCTGGAACTTTCTGATGTGCAAAAAATGACGGCTGGGGCAATTGTGGATGTTTCCGGTTTGCCCCAGGAAAATTTGGACAGCTTATTTTACAGCTTGGAAATATCAAATGAAGTGCAGCGGCGGATATTGGGCTGCTCCTATCAGGAAAATGAAACGATTTCCTTAGGGGAGCTGCGGTATTTGCGGGTGCTGTATCTGGGGTTTGACGGGGAAACGCATGTCGGTGAGCTGATTGTGAACCAGTCCATTGCAAAAGACATTCTGGAAATTATGTCAGAACTGTATCGGCAGTCTTATCCCATTGAACGGATGGTTTTGGTGGATGCATATGGGGCGGATGATGAAAGCTCTATGTCGGACAATAATACATCTGCTTTTAATTACCGGGAAGTTGCCGGGACTTCCACATTGTCCAAACATGCCCTTGGGCTTGCCATTGACATCAATCCCAGGTATAACCCTTATGTGAAGCAGGGGGAGGGCGGGGAGCTTTTGGTAAGCCCTGCCAACGGCGCTGAATATGCAGACAGGAACCGGGAGTTCCCCTATAAGATTGCGAAAGGGGATATATGCCTGCGCTTATTTCAGGAACATGGCTTCTTTTGGGGAGGGGATTGGAATTATTCTAAAGATTACCAGCATTTTGAAAAATAAGGATGGATATCAAGCGAAAGGAAAAAACGAAGATAGCTTGTGAAAAAACACTTGCAGTTTTATTTCACACGTGTTAAAATAACACCCATGTAAAAGCAATGAAGGTGTTAAGTAGAGAACTGCACTGCTTACAGAGAGAGGGAGCCGTTGGCTGTAAGCTCCCTTAAGGAAAGGCAGCAATCGAATTTCCCACCAGAGCTGCATGCCTGAAATGGGTTTTCTCAGAATAAGGCATGACGTTTCCTGCACGTTACGCAGAAGAGTGTTCGAGAGTCCCTGCAACGGGGCTTTTGGGAATCAGGGTGGTACCGCGAATTTTTCGTCCCTATGCAGATGCATAGGGATTTTTTATCTTATAGGAAAGACCGTGCTACTGTAAAGCGTTAAAGTCTATGACTTTCCTATAAGATAAAAATATGGATGCGCACTCGTGCGAATAGAAGATGTCACTGCGTGACCGCACTCGGCGCAGCAAAGCGCAGGGCCTAGGGATTTCGGGAGCGAAAGCGGGCTTGCCCGCTTTGTTCTAAAAAAAGGAGAATGAATATGAAAGAGAGACTGGAACAAATTAAAGCAAATGCAGTCCGTGAGATCCAAAAATCTGACGGATTGGCGAAATTAAATGACGTAAGGGTAGCGTTCCTTGGCAAAAAAGGGGAACTGACCGCAGTATTGAAAGGCATGAAGGATGTGCTTCCAGAAGACCGCCCGATGGTAGGGCAGCTTGTGAATGAGACAAGGGAAAGCATTGAAAAATTGATTGAAGAGACAAAATCCAAACTGGAGGCGGCAGAGCGGGAATTTAGGATGAAGCAGGAGGTGATTGACGTCACCCTCCCGGCAAAGAAGAACCGTGTGGGCCACCGCCATCCCAATACCATTGCGTTAGAAGAAGTGGAACGCATTTTCGTGGGCATGGGGTATGAGGTGGTGGAAGGGCCAGAAGTGGAATATGACTATTATAACTTTGAGGCGCTGAATATCCCGGCGAACCATCCGGCAAAAGATGAGCAGGATACCTTTTATATTAATGACGAGATTGTGCTTCGCACCCAGACTTCCCCAGTGCAGGTGAGGGAAATGGAAAAAGGGAAGCTCCCTATCCGTATGATTGCGCCAGGCAGGGTATTCCGTTCGGATGAGGTGGATGCCACCCATTCCCCATCCTTCCATCAAATTGAAGGGCTTGTGATTGACAAGCATATCACGTTTGCAGACTTAAAAGGCACGTTGGCAGAGTTTGCCAAGCAGTTGTTTGGGGAAGGGACGAAAGTAAAATTCCGCCCCCACCATTTCCCATTTACAGAGCCAAGCGCAGAGGTGGACGTTACCTGCTTTAAATGCGGCGGGAAAGGCTGCCGGTTCTGCAAAGGCGCCGGCTGGATTGAGATTTTGGGCTGCGGCATGGTCCATCCAAGGGTATTGAAAATGAGCGGCATTGACCCGGAGGAATATTCAGGGTTTGCATTTGGGGTAGGCTTAGAACGGATTGCACTGCTCAAATATGAGATTGACGATATGCGCTTATTGTATGAGAACGATGACCGTTTCCTGAAACAGTTTTAAGTCGTGTAAAGAGAGAAAGGAAATAAGGATTATGAATACATCATTATCATGGATAAAAGCTTATGTGCCTGAGCTGGATGTGGCAGCCCAGGAATACATGGATGCAATGACGCTTTCTGGTTCCAAAGTGGAAGGGTATGTGCAGCTGGATGCAGATTTGGATAAAATAATAATAGGGCAGATTAAAAAAATTGAAAGGCACCCTGACGCGGATAAACTGGTGGTGTGCCAGGTGGATATTGGAAGCGGGGAAACTGTGCAGATTGTTACCGGGGCCCCAAATGTAAAAGAAGGGCAGAAAGTCCCGGTTGTGCTGGACGGCGGGCGCGTGGCAGGGGGGCATGATGGGAAGAAAACCCCTGGAGGGATTAAAATCAAAAAAGGCAAGCTGCGTGGCGTTGCCTCCAATGGGATGATGTGTTCCATTGAAGAGCTTGGCTCAACCAGGGATATGTACCCAGAAGCGCCAGAAGAAGGCATTTACATTTTTGGGGAAGACGCGCAAGTGGGGGGCAGCGCCATCCAGGCATTAGGGCTGGACGACGTGGTGTTTGAATATGAAATCACCTCCAACCGCGTGGACTGCTTTGGTGTCCTTGGGATTGCAAGGGAGGCGGCAGCCACCTTTGGGAAAAAATTCTGCCCGCCAGCAGTGGCAGAGACAGGGAACAGTGAAAATGTCAATGATTATGTAAAAGTAACTGTGGAGGACACAGAGCTTTGCCCCAGGTATTGCGCAAGGGTGGTGAAAAATATTAAAATTGCCCCATCCCCAGAATGGATGCAGCGCAGGCTTGCCTCCCAGGGGATCCGTCCTATCAATAATATTGTGGACATTACCAATTATGTAATGGAAGAATACGGGCAGCCCATGCATGCTTATGACTTAGACGCAATTGCCGGGAGGGAAATTATTGTAAGGCGTGCCGCAAAGGATGAAAAATTCATCACTTTGGACGGGCAGGAACGGACAATGGATGATTCTGTCCTGATGATTTGCGATGGGGAAAAAGCCGTAGGCGTTGCAGGGATTATGGGCGGTGAAAATTCCATGATTACAGACAATGTACAGACAATGCTCTTTGAGGCGGCTTGCTTTGACGGCACAAACATCCGGCTTTCCAGTAAAAAGATAGGGCTTCGGACAGACGCTTCGGGAAAATTTGAAAAGGGGCTGGACCCAAACAATGCATTGTCTGCTATAAACCGTGCCTGCCAATTAATCGAAGAGCTGGGAGCCGGGGAAGTGGTAGGCGGCGTAGTTGATGTATATGGCAAAGTCAAAGAGGGCAGGAGGATTGCCTTTGACGCTGAAAAAGTCAACCGCCTGCTGGGAACCCAAATTGCCAAAGAAACTATGGTCGGGTATTTCAAAGAAATTGATTTGGGCTATGACGATGGGACAGGGGAAGTGCTTGTGCCATCCTGGCGGCAGGACTTGGAGTGCCTGGCGGATTTGGCGGAAGAAGTGGCAAGGTTCTATGGGTATGACAACATCCCAACTACGTTACCTACCGGGGAGGCGACGACAGGGAAATTGTCCTTTAAGCTCAGGGTAGAAGAAGTGGCCAGGGATACAGCGGAATACTGCGGCTTCAGCCAGGGGATGACATATTCTTTTGAAAGCCCTAAGGTATTCGATAAGCTGTTATTGCCCAAAGACAGTGAGCTTCGCAAAACAGTTGTTATTTCCAATCCACTGGGAGAAGATTTCAGCATTATGCGCACAATTTCCCTCAATGGGATGCTTACGTCCTTGTCCACCAACTACAACCGTAGGAATAAAAACGTACGCCTGTATGAGTTGGGGAATATTTACCTGCCCAAGCAAGTGCCTGTAACAGAACTGCCAGAAGAGCGCATGCAGTTTACCCTTGGCATGTATGGGGATGGGGATTTCTATACTATGAAAGGCGTAATCGAAGAATTTTTTGACAAGGCGGGGCTTTCTGGGAAAGAGATATATGACCCGAATGCCGGCAAACCTTTTTTGCATCCTGGCAGGCAGGCGAATGTGATATATGATGGGAAGGTTGTGGGCTACCTTGGGGAACTCCATCCTCAGGTGGCAGACAATTATTCCATCAAAGACCGTGTTTATGTGGCGGTCATCGACATGCCTGAGGTTGTGGCTTTGGCTGATTTTGGCAGGAAATACGAAGGGATTGCAAAATTCCCTGCAGTGTCCCGTGACGTTAGCATGGTAATGAAGAAAAATATCCTGGTCGGGGAAGTGGAGAAAGTATTTGAGGCAAAAGGAGGGCAATACCTGGAAAGTTATGAACTGTTTGACTTGTATGAAGGCGCCCAAATTGCAACAGGGTATAAATCTGTGGCGTATTCCCTGACTTTCCGGGCAAAAGACAAGACGCTCGAAGAAACAGATTATGCGCCGGCAATGGAGAAAATATTAAAGGCATTGGAAGAAATGGGAATTGAGTTAAGGAAGTAAGGGAAGGTATGGATGTAAAAGATTTTTATTATGAGCTTCCCCAGGAATTAATTGCCCAAGACCCATTAGAAGACCGTTCCAGCTCCCGCCTCCTTGTGCTGCACAAGGAGGATGGGAGGATGGAGCATACGGATTTTAAACATATTTCGGAATACCTGAACCCAGGGGACTGCCTGGTTTTGAATAACACAAAAGTAATCCCTGCAAGGCTGTTTGGGGAGCGGGAAGGCACCCAGGCAAAGATAGAGGTCCTACTGTTAAAAAGAAAGGAAAATGACGTCTGGGAGACCTTGGTAAGGCCTGGCAAAAAAGCAAAGCCCGGCGCTAGGATATTGTTTGGCGGCGGCTTGCTGGCGGGGGAAGTCCTGGAGATTGTTGAGGATGGCAACCGTTTGATAAAGTTCACTTACGAGGGGATATTTGAAGAAATTTTGGACAGGCTGGGGCAGATGCCCCTGCCCCCTTATATCACCCACCAGCTCCAGGATAAGAACCGTTACCAGACGGTGTATGCCAAAGAGGAAGGCTCTGCCGCGGCGCCCACTGCCGGGCTGCACTTCACGCCGGAATTATTAGAGGAAATCAGGGCAAAAGGCATTTCCATTGCAGAAGTTACCCTACATGTGGGGCTTGGGACGTTCCGTCCGGTAAAAGTGGCGCAAGTTAAGGAGCACCATATGCATTCGGAATTTTACCAGATGGACGAAATTGCAGCCAAAACCATCAACGCCGCCAAACAAAGGGGCGGGCGGGTGGTCTGCGTGGGGACCACAAGCTGCCGTACAGTGGAATCTGTGGCAATGGGCCTGCGGGAGGAAAGGGAGCAGGAACATGCCATTTGCAAGGAAGGGGATGTGGTGCGGCCAGGAAGCGGCTGGACAGATATTTTTATATACCCTGGGTATCAGTTCCAGGTATTGGACGGGCTGATTACAAATTTCCATTTGCCAGAGTCCACGCTGGTGATGCTGGTGTCTGCATTTGCTGGCAGGGAGCATGTGCTGGGCGCCTACCAGGCTGCGGTAGAGGAGCGGTATCGGTTTTTTAGCTTTGGGGACGCGATGCTTATCATTTGACACAAATCATCGCAAACGCATCATCGCAAGGCCAGCGTTTCATGGCTGGCCCTGCGATGATGCCTAGCCTTGCTTGATAACTTTGTAAGTATTTATAAGTTCCCCTCAACTACGATAATAGAGGTATGTTTAAGCGCTTCTTTTAGCCATGCAAGAAAAGCTGTAATCAAATCGCTTTCCCTATCAAAAAAGCGATTTAAGTCCTTTTCTATTTCAAAAATGATTCTCAGCCAATCTCTTTTTCCAATCCAATTATCAAAACAGACATCAAATTCCTGTTTCAGTGTTCCATCGAATGCATCTGCAATAGGATATATTTTGCTGAAATAATCAACGAAAAGTCCATAATCCTGATGATAAATCCTTAAGGGGCTGTTGCAAAATAGTTGTTATATACAAGATATGGGATTCAGAATTTTGTAATCTCTGCCATATATTGTATATAAGCTGCATTTTGCAACAGCCCCCTGTCCATTCGCCGCCCATGCGGAAGGATCAAATTTCTTTCACCTGCTGGCATGGCGGCATATGTAAGTTTGGGCCAATATCCTTTCCGGGATTATTCTCCCAGATAGTAATGCCCATAGGCGTCGGCAGCCTTGATTGCAGCGCATACAGTTTCCGGTGTCACGCAAAACGGCATATTATGTAACGTGTCGGTTTCTGCGCATGCAGCGGTTGCAACAGCCATAATTTTCTCATCTGTAGCTTTTTCCACACCCAATTCTTTTAAGGTGACTGGAAGCCCAAGCTCGATGCACCATGTGATAATGTCTTCTAATTCCTCAGCAGGGATGTTTTCTAAAACAAGCTGCGTAATTGTCCCAAATGCAACCTTCTCCCCATGGTACATATGGTGGCATTCTTCTAGGACAGTCAGCCCATTATGGATGGCATGGGCGCCGGCAAGCCCGCCGCTCTCAAACCCTATTCCGCTTAATAATGTATTTGCCTCAATCACTTTTTCTACTGCCGGGGTGCATGCGCCAGCGCTTAATGCTAATTTTGCCTTAACGCCTTCTTCCATCAATGTGTTGAAGCAAAGCTCTGCCAGCGCCATTGCTGCAGAAGTGGAAAGGCCGCCAGCGCAAGTGGATGCCCCGCTGTTTTTGCATGCCCTTGCTTCAAAGTAAGTGGCCAGTGCATCCCCCATACCAGATACCGTCAGGCGGACGGGTGATTTTGTGATAATCTCTGTATCCATCAATACCAGGTTCGGGTTTGCAGGGAGGAAAAGGTATTCCTCAAATACCCCTTCGTCAGTATAAATCACAGACAATGCGCTGCAAGGCGCGTCAGTGGAAGCGATGGTGGGGCAGATTAATACGGGCATGGATTTGTGGTAAGCAACCGCTTTGGCGGTGTCTAGAATCTTGCCTCCGCCAATTCCGATTACCATGTCGCATCCATTGTCCTCCACTACTTTAATCAGGCGGTTAATTTCTGCCTTGCTGCATTCCCCATTGAAATAGTCAAATACAGTTGCAACATTTTTTCCAGAAAAGCTTCCTTCTACGATATCCCCAATTCGTTTGAAGCCGGACGCTGTAATTAAAACCAAAGCTTTCTTGCCATATTTTTCAGCATATTCCCCCAAATTTTTCATTTCCCCTGCGCCCTGTACATATTTGTTTGGGCTGATTAAAATATTTGCCATGTAAAATACCTCCTTGTCATTTGCAATGTTTTATGTTCCTAGTATTTATTGTATGTTATTTTTGGGAGCCTGTCAAATATGTCTTGGAAAGCTGTTATGGCCCATGCCTTGGGAGGCGCCCACAATATAATATAGTAATGAAAAGCCGTTACTGTTCACACAGGACTTTGCATTCGCTGCAAAGTCTGTAAAAAAGTGATTCAGGAGTGAGCAAATCCCATTCCCGAAGCGAATTTAAGATGGATTTGCGAAGGTTACTGGTCACGGAGTGAACAGTAATGAAAAGCCGTTTCTATGTTGTGGATTATCCTCTGGCTGCCTTGTATTTTTAAAATATGTGTGCTATACTACTAATAACAATAAGATGTTATGGCGATATATTATATGTATAACAGTTGTTAAGACATGGATGTCTACAGTTCTATTCAAAGGAGTGGTGAGAATGAGTATTGGTAATAACGTAGGTATGAACCAAAATTTTTTATCAGATTACGCCAGCATTAAGAATGGCAGCTACGCTAGGCTGATGAAGTCTTATTATGGCACTGGGCAAACTTTAGGTTCCGTGCCATCATCTAGCAAGAAAAGCACCAAAACCAGCAATGTCCTGGATAAAATTCTGGAAGAGAGGAAGAATCCGAAGGTTTCTAAGAATGTGCAGGAGGCAAATGAAAATTTGACAAAGGGCATTTCAAACCTTAAGTCTTCCGTTTCAGCATTGCAGAGCGACGGCACTTATACCAACACAGAGAATGGCCAGAGTGCGGCGGACAAAGTAGTTTCCGCAATGAAAACTTTTGTGTCAGATTATAATAATGTTGTCAATTCCGCAAAAGGCTCCACATTGGCTAACAAAACGGCATATGTTGCTAATATGATGGGCAGCACAGCCGCAAATGCGGATAAGCTGGAAGAAATAGGCATCCGGGTCAATGCGAGAGGGAATCTTGAACTGAATGAAGCCAAATTGAAGGCGGCAGACCTATCTAAGGTGCAGGAATTGTTCTCACCTGACGATATGATGAGTTATGGCTCTATGATTGCATCACGCGTTCAGTTTGCAGGTTCAGGGGCTACCACGAATACCGTAGATGGCACAACGAATACGGACAAAACAGAAACAGAGGATAAAAAGGCCACTGGCGCGGCTGGGCTGAAAGAGGCGGGGAATGCGCTTGCATCCGGTGAGTTATACAAAATCATTAAGGATGAGGATGGGAACGAGACATACGACATTGATAAAATTTTTGCTACGGCAAAGAGCTTTGTCAATAATTATAACAAGATGTTTGACGTAGCTGGGTCCAGCACAAATTCTGGCGTAATGTCAAACCTGTTCAGCATTAGGGACAAAACAGCACGCAATGCGGACGCGCTGAAGGAATTTGGGATCAGTGTGGATGCGAAGGGCAAAATGCAGATTGATGAGGACACATTTAAAAAAGCAGATATGTCTAAAGTGCAGAAGTTCTTTAAAGACTATGGTTCCGCAATTGCCACCAATGCTTCACTTGTAGATTTTTATATGACTACACAGGCGAATACTGCCAGCGGTTATACGGCTGCAGGAAAATATAATGTGCAGGGGAGCAACCTTTTTGCCGATTTCATTTAGTCAAGTTTAGGGTAAGGGTGAAGTGAACTGTATGGGGTTCCAATGGAATTCCCTATAAAATAACAGAAAAGATGCGGATTAGCCAGGGATGTCCTGGTTAGTCCGTATCTTTTTTTATTTTATAGGAAATTCCTTCGGATTCCCTATAAAATAAAAAACAATTATCGCAGGGCCTGCCCCAGCGAAGCGAGGGTACTGCGGCGGAAAAGAAATATGCCGCTAAAGCGGCCCGCCGCATACAGGGATGGTTTCGCTTTTGTGCCATTAGCCCTGTGCCACCTTCCATTTGCCCTGCATCGCCTATATTATGCCCTAATTTTCTTACTTTGCCTGATGCTGCTCCATTTGCTCCGCAAGACAATTGTCTTCCCATTTGCCTTCACGGTTTTGTAGGAGCGTAGCCGGACATAGTATTTCTTCCCAGCCTTAAGCTTGGAGAACTGGCAGGACGTAACCTTATTGCCCTTGATCTTGGCTTTTTTCAGGCCTTTCTTGAAGCTTTTGCTTGTGCTGCACCACACTTCGTAGCCCGTGGCTCTTGTGTCCTTCTTCCAGCTTATGGCAAGCCTCCTGCCGCCCTTTGGCTTTAATGTGCTTAAGGTTGGCTTCTTGGGGCTTACCCTAACCTCCACCTGGAACGTCTGCGGGGCGTAATTGGCGGTCTCCTTGGCGGTGACGGTGATGGTGGCGGCGCCTGTGCCTTTGATGGTTATTTTCCCCTTTTGGCTCACAGAGGCCACCTTTGGGTCTGAGCTGGAGTAGGACAGCGCCCCATCCCCTGCGGTGCGCGCTGCATCCAACAAGAAGGGTTTGCCCCCATAGGGCTTCTGGTAGGCTTTCGTGCCAGAAATGGGCTGTCCCGCCTTCCTGATGGTGAATGTCTTGGTGATGCTGCCCTGGTAGCCGCCTGCCCCAGTGAGGGTGACTTTTGCCGTGCCTGCGTTGATATTGTCCGTATATACAATGGCGTAGTCCTTGCCCAGAGACAGTGCCTTGCCCCCATAGGTTACCGTAATTGGAGGGGACAGGGGCTTGCCCGTGTAAGTATAGGCGCTTTGTGGCAATGCCAAGGTGGCGTTGGCAATATCGACTTTTTCAGGCTTCGGGGTAGGAGCCACTTCCGCGGGAGGGTTAGGTGTTACTTCCGCAGGAGGAGTGGGTGTTACTTCCGCAGGAGGAGTGGGTGTTACTTCCGCAGGAGGGTTAGGTGTTACTTCTGCAGGAGGGTTAGGTGTTGCTTCCGCAGGAGGAGTAGGTTGCACAATGGGAGTGGGTGTTACTTCCGCGGGAGGAGCTGGGGTTTCTTCCTGTAGTTCCAAAAATTCAAATCCATTTTCTTTTGCATAAGTTTCGGCTGCTGTGCCTGCATAGCCTCGGATTAGGAAGCCAGGCTTGGGGATGGCATTATAGTCTTTGTCGAGAATGTAACCAAATGCTTTTTCGCCGATACTGGATACACTCTTTGGTATGGTAATGCTGTCCAGGCTGGAGCATCCCTGAAATGCTTCTGGGCCAATGGAGGAAAGCCCTTCTGGGAATGCGATGCCAGTCAAACTGTCGCAGCCTTCAAATGCTGAACTTTCAATGGAGGTAACGCCATTGGGGATGGTTAGGTTCCCAATACATGAGGTAGGATCGGCATCGTATATGGTATGATTCAGAATAAGGAATTGGTGTTCCTTAAGCCACTTTGTGCCGCGGCATACTTTATGTCCCACACGGAGCAGGTTGAGGTTATCTGGAATGGAGATATTGGCTAAGTTAATGCAGCCGCTAAATACGTTATCGCCAAAAATAGCAATGCATTTTGGGATGTTTATATCGGTTAGGCTTGTGCAATTATAAAATGCATGGTCCCAAATTTCACAGATGCTGTCTGGAATGGAAATACTAGACAGGCTAGTGCAGCCTTCAAATGCGCTGTCGCCAATAATACAGGCACCTCCTTTTAGGATGGTAACAGTATTCAGGTTGGTGCAGCCTTTAAATGCGCTGCTGCCAATATTAACGACTTCTTGGATGAAAATATTGGCCAGGCTAGTGCAGCCTTCAAATGCACTATTTCCAATGTAAGTGATACCTTCCGGGATGGTAACGGTATTCAGGTTGGTGCAGCCTAAAAATGCGCTGTTGCCAATTGTAATGGGAATGAAATTTCCTAGAATTGTAACAGTATTCAGGTTGGTGCAGTTTTCAAATGCGCCGTCGCCAATGTAAAAGACATCTGTGAGTTCTCCTTGGCATATATCCACACTGGCCAGGTTGGTGCAGCCGTAAAATGCGCCGTCGCCAATGTAAGTGACACTTTTTGGGATGCTAACACTGGTCAAGCTGGTGCAGTTTTTAAATGCATAGAGAATGCCAGTAACCCCATCTGGAATCACCACATCCCCGCCTTCGCCAGTATATTCTATCAAGCGTCCAAATTCATCAAATTGGAATTCATCTGTATCCGCTAGGGCATTAGCTGGGGATATGGCATGCTCACTTTGCGCTGCTGTTGATGTCGCCTGGGTCTATGCGGCCTGCGCGGGCAGCCCTGGACAGGTGAGAGCCGCCGCCAGGGCAAGGCATAATAATTTTTTAACCTTCATAAATTATTCCCTCCTCTTTTTGTGCATTTTGTATAGTAAATCTTCCATTAATCCTATTCCTATATTAGTATGTTTTTTTCAAGGAATCAAGGGGTTTTTTGTGCAAATTTACTTTTGGGAGGGAATGGGCCAGGCAGATGCGCTTTCGCGTTTTGCATTTCGTACTTTTTTCTTATGCCCAATATCTGGGGTGCAATGCATGTTGTAACTGATTCAGGCTTGCTATGGGGTATTTGGCTTTTCATGTGCCATTGCCTTGTACCCAATTAAGACAGTCCATACATATGCGCAAGTTTTAGGGATCATAAGCATGCCAATGATAGGGATAATGTCAGCCCAAAGCACAACTGGGAGATAGAATCCGAAACTAAGTGCGATTGTCAGCCACATAAATTGAAATCTATGGTCATTTTGTTCTTTTGCGCTTTTATAAAATAAAATTATGATAAGTAATCCCAGCAGTGCAAATGGGATATTGCGGCAGATTCCCCATGAAAGTGGAGAGTCTGCGCTTAACCATTTATTTTGGGGGAACAGGCATAAAATAATCCGCAATGCTGACAGCAAATATATCGAAAAGGTTATGCTTTTTTTGCCGTCGATATGGTAACGGACCCTCCATACGTAATATAAAAGGATATAAAATACTGTCATAGTAATGGAAGTTATGAACTTTCCTACTCCCAGGGCTGCCGTAAAGTTTTCTAAACCAGTGGTGCAAAGCGCCACGGCACGAGGCGCTAAATGGAAAGAATCCCCTACGCCAAGCACCACGGCCATAATGCCGAATAAACGGTATTGTTCCCTGCCATTGCTTTTGGCAATCATGGCGATGCCGATTGTGATAACAGAAACTAAATATACTGCGTCAAATAAAGTTTCAACGATAGCTTGCATAAAATACCTTCCTTTCTATTCTGTCGTTTTCACACGTATAGCCCGAAGAAAATTCCGGCCAAAGAGTATCCCCGCCAACAATAATGATATACCTAAGCCAGAATAAAATACAGCGATGAAGCGTTCTGGGGCAAGATGCGCCGCCCTCAGGTAAATGCCGCCAGACATCATAATCGCCATAAGTACAAAGGCTTTTAAGTCAAAAAAATTCCAGAAATATTTGTATTCTTCTTGGTATCCCATAATTCTTTTTGTATGTTTTTCAACTAAGCGCCCAAAAATAAATTTTTGAAACACCGTAAATGTGGCAGTGGATAAAAAGATATTAAAAATGGATACATAACCTGGGTAAGTTGAAATGCCAATGCGGGCGATGTTACATCCGGCTGCTGCCCAAACAAAACAAGCGATTAATAATAAGGTATTCTTTTTGACTTTCATTCTATATGGTTCCATCCTTTCTGAACTATGTTCATTTTATATGGTAAAAAATTTCCGCCCATTCACGGAAGGTTCCAGTCAATAGATAATTCTACGGGCCATTTCTAAGATTCCGCTGCAATCATAACTCTGCTGCACTAGGGCAGAAATAATAAGGGAAAATATTATGTCGATAAATTTTTCAGGCGTAAAATCCTTGTCAAAAGCTTGCGGGCGGACATTTTTATCGTCCATTAAGGCAGCGTGAAGTTCTTGTTTGATATGTCTCCAAGACTGTTCCATTCGCTGTTTCCCATTTGGCTTTTCTTCCTCTAAAAAACTGATAGAATGCAAGGTAAAAAATCCTGGATATTTCTTATTTCCCTGTTCCATACGGCCAAATACCCATTCCACGCAGCTTATAAAGCCGTTATATGCACCCTCGTTTTGGGAAAAGTGAAAGATGTCATGCCAAACGCTTTCTACAGTGGCGCTAACCAAGTCTGACTTTGAAGCAAAATAATTATAGATAGAGCCAACAGAGACGCCATTTGCAGCAGCTACCGTTCGGATGTTAATAGCTGCCCATCCTTGGTTTGCAATCAGTTCCCGGCTAACTTTCAGGATAGATTCTTTGGAAGTAATAACTGTGTTCATAAAAATCCACCTCCTTCAAACTGAACAATGTTCATTATAGATGTTTCAGGGAATTATGTCAAGCCTTTTTAGGGAAAGGGGGTATATTTTTTTAAGGGTTTGCAGTATAATTTTGGCTGTACAAGAAGTTTTTATAGTTCTATTTAAGGAAAGGGGAGGTTGCTGTGGAGGATGATATTTTACAAATTATAAATCAAGCGCTGCCTGTGGCCGCAAATTCTACAGTCCTAATAAAACTGATTGGCTCTATCGGGGATATTATCAAAACGCTTTATGAGCCAAGGCTGAGGTTTAGGAACGGCAAAGCGGATGTCGATGTGGAAAGGTATAAAGAAGGGTCCAAAACGTTTACGCTTTATGAAATTACCCGTTTAAGGAACTTTCTCAAGGCGGCCGGTTTTGCAAGTGAAGAATTGGAACATGCGCAGCCAGATGAGGATAGCATGGAAAGCCCGGAATTTGACTGGCTGATGCGTTTTTTTGATGCCGTAAGCCTTGTCAGCAGCGAGGAACTGCAGGAATTATGGGGGAAAGTGCTTGCAGGGGAAGTGAAAAAGCCTGGGGCGTGTTCACTTCGCACGTTGGACATTGTGCGTAACTTATCAAGGGACGAGGCAGTTTGCTTCCATGAATTATGCCGTTATGTGATGGTCAGTGGAAATATGGCTTTTATCTTTGACAATGGGTTTTGTTCTGTAGAGCAGGATAATGGAGGGCAGATATGGAACTTAGAAAGCCATAGGATAATACATGGGCAGGGGCTTAATTATGTTGACCATATAGCTCCAATGGTAGAGGCGGGGCTTTTGACAGCGGATCATTATTTTTTGGCAGAGTTTGTGGGAAATAATACGGTTAGTATGGGAAATGAAAAACTTCTTTGTATCATAAGTTCCTCAGGGGGGCTAGATGCAATACAGTTTGAGCCATATATGCTTACCAAAAGCGGGATGGAGCTTTTCCAGCTAATACGGAGTGGGCAAGGTTTTAACGCTGAGGTCGATTATCAAGTCTGCTGTATGAAAGAACTGAAACAAAAGTATGGCGGCGCGAACTTTTCACTGTATGAAATCCATGGTAATGGTCGTTATGAAGAGGTGGAGCTTTGAAACTATAGGGGAATGCATAAGGAAAAGAATATCAGGCTATGTTGTTTTCAGTCAACGGCACAACCAGTGTCGCTTCCCTCAAGCGCTTTGCCGATGAAAAATGGTTTTGCGGAATTTTACCAGATATAATCTGGTCACTGCACTAGATTTTTTAATGGACAGAGGAGGGCTAGGTATGGTGGATTCTTCTTTTGCAAACAGGGAGTTAATCGCCCTGTGGTATTGTGTTGAATGTTGCCGCCCATTGTTCCTCCTTAATGGCAGAAAAATAGAGCATATAGACCTCAGTTCCTATATGCTCTAACGCTGTTACTATATTTGATTTTGATTGATATAATGGATTATGTTAATTGCATAACCTCCGCTTCAAGTTCCTTTAATTCGTCTAAGGATAATGAGGGAACACATAGCGCGATTTCATCTTAGGCCAGCCCCAGCTTGCTGCGGGGTATTTTACTTCTTAATTTTCTTGCTCTGCTTTACACTGCTCCATTTGCTCCGCAAGACAATTGTCTTCCCATTTTCCTTCACGGTTTTGTAGGAGCGTAGCCGGACATAGTATTTCTTCCCCACATTCAGCTTGGAGAACTGGCAGGACGTAACCTTATTGCCCTTGACGTTGTTTTTTTTCAGGCCTTTCTTGAAGCTTTTGCTTGTGCTGCACCAGACCTCGTAGCCTGTGGCACTTGTGTCCCTCTTCCAGCTTACGGCAAGCTTCCTGCCGCCCTTTGGCTTTAGCGCGCTGAGGGTTGGCTTCTTGGGGCTTACCCTAACCTCCACCTGGAACGCCTGCGGGGCGTAATTGGCGGTCTCCTTGGCGGTGACGGTGATGGTAGCCACCCCTGTGCCTTTGATGGTGACTTTCCCTTTTTGGCTTACGGAGGCCACCTTTGGCGCGGAGCTGGAGTAGGAGAGCGCCCCGTCCCCGGCGGTGCGCTTGGCATTTAGCGTGAAGGCCTTGCCGCCATAGGCTTTCTGGTAGGATTTTGTGCCGGAAATAGCCTGCCCCGCCTTCCCGATGGTGAATGCCTTGGTAACGCTGCCCTGGTAGCCGCCAATCCCTGTGAGGGTAATTTTCCCTGTGCCTGCGTTGATGTTGTCCGTGTATGCGATGGCGTAGTCCCTGCCTGGCGACAGAACCTTGCCCCCATAGGCCGCCGTGACGGGAGGGGCTATCGGCTTGCCCGTGTAGGTGTAAGTGCTTTGGGGCAATGTAATGGTGGCTTTGGAAATGTTAGCCCTCCCAGTCTCTGGGGCAGGCGTGGGAGTGGTGGTTGCGGGTGGCGTAGGGGTGGTGGTTGCAGGCGGCACAGGGGTTCCATCTTTTATTGGCACGAACTCAAAGTTGTTTGCTTTCGCATAGGTTTCGGCCGCCGAACCTGGATAGCCCTGGATAAGGAACCCAGGGACTGGGAAAGGGCCGTCGTAAGTGCCGTCGTCATTGGCAGTGTTATTGTAATAGTATCCAAGTGCAGTTTCCCCAATGGTGCGGGTTTTTTGGGGGATGGAGACACTTTTTAAGCTGGTGCAGCCCAGGAATGCCCCCTTGTCAATAGCGTAAACATTTTCTGGGATAAAGACGCTTTCCAGGCTGGTGCAGTCTTCAAATGTGTACGCCTCAATGTGAGTGATCTCTTTCGAGAGTGTGACATTTTTCAGGCTGGAGCAGCCTTCAAATGCCCACTCACAGATACAGGTGCTATCGTTTTCTGGATCCTCTGGGGCGGGGAGGTCAGCCAGGTTAATGTCAGTCAGGCTAGTGCAATAACTAAATGCGCCACGGCCAATGAAATTGACATGCCGGAGTGTGACTTTTTTCAAGTTGGTGCAGTCCTTAAATGCGTACTCAGCTATGTTTGTGACTCTTTCTGGGATAGTGACGCTGGCCAGGTTGGCACAGTTTTGAAATGCGCAGCGTTCAATGTAAGCGACCCCTTCTGGGATAGTGACGCTGACCATGCTTTTGCTGTTCCGGAATGCATCTTCCCCAATGGAAGTTACCCCCTCTGGAATCACTACATCCGAGCCTTCCCCATCGTAACTGATCAGGCACCCTTTTCTAATTACGAAGTCTTCATCTTGATAGAAGTCTTCCCCATTGTAACTGGTCAGGCGCCCTTCTCTAATTGTGAAGCCTTCATCTGTATCGGACTGGGCGTTCAGAATAGATTCCGTTGCTTTTTCGTTCTTTCCTATTGCTGTTTCCTGTGCATTCGCCGCCTGCACGGGCAGCCCGGGGCATGAAATCGCCGCCGCCAGGCTAAGGCATAACAGTTTCTTAACCTTCATAAATTTTCCTCCTTTTTGTGCATTTTGTATAGTAAAACTATTATTAATCCTATTCCTATATTATGTTTTTTGCAAGTGATCAAGGCTTTTTTTTGTGCAAGTTTACCAGATTGGTTTTTGGCTAAGCAATAGTCCCTGGGCGTATTGCGCAGAGGAAAATCCATTGCTTACAGAGGCTTAGGTAAGGAAGGGTTTCCTGATTTCTTTGTCCGCAGTTTGCAGCCAGTTTGCAGGAACGCCGCCCAGTTTATGTGTCAAAGGACAATCTGGCGCTTCTGTCCGTACCTAATGATAAAACGTTCGCTACAGTACTAGGAAAATAGTTGCAAAATACCATTTTCGGAAGTAAAATAGATCCAGTAAATTGGAAAATTTTGGCAATATTTCCAGGAACTAATCAGAGCTATACAAAAGAAAAGAGAGAGAAAATGATTCGGCAATATCAGAGAGAAAATGTTTACGAGGCCCTTCAGCAGAGGTTCCATTACTTATTTGAGGAATTTGAAAATGTTTATGTATCATTCAGCGGCGGCAAAGACAGTGGGGTGCTGTTGAACCTGCTGCTTGATTTTAAGCGGAAGCATTACCCTGAACGCCTGGTAGGGATCTTCCATCAGGATTTTGAGGCGCAGTATAGCGTCACCACAGAATATGTGGAGCGGACGTTCCAGCGTTTGGCGGGGGAGCTGGAGCCTTATTGGGTCTGCCTTCCTATGGCAACGCGGACAGCGTTGAGCAGTTACGAGATGTACTGGTATCCCTGGGATGATATGAAAAAAGACATTTGGGTGCGCCCAATGCCTGAACACCCTTATGTGATAAACCTTTCTAACCCTTTTAACCATTACCGTTACCGGATGCCCCAGGAGAACCTTGCGAAGCAGTTTGGGAGGTTTTATAAAGAGCAGCATGGGAAAAGAAGCACGGTCTGCCTGCTGGGGATACGTGCAGAAGAGTCCATGCAGCGCTACAGCGGTTTTTTAAACCGGAAATATGGGTACAAAGGGGAGTGCTGGATTTCCAAGCAATTCAAGGATGTGTGGTGCGCCTCCCCCTTATATGACTGGACCAACAATGATGTGTGGGCGGCAAACGCCAGGTTTGGGTATGACTATAACAAATTGTACGATTTGTATTATCAGGCGGGGCTGAAGCCAAGCCAAATGCGCGTGGCGTCCCCGTTTAATGATTATGCCAAAGACAGCCTGAACCTGTACCGTGTGATAGACCCGGAGATTTGGGCAAAGTTAGTGGGGCGGGTGCGCGGGGCTAATTTTGGCGCAGTCTATGCCAGGACTAAGGCAATGGGATATCGGAACATTACATTGCCCCAGGGGCATACCTGGGAATCCTATACGAAATTCCTGCTGGACACTCTGCCAGTCAGGATAAGGAACAATTATGTCAAAAAATTTAGGACTTCAATGAAGTTCTGGCACGAAACTGGGGGAGGGCTGTCCGAAGAGACAATTCAGGAATTGGAGGACCATGGGTACCAAATCCGTAGGAATGGTATTTCCAATTATACAGTAAATAAGAATTCCAGAATTGTATTTACTGGGAAAATACCAGACGATACCGACGATATCAAAACCACCAAGGACATCCCAAGCTGGAAGCGTATGTGTTATTGTATTTTGAAAAATGACCATATCTGCAGGTTTATGGGATTTGGCCTATCTGCCAAGGAGCGGGAGCAGATTAATACCATTAAGAAAAAATATGGAGGGTTTGCCAATGAGCGGTAAGATATACAAAAGCCCAGCTTATAAAGTGATGCCAGTCCCAATTGAAAAGATTGTGCCAAATGATTATAACCCGAATGCGGTTGCGCCGCCGGAAATGAGGCTGTTATACGACAGCATTAAAGAAGATGGCTATACCATGCCTATCGTCTGTTATTATTCCAAAGAAGAGGATGTATATGTGATTGTGGACGGCTTCCACCGTTACCGTATCATGAAGGAACATAAAGACATTTATGAACGGGAAGGGGGGATGCTCCCAGTGACCGTAATTGAAAAGTCATTGTCAAACCGGATGGCAAGCACCATAAGGCATAACCGCGCCCGTGGGGCCCATGATGTGGACCTTATGAGCAATATCGTGAGGGAACTGCATGAGATAGGCAGGTCTGATGCATGGATTGCCAAGCATATGGGCATGAGCAAAGATGAGATTTTGCGTTTGAAGCAGATTACCGGGCTTGCGGCGCTGTTCCGTGACGTGAAGTTTGGGCAGGCGTGGAAGCCTGTGGAGAATGAGGATATATAAAAAGCAGTGAAAGAGGGAGCATGTTTGGAACCAGGGCCTGCCCCAGCAAAGCGAGGGCAGGCGCCGTTCTTTCGGATGCAAATTGGATGGGGGCAATGTGCAGGCATGTCCTAATTAAGCAGCTTTTTGATATCTTCATAAAAAGATGGGTAGGATACCGTAACACAATCCCTGTCATCAAAGGTGGTTTCCCCATCGGCATTTAACCCAGCGATGGTAAAGGACATAGCAATACGGTGGTCGCCATAGGTTTTTATCTGGGCGCCATGGAGCGGCTTGCCGCCGCGGATTGCCATGCCGTCTTCTGTTGGGGTGACGTCCCCTCCCATGGCGTTAAGGTTCTCTGTGACGGTTGCAATGCGGTCGGATTCTTTGACGCGGAGTTCTTGGGCGTCGGTAATAATCGTGGAGCCTTCTGCAAAAGCTGCCATTATGGCGATTGCAGGGATTTCGTCAATCAGGGTTGGGATTTGGCTTCCCCCTATAGCCGTGCCATGGAGGCTGCTGGATTTTACCAGGATGTCCGCAACAGGCTCGCCGGAAACGGTGCGTTTGTTTAGCAAAGAGATATTCCCGCCCATGGCCAGGGCAGCAGTAAGGACGCCGCTCCTGGTAGGGTTCACCCCTACATTTTGGATTAAGATTTCAGAATTTGGGCTGATTAGGCCCAAAGCAATAAAATATGCCGCGGAAGAGATATCCCCTGGCACATGGATGGCCTGCCCTTCGAGCTTTGGCTCTGGCCAGATAGCGGCAGTGGCGTCTGCTGACAGGATATCCGCGCCAAAGCCAGACAGCATTAATTCTGTGTGGTTTCTAGACAGCACAGGCTCTGTCACCTTTGTGATCCCGTCCCCATAAAGCCCGGCAAGCAAGATTGCGGATTTCACTTGGGCGGAGGCGATAGGGGAATAGTAATGGACATGGTTCAATTTGCCGCCTTGGACAGTGAAGGGCGCGCAGTCAGAGCTTGTCTTTTTCCGATGTTCTGGGAAATGCCCAGAATCCCAGCATTGGAACCGGGCGCCCATTTTGGACAATGGGACAAAAATGCGTTTCATGGGGCGTTTACGAATAGAGGCGTCCCCATTTAGCGTGCTTTGGAAAGACTGGCCGGCAAGGATGCCGGAAATCAGCCGCAAGGTAGTCCCACTGTTGCCAACGTCCAGGACCTGGCTTGGGGCGGATAGCCCATGCAGGCCTTTCCCATGCACCAGAACCCGGGAGCCGTCGTTTTCAATAGGGATGCCAAGCTGCTGAAAACAGGAAATGGTGGAAAGGCAGTCTGCGCCCTGAAGGAAATTTGTAACCTCCGTCAGCCCATTGGAAATGGCGCCAAACATAATTCCCCTGTGGGAAATGGATTTATCGCCGGGGACAGACAATTCCCCATGAAAAGAATGCTTTGTTGTGATTTCCATGTCGTTCACCTCTCGTATACTGTATAATGGTATTTCCGTAATAAAACCAATGCTTTCTCTAAAGCGTTTTCCTCATAAAATTCAATGTGCAGCACGCCTTCCTGGAATTCCCGGTTATGGATAATGCCGATATTTTTAATGCTGATTTGGTTGGTGGCAAGGATTGTGGCAAGGGCTGCGATCCCGCCCGCCTCATCCACCAAATCGCAGTAGGCTTCGTAAACTTTTGGAAGGGAGCCGGGGCTTGTAATCGGAAGGGAGTCCCGGTACTCTTTGGCGGACTGGAAAAAGTGGAATAATCCAGACGCCTCCGAGGCGGCAATGGATGCCCTGGTCTGCGCAAGGGAGCCAATAAAAGCGTCCATTAGCTTCAATATCTGCTCCCGGTTGGCAAGGCAGATTTGCTGCCACATGACTGGGGAAGAGGACGCAATCCTCGTAATATCTTTAAACCCGCCTGCGGCTATCTGTTTCATAAGCTCTTTTTCATTATCCAGGCGCTCCACTAGGTTTACCAGGCTGGACGCCAGGATATGGGGCAGGTGGCTGACAGCGGCGGTGATAAAGTCGTGTTCCTGGTAGTCCAAGACAATCGGCAGGGCGCCCAGGGACTGGATAAATTCCTTAAACCCATCCACTGCCCCTGGGGCTGTCTCAGCAGATGGGGTGATAATGTAGTACACATTTTCCAAAAGGTATGCGGTAGCATGGCGGTACCCGCTTTTTTCAGAGCCAGCCATGGGATGCCCGCCAATAAAATAAGGGGCCAGGGAGGTATTTGCAATTTCCTGATGGATTGCAGTTTTCACGCTGCCCACATCTGTAATGGTGCAATTGCTGCTGGCATAGGAAGATAATATTTCTAAGAAATCTTCATTTTTCTGCACTGGGGCGCATAGGAAAATATAGCGGCAGCTTGCAAAAGATTCTGTTAAGCCGTCGCAGGCCTCGTCAATGGTATGTTCTTTCATTGCCAGGGACAGGGATTCTTTGTCCATGTCGTATGCAATTAAGTGTATATCTGGATGGATCCGCCGGATGGTTTTGGCGATGGACCCGCCAATTAACCCAAGTCCGATAAAACCAATTTTTTCGGGTTTCATATCTAGATGTCCTTTCCTAAATCAAGAAATCGCTTTTTATCTTTTTTATCATATAGGAAACTGGCAGAAAAGTCAACACTTCGTCGCGTTGAAGTGAAAAAGCAAAAGGCGGGCAGGGGTATGGGATGCACGTATTTTGTAAAGATTGAATAAAAAGGTTGTAATATTATAAAACTTTTAGTAGAATATATACATCACAAAATATACTTGTATTGGAGGAATTCATATGAACGTTTATACAACTGACAAGATAAGGAACGTGGTCCTTCTAGGCCATGGAGGAAGCGGGAAGACAACCCTGGTGGAAGCTATGGCATATTTGTCCGGTATTACGACACGTATGGGGAAAGTCAGCGATGGGAACACAATCAGCGATTATGATAAGGAAGAAACGAAACGTCTTTTTTCTATTAATACTTCTTTAGTCCCAATTCTCTGGGAGGATACCAAGATTAATATTCTGGATACGCCAGGCTATTTTGGGTTTGTAGGGGAAGTGGAGGAAGCCGTCAGCGTGGCGGATGCTGCTATTATTGTGGTATCTGGTAAGAATGGGATTGAAGTTGGGACCCAGAAGGCATGGGATATCTGTGAGAAATATAAAATACCAAGAATGGTGTTTGTTACAGAGATGGATGACGACAATGCAAGTTTCCGCCAGGTAGTGGCGGATTTACAGGAGATGTATGGGAAAAGGATTGCGCCTTTCCACCTTCCGATCCGTGAGAATGAGAAGTTTGTTGGGTATGTCAATGTGGTAGCGCAGACGGGGAACCGCTGGGATGACAAAGGCAAGGTTGTGGAGATGGAGATACCAGATTATTCCAAGGCGAACCTGGATATTTGCAGGGAGGCGTTGATGGAAGCGGTGGCAGAGACCAGTGAAGAGTTTATGGACCGCTATTTTGCCGGGGAAGAATTTTCTGAATTTGAGATCCGCTCCGCCCTCCGCACAAATGTAGTGGATGGCAGCATCGTGCCTGTTTCCATGGGGTCCAGCATTTTGGTGCAGGGTGTGTACACCCTTTTGGATGACATATTGAAATACCTCCCAAGCCCGGAAAAACGTCCATGCAAAGGCGTGAATATGAAGACAAATGAAGTGTTTGACGGGGATTATGACATTGCGAAACCAAAGAGCGCATACATATTTAAGACGATTGCCGACCCATTTATCGGCAAATATTCCTTAATAAAAGTGAATTCCGGCGTGCTTAAGACAGACGACGTGCTGTTTAACTCTGAGAAGAACATGGATGACAAGATTGGCAAGATCTATGTAATGCGTGGGAATAAGCCGGAAGAAGTGAAGGAACTTCATGCAGGGGATATTGGGGCATTGGCGAAACTGACCAAGGTTGCCACCAGGGATACCCTGTCCACAAAGGCGGCGCCAGTTGTATATGGGAAGACCCAGATATCAACGCCTTACACCTATATGCGTTATAAGGCCAAGAACAAAGGGGATGAAGACAAGATCTCCCAGGCGCTGCAGAAGCTGATGCAGGAAGATTTGACTTTGAAGGTGGAGAATGACAGCGCCAATAGCCAGACTTTGATTTATGGCATTGGCGACCAGCATTTGGATGTGGTGGTCAGCAAATTGGCAGAACGGTATAAAGTGGCGATTGAGCTGAGCAGGCCGAAGATTGCATTCCGGGAGACTATCCGTAAGAAATCTGACGTGGAATACAAGTATAAGAAACAGTCTGGCGGGCATGGGCAGTATGGGCATGTCAAGATGACTTTTGAGCCAAGCGGGGACTTGGAGGAGGCCTTTACATTTGAACAGCAGGTAGTAGGGGGCGCCGTGCCTAAGAATTATTTCCCAGCAGTGGAAAAAGGGCTGCAGGAGTCCGTTTTGAAAGGGCCTATGGCGGCTTATCCAGTCGTAGGGGTGAAGGCAGTGCTTTATGACGGCTCCTACCATCCAGTGGATTCCTCAGAAATGGCATTTAAGATGGCGACAATCCAGGCATTTAAGAAGGGCATGATGGAAGCTTCCCCAGTGCTGTTAGAGCCTATTGCAACAATGAAGGTTGTAGTCCCAGATAAATATACAGGGGATGTTATGGGGGATTTAAACAAACGCCGGGGACGTGTGCTGGGCATGAATCCTGTAGAGACAGGCAAGACGGAGATTGCCGCAGATGTGCCATATATGGAGATTTATGGTTATATGACAGACCTCCGTTCCATGACTGGCGGAAGCGGGCTGTTCTCTTACGAATTTGCCCGTTATGAGCAGGCGCCTTCCGACATTCAGGAAAAAGAAGTTGCGGCAAGGGCAAATAAGCTGGAGAACGGCGAAGAATAAAAATACTTTTGCAAAACACCCATTTATGTGCTGACATGTTGCATACATCCGCATGGGTGTTTTGCAATTAAATGGAAAGAAGGGTAGGGCCGTATGAAAAAAAATAAAAAAGAACATACGGAAAAGAGAAAAGGGAATGGTAAGGTGCAAGAGTTAAAACGGCTATACCATGAGACAATTAAAGGGAAGATTACCATGTCAGTGCTGGCAATGGTCAGTATCCCTTTAATGATACTTGGCATTTTTACCAGTGTGCTAAATAGCCACAGCACGAATTCTACGTTGGAACGGAATATGAAAGCCACTGTTAAAGTGGCGGCGGAGCGTGTGGAGTGGGAGATGACGTCATACCAGAACATTGCAGAGGATTTAGGGGTGATGGCGAGGCTTTCTAGTGAGGAGGTATCGCTGGAGGAGAAGCAAAAGATACTGGATGAGCGCGTTAAGGCAAATGAATTGACACGGGGCAATATCCTGGATAAAAATGGGATCAGCATTTTTTCTGGGGAAGATTATAGTGACAGGGAATATTTTAAGAAAGCAATGGGCGGGGAATCCTGTGTGTCTGAGCCATTGACAAGCAAGACTACAGGTAAGACCAGCATTATTATAGCAGCGCCTATGTGGGAAGATGGGGTCCTTGGGACTCAGGTGGTGGGAGTAGTATTCTTGGTGCCGGAAGAGACATTCCTAAATGACATTATGGTTTCCACTAATGTGAGTGAAAATGGCTCCGCCTATATGGTGGACAAGGATGGGGCTGTCATTGCCCACAAGGATATGGAATTGGTGGAGAAGAAAGAAAATTCCATTCTAGATGCAGAGACAGATCCCAAATTAAAGTCTTTGGCAAAATTGGAGAAAAAGATGATCGCTGGTGAGACTGGGTTTGGGATGTACCGTTATGGCGGCATGAAAAAGATTATGGCGTATGCGCCTGTTGAAAACACTAACGGATGGAGCATTGCCATTACAGCGCCCCTTTCTGATTTCAATCTAGAGACGATTGTAGGGATTGTCCTTACGATGGTGATTGTGGTTGCGGCAATTGCCTTTTCAGTCTCTATCGTCAAGAAACTGGCAGAAAATATTGGCACGCCAATTAGGCGGTGCGCAGAGCGCCTAGAAGGGTTGGCAAGGGGTGATTTACATACGCCAATCCCACAGATTGAATCCAGGAATGAAATTGGGACATTGCTCAAGGCCTCTGAAGTGCTTTTGGAAGAGTTTGGGGAGATTATTGGGGACATTAAGTACCTTTTAGGGGAAATGTCTGTAAATAATTTTGATGTCCGCTCCAAGGCAACAGATTACTATGTAGGGGATTTTGAGGAGATCTTGCTTGCAGTGCGCAAAATTAACTATTCCCTTAGCGGCACATTAGGGCATATTAGGGAATCTGCTGACCAGGTCGGGCTTGGCTCTTCCCAGATGGCAGAGAGCGGGCAGTCATTGGCGGAAGGCGCTACTGACCAGGCGGCGTCTATTGAGGAATTGCTTGCTACGGTGAATAATGTGGCTGAACAGGTGGAGCGTAATACAAGGAACGCTGTCGCCACTAGTAAGAAGGCCGATGAAATTGGGGACCAGGCACGTGCTAGCAACGAGCATATTTTAGAAATGACAAGCGCTATGGGCAAGATCAGTGAAACTTCCAGGGAAATTTCCAATATTATCCAGACAATTGAGGAAATTGCCGACCAGACCAACCTTCTGTCATTAAATGCCTCCATTGAGGCAGCCAGGGCTGGGGAAGCAGGCCGCGGGTTTGCCGTGGTTGCTGGGGAAATCGGGCATCTGGCAAATCTGAGCGCCGAGGCAGTGGAGGATACAAGAAGGCTGATTGAGGCTGCCGCAAGCGAAGTTGAGAAAGGGAATGTGATTGCAGGGCAGACAGCGGAGGCGTTACAGTCCGTGATTGAGGGCATGGAAGAGATTGTCAAGGCAGTGGAAGCGGTGGCGGATAATTCCAATGAGCAGAATAATTCTATGAAGCAAATCAATATGGCAATTGAGCAGATTTCGGAAGTGGTTCAGTCCAATTCTGCCGCTGCAGAGGAAAGCTCTGCAACCAGCGAGGAATTGTCTGCACAGGCCATTGAGCTGAATGACATGATTGAGCAGTTTAAGCTGAGGGAAGAACAGGCATAAGGCAAAGCTAAGGGAAACGGCATTTTCACCGTTTCCCTTGCTTGTTTTCTTCCCTGCCTATGCCTAGTACAGCGTCCAATAAATAACTGGCATCTTCGCTTGTCTATTTTCCCGATAGCATGTGCCAAAAATCCTCAGCGTAGCCCGCTACGCCTACGTTTTTTGGCACATACTCTCAGCAAAATATCCTGCGCGAATATATCTGCTATTTATTTTACGTTGTACTAGTTAAACTGCCTGGATAGCCCCACAGGCGATTTTTGCCCCTGAATTGCCAGAGGGCTGGGTGGAAAAATCATCTATGCCGCTGTGGATAATAACAGTCTTTCCGATTATCTCTGGAATGGTGAAGCGGTCGGTGGAATACATCATCCATGCCGAGCCATTGTTTCCAAACAGGGGCGGCATATCCCCTTCATGCGCCGGGTGCGGGCATAGGGCTGGGTTAAAATGCCTCCCTGCGTTGGCGTAGGGGTCATGACTGTCCCCCGTGCAAGAATGCCCCTCGTGGATATGGAAGCCAAAAATATCATAGCCGCAAGGATCCGTGCTGGTAGGAAGCCCGTAAACTTCTGCATTTACCAAAACGTTTGCGCCGATTTGGTAAAACCGGACGATGCCGTTGACTTCACCAGCCCCAGGGTTTCCCATCAGGTCTGCATAAGCGGCGGGCATTTGGGTCAAGGCAGTTTCCAGGTACACCCTGCCAGGGTTCTCATAATCATCACAGATTTCGTGGATGTTTTGTGTCTCTATATAAAAATTTCCCATGCAATCTCTCCTAAATTGCCATTTGTATTATTATATGGCTGCGGGGCAAAAATGCGAAGCCCCAAATGGAAATAATCTTGACAAATGCCCCCTGTGTGATAAAATTTTAGAAGTATATTTATTCCCGTGAACAATAAGCCAGCCGCGCTCACGCGGATATTTGGCGGATGCCGCGAGGGTAAGCGCCTTATGGGTGCAGATACCCGCCCCTTTGGGCGGAAAGAAGAAGCCAGGTCATGCCCCGTAGCTTGCTGCGGGATATTTGACTGACAATGCTGGAATTCAGGAGGATATAAAATGGCAGTACCATACAATCACAGAGCTTTGGAAGCAAAATGGCAGAAGGTTTGGGATGAAGAGAAAGCATTTGCAGCTACCGAAGATTATTCCAAACCAAAATATTATGCGTTGGTGGAATTCCCTTACCCTTCCGGGCAGGGGCTTCATGTAGGGCATCCCAGGCCTTACACAGCCCTTGACATTGTGGCGAGGAAACGCAGGATGCAGGGGTATAATGTGCTGTATCCCATGGGTTGGGACGCATTTGGGCTTCCCACAGAGAATTATGCGATCCAAAATAAAGTCCATCCAAAGATTGTAACAAAGAACAATGTAGAGCGTTTTAAAGGGCAGCTCCATGCCCTGGGCTATTCTTTTGACTGGGACAGGGAAGTGAATACCACCGACCCAGAGTATTACCATTGGACCCAGTGGATTTTCCTGAAATTATTCCAGGAAGGGCTGGCTTACAAAACGGAAATGCCCATTAACTGGTGTACATCCTGCAAAGTGGGCCTTGCCAATGAAGAGGTGGTGAACGGAGCCTGCGAGCGGTGCGGCGCCCCAGTAGTCCGTAAGGTGAAAAGCCAGTGGATGCTGAAAATCACAGAGTATGCAGAAAAGTTATTGGAAGGCCTGAATGATGTGGATTACATTGAACGGGTCAAGGTTTCCCAGCGCAATTGGATTGGCAAAAGCCAGGGCGCGGAAGTGGATTTTAAGATTGCAGGGAAAGAGGATAAGCTTACCGTCTATACCACCAGGCCAGATACCTTGTTTGGCGCAACCTATATGGTTGTTTCCCCAGAACACCCGATTTTGGAGAAATATAAAGGGGAAATCAAGAACTGGGATGAGGTTGTTTCTTACCAGGAACAGGCGGCAAGGAAATCTGATTTTGAACGTTCTGAGCTGGCAAAAGAAAAAACTGGCGTGGAACTTGACGGACTTAAGGCAGTTGACCCAGTAAACGAGAAAGAGATCCCTATCTGGGTTTCAGATTATGTGTTAATGAGCTATGGCACAGGCGCTATTATGGCAGTCCCAGCCCATGACACCCGCGACTGGGAATTTGCAAAGAAATTCAACCTCCCAATTATTGAAGTAGTGGCAGGCGGCGAGGATGTGCAAAAGGAAGCCTACACAGACGTTGCCACTGGGAAACTGGTGAATTCTGGATTCCTGGATGGTTTGGAAGTGGCGGAGGCAAAGAAGAAAATCATTGAATTTTTGGAAGAAAAAAAGATTGGGAAGGGAAAGACAAATTTCAAATTAAGGGACTGGGTATTTTCCCGCCAGCGCTATTGGGGGGAGCCAATCCCGATTGTAAATTGTGAAACATGCGGTTATGTGGCATTGCCAGAAAGCGAGCTTCCATTACAGCTTCCAGAGGTGGACAGCTATATGCCTACCGATAATGGGGAATCCCCATTGGCAGCTATGGAAAGCTGGGTATCCACCACATGCCCTTGCTGCGGCGGGCCGGCGAAAAGGGAGACAGACACTATGCCCCAATGGGCAGGGTCTTCCTGGTATTTCCTGCGGTATACAGACCCGAAGAATAAAGAAGCGCTGGCTAGTGAGGAGGCTTTGAAATACTGGCTTCCGGTAGACTGGTATAACGGCGGCATGGAGCATACCACGCTGCACCTTCTGTATTCTAGGTTCTGGCATAAATTCCTCTATGACAAGGGCATTGTGCCAACGTCTGAGCCATATCAGAAGCGTACGTCCCATGGGATGATCCTTGGGGAAAATGGGGAGAAAATGTCTAAATCCCGCGGGAATGTGGTGAATCCTGACGATATCGTCATGGAATACGGCGCGGATACCTTGCGCACCTACGAAATGTTTATTGGGGCTTTTGACTTAAGCGCGTCCTGGTCAGAAAACGGCGTGAAGGGCTGCCGCAGGTTTTTGGAGCGTGTATGGAAATTACAGGATATCCTGGTGGATGGGGATGGGTACCGCCCCGAATTTGAGACAAAAATGCATCAGTTAATTAAAAAGGTAAGCTCTGATTATGAGAATTTGAAATACAATACAGCCATTGCGGCAATGATGTCTATATTGAATGATTTTTCCAAAGCAGGGAGCATCAGCCGCGGGGAATTTCAGGCATTCCTGATCCTGCTAAACCCTGTCGCCCCCCATATTACAGAAGAAATTTGGGAAGCCTGCGGGTTTGGGGGAAGGGTTTACCAATGCGCCTGGCCAGAGTATGAGGAAGAAAAGACCGTGGAAGCCACGGTGGAGCTGGCAGTCCAGATTAATGGCAAAACCAGGGCGACCGTAACGCTTCCCATAGATGTGGACAAAGATACTGCAATTACAGCAGGGAAAGAAGCTTTGGGTGGTAAGCTGACTGGGAATGTGGTAAAAGAAATCTATGTGCCTGGAAGGATTATCAATATTGTGCAGAAATAATTGAGAAGAAAATCTCACAACTGAATAAAGTGCTTGGAAATATTGAAAAGTTCGCTGAAAATCAAGGATTCCAGAAAGTTTTCTTCAAAGAAAAGGTGTCGTAGAATACCGCAAAATATCGTAACAGATTTTTAAAATGGAGTAAATTTGGAGTAAAAGTTGAAAGAAAATGGAGTAAATATTTCAAAAGCATAATGAGAAATAGCGTAAACAGTGGTAACACTGCTTACGCTGTTTTTATTCTATAGGAAAGACCTTGTCACGCTAAAGCGTGAAAGTATCTTTCCTATAGAATAAAAAAGCTTTTATCGCACTGCGGCGGGTATGAAATCTGTCGCAAAGCG
>CAJUDE010000009.1 GCA_910585295.1 uncultured Lachnospiraceae bacterium | reverse complement strand
GGCGGGTATGAAATCTGTCGCAAAGCGACCCGCCGCAGGCGGAGAATCCTGCAAAGCAGGATTCTTTTTACTGTATTTAGAATTTCAGCAGCCGCATTACCATGCCGTTGTCATTCATCATTTTCTTTTGCATCATAGTCTGATACTCATTTAACAGGCTGTTTTTCTTCATATCCGAAATCCCCTTCGCATAATCTAAATCTTCAAGCCTGCTCTGGGATGCGGTAAGGTTCTGCGTTGCATAAGCATTATAGTTCATGTTATGCCCCAGGCGGTTATAGGCTGCGCCCAACCCGCTCCTTGCCGAAGACACTTTACTCAAGGCCTCGTCAATGGCAGAAATGTCAAAGTCCCCAGTCACATCATAATCTGCAATGCCAAGGGTGGCCAATGCCGCATTTGGCATACTGATGTCCATTCCGCCCCCATCCGGGCTGGACGCCACATGGGCAGTCCCTTTGCTGCCGTCTAAAAGGTTCATGTTATTGAACTGGGTGTTCTTTGCCGCATCTGAAATGTAACCCTTTAACTGATTAATTTCCTGCTGGATAGCCCCGCGCTCATCACCGCCATAAATGGCTGTATTGGACGCCTGGATGCTCAATTCCCGCATACGCTGTAAGGAATCCGAAATATTTGACAAGCCGCCTTCCGCCACATTTACCATGTCCTGGGAAGACGCCGCATTGCGCCCGCCTACCTCATATCCGTTGCTTTGAGCCATAAGTTTCTGGATAATCGCAAGCCCTGCCGCATTGTCCGCTGCAGAATTTACCTTCTTGCCGCTGGCAAGCTGCTGGTAATTCTTCTGTAAATTGCGGTTCGTGTGCAGATTTTGGTTCCTGTACAAGTTTTGATTCCCTCTAATTGATGAAATACTCATAATAGCCCTCCTTCCTTTTACTTCTCCTAATTATGCCTAACCTTTGGTGTTTGCTCCATTATAACAAATGGTAAAAGTTTTCTCAACACTAATTGCCAGAATTTTCTTCTTACCCGCTGCTCGTTTGCCTTTGTATTCCCAGGACATGCCTGAAGCCGATTCCACCCCTGCCGCTTTCTTGCAGGCCTTGCATAAATACAAAGCCCTGGATGGAAAGGTTACCCTTTAAGGACCTCCCTTGCAATCTCGCCAAGCTTTTCAAACATTGGCAGCGTTTCCTTCATGGCCTTTGCAATTTCCAGGTCGTCTTTCCCTTCCAATGCCTGGCTAAGCCGTAGGATATTACTGTTGAATTCCTCTTTCTGGATACGCTCTTCCTTCTCATTAATTAAGGGCATCACGCCATTCAGGACGCCGATTTCCCAGTTAATCCCTTTTATTATATTCTCCAGGAATCTGTCTGTATCCTCTTTCCGATCCCCTTCTAACTCCGTTATAATTGTGCGGATATTCTGCACAAACTTTTCATTGTAGCCACAAAACACTTCCAATGCCTCAATCTGTTCTGCACGGACATTCTCCATATGTATTCCCTCCATTTTCTTTTGCTTCCTTATGTATTTATATGCGGCCTAGCATCTGCTGGAGGCGAAGCTCCAGCGAATATTGCCCCTTTGCTTTTTGATAGCCATTGTAGGCAATCTCTTGGCGCAGCCCTTCATGTTCCAGGTAATACCCAATTTTATCTATCAATTCTTCCTCGCTGGCATAGGTCTCTAACTCTTTCCCAACTTCAAAATATTCTGGTATCTCGCTCTGGTAATTGGTCAGCACAAACCCCCCTGCCCCTAAAATATCCCATACGCGTAGCGGAAGCCCTGTCCTTATCGGCTTTGACGTAAAATTCAGGTTAATCCGGGACAAATGGAAAATTTTAGGCATCTCTGTGGTTGTTTTGGCAAGCCCCCGGTAATTTGCTTTGGGCAAAGGGCTGAAATCACTGGCTGTATATAAGTCCAGCTTATAAGTTTCCGAAACCCGCTTTAACAGCCGAAGCCTTTCCTGCTCCGTCACCTTATTCCCCAAGTACAAATGCGCCATGGCCGCCCGGTCATTATGGTCTGCCCGCTCCGGAAACTGATAAAAGGGGACTGCTTCCTTAAATTCTTTCAGTATCCCATCTGTAATGCACTCTTCCAGGAAATTGTACCCATATACCTTTAATTGCGCCTCAATTACACCATCCAGATACCCTTTTAAGTAGGTGTCCCCCTGCAATTGGTTATAGGGGCATTTCTCTGTGTATAGGGAGCCAATAAAAGAAACGTCTGCTGAAAATTTCTCTTTCTCTTCCTCTGTAATTGTCTCCATCAGCGCATCTAACCTGGCATAATCCGCCCCCAAAGGCAAATAGAAAATCCCTTCTGGGTTCTTTTGGTGGAATTCCTCATACAGCCCATAGTCAAACAGGAACACCCTGTTCCAGGGATTTTTGATGGAATGGGAATACAGCTCCATCACTGGGCTGTCCACAATCCAGCAGGCATACGGCACATGGAAAATATTGCATACCTCAGATACTACTGGAAAAAAATTAATACTGAAAACAAAGTGGTACGCCTTCCTTTTCAGGGCTTCACTTACAAGGTCCATCTGCCCTTTAGGCCCAAGTTCCTTATTGGTCATCTCTTCTGTAATTTCAGCGACCGTATGGCCAAGCCGCTCCATGACCCGAATCACATCCGGCTCACAAATGCTGTTGTATCGGTAAAATAATATGTCCATATCTGTCCCTTACTATTATATATTATAAATATCCGTTTTGTATGCATTCAGGTTCTCCCGCATCCATGCAATTGTTTCCGCTATCCCCTGTGCAAATGTGTATTGCTGCTTCCAATCGGTCAGCTCTTTTATTTTCTGGTTAGATCCTAGCAGGCGGTTTACCTCGCTTTTTTCCGGGCGCAGGCGTTGCTCGTCACAGACAACCTTTGCCTTTGGATTAATCTGGGAAATGATTTCTTTCGCCAAATCCCCGATGGAAATTTCTTGCTGGGTAGCAATATTGATTTCCTCCCCTATTGTCTTACCAGATTCCGCAATGGCAATAAACCCTGCCGCTGTATCTTTAACATAGTTAAAATCCCTCGTAGGCGTTAAAGACCCTAACTGTATCTCTTCCTTCCCTGCCAAAAGCTGGGAAATAATGGTTGGGATCACTGCCCTGGCAGACTGCCTTGGCCCAAATGTATTAAATGGGCGTACAATGGAAATTGGCATCTGGAAACTCCGGTAGAAGCTTTCTGCCAAACGGTCTGCCCCGATTTTCGTGGCAGAATAGGGGGATTGCCCCTGGTAAGGGTGTTTCTCATCAATCGGCACATATTGGGCGGTCCCATACACCTCAGAGGTTGACGTCACCAAGACCCTGCCCGTACCCAAATTCCTCGCTGCCTGCAATACATTCAAGGTGCCTTTGATATTCGTATCCACATAGGAATCCGGGGAATGGTAGCTAAAGGGAATCGCAATCAACGCCGCAAGGTGGAACACTGCGTCCATCCCCTTCATGGCTTCACGCACTCCATTGGGGTCGCGGATATCCCCGGTAAACACTTCAATTTCTTTTCGCTTATCTTTGGGGAAGCTGTCCAGCCATCCCCATGTATTGAAGGAATTGTAAAATGCAAATGCCTTTACCTCATACCCTCTCTCCAACAAACTCTCCGTCAAATGGCTCCCAATAAAGCCATCCGCCCCAGTTACTAACACTTTTTTCATCTGCAATGCCCTTTCTCTATTCTGATTTTAAATTCAGTTTCTCCTCCATACGGCGCATTTCCTCAAATTCCCCCATATCTAGGAAAGATTCTTCACTGATTGGGTACATCCCAACGCTGCGCCCCTCCTGCAGGAGCTTATCCGCCAAATCTGTCATATGGAAAAATGCGCCTTCTGGTATTTCCTGTATCAGGCTCCCATTTAGTATGTACATCCCGGTATTGACAAAATAAGACAGCTTTGGCTTTTCCTCCATGGAATTAATCCTGCCATTCCCACTGGAATGGATTACCCCATAGGGAACCACAATATTTTTTAGCGCCGTTACAATTGTAAGCTCATTGCCTGTTTCTAAATGGTGTCGGTAAATATCCGCATAATCGGCATGGATTAAGATATCGCAATTTGTCACAATAAACGGCCCCTTAGGGGTTTCTTCCATTAACCTAAGGCTGCCAGCAGTCCCCAAAGGCTTATCTTCTTCCACATAGTTCAACTGGTAATCTGCAGCCGATTCTGAAAAATATGATTTAATCATGCTTTTCCTGTAATTTACGGTAGCATAAAATTCCCTTACGCCAAACTTACGGAACGCATCTATAATCCGCTCCATAATAGGGATGTCCCCAATCGGTATCAGCGGCTTTGGCAATATCTTTGTAAATGGGTAAAGCCTGGTCCCACGCCCGCCCGCCATAATCACCACTGGGACGTTATGGAGCAGTTTCGGCTCATTTGCCTTTGCTGGGACGCCCTCTTCTTTAAAAATAATGTCGGCAATATGGTTATCTGCAGTCACAACCGGCAATGCGGTGATTACATATTTCTCCATAAATTCTTTTGCTGATTTTTGGTCTTTGCAATAGATGGCCTTTGGGTTTTTGTTCATAATCTTTTGGACTGCTTCCTGCAGGTTCCCAGTCTTAATCAGCCATCTTCGGATATCGCCATCGGTAATGGCTCCTACCAGCCCCTCTTTTTCATCCACTACAAATAAAATCCCCTTGGCATTTAAGTCAATTTTTTGCATAGCCTCTACAACAGTGGCTTTCTGCGTGATTAAAAAACCATTCAGGTGTTCATTCTTCATTCTGGGAAACCTCCTGTTTGCCCCCTGCCCTCCATGGCAGGCCTTATCTTCTGCCTCACGAAAACTTTTCATGCAAGGCCTTTCTTTCATTATCGGCTGGCCAAAAAGATTTCATTATCTGCCAATACTTTCCACAGCGCCAATCAAAAATTCCGCCATTGCAAAGTCCAGTTTATCGTCAATATCCACAGAATGCTCCTTTGACATCACATAAGCATACCCATGCTCGCCATACAAACTTCCCCGTTCCATCATCAAGCGGACGTCCGTAATATAAATCGCCCCATTGACCCGGTAATAGGCAGAAAGCTTCTGCCTTGGCCCATTGGCCTCTTCCTTTAAAAACCCCTGTAAACAGCCATCTTCCGGCAAAGTATTGCACCACAGTGGGGAATGCTCCACCTCGCAGACCGATACAACGCTGCCTGCATGTTTTTTTTGAAAAATTTGGTAGGCATTCTGGATATCCTGGGATGTCCTTAACGGCGATGTAGGCTGAAGCACCGTCAGGGTGTCAAAGGACTTCCCCAGCCGCCCATACTCCTCCACCACAAACCTCATAACATCCCAGGTGGACGCCAGGTCAGAAGATAACTCCCCACTCCTTAAAAATGGGACTTCTGCGCCATGCTCCATGGCAACCTCAGCGTATTGCCTGCTGTCTGTGGAGACATGCACACAGTCATAAAGGCCCGACTGTAGCGCCGCCTCGATGGAATAAACCATCAACGGCTTATGGTTCAGCAATTTAATATTTTTGTCTTTCAACCCCTTTGACCCGCTGCGGGCTGGGATCACTGCAATATTCTTCATAGTTTGTCCCCGTTCCATGGTATGTCATAAAATTTTTTCTTTAAATCTATCCTGCCTTCTTCCAGCCATCCCTTTAGCACACTTACAATTTTCCTTGATGTGCCGCCATCCCCATAAGGGTTTTCCCACCGCCCCCCAGCCATATGCATGGCCTGTTCCATAGCTGCCAGTATCCGCTTTTTTTCTGGCTCGCAGCATAGCACGCTGCCTGCCATAATCCTGCCTTTTTGCCTGTCCCCGATATTCACGGTGGGGACTCCCAGGGAAGGGGCCTCAATAATCCCGCTAGAGGAATTGCCCAGCACAAACCTGGCATATTTTACGGCGCTTAAATACCGTTTCACCCCAAGGGACGCCACCAGCTTCATATTGGGGCAGTTTGCGGACATATGCTCCATAAATTCATTGATTGCCCTGCCGCCCGCGTCTGCATTGGCTTTTGTAATCAAATAAAACAGTTCCGGCTTTGCCTGCATTGCGGCAAACAATTCCTTTACCTGGCCAATTGCCGTATCTGGCTCTAAAGTCACTGGATGGAACGTCACCACCGCATAATCCTGGGACGCCGGAAACCCTGCGGCGCACTCTAGCAGTTCCCGGGACAATAACTCCTCATTTAAAATATTTTCCACCCCCAGCGCGCCTACATGGTAGACGCGCCCTGGCTCTTCCCCCATCTGGATAACCCTCTTTCGGTATTCCTCTGTGGAAGTGAAATGCAGGTAGCTCATTTTCGTTACCGCATGGCGTATGCTGTCGTCAACCGCGCCCTGGGTCAGCTCCCCGCCATGGATATGGGCGATTGGGATATGCTCATTTACCGCCGCCGCGCAAAAAGCAAGGAGTTCTGTCCGATCCCCCAGCACAACCAACAGGTCCGGCTTCTCCTCCTGGAAATATTTGCCAAATTGCACCAGCGCATTTGCCATTGTCAGGGTGGCATGGTAACTTTCATCCCCTTGTGACTGGATTGGGATTTTCTTATATATGCCGATATTGTCTTTTTCAATTTCCTGCCAGGTATTGCCCAGGCTTTCCACCAGATGCGCCCCTGTGGCAACCAACTGGGTTTCAAGCCCCGGGGTGCGCATTAATTGCTTCACCAACGGCTTTAACAAGCCATATTCTGCCCGGGTGGCAGTTATAACGCATATTTTCTTCATAGCCGCCCCCACTCTTTCTTTGTAATTAGTTCATCCGGCTCAAAATCCCGTTCTGCAGCCTGCCCAAGCAATTCAAACCACCGCATGGGGGAAATCCCGTTGCCCGGCCTTTTGGCAGCCAGGTTCTTTTCTGTAAATATTTCGCCCTTTTTAATCTGGCAGTTTGCCACAATGCTTTTCCTTGCCGCCGTAATATTCTTTTTTTCCGAAGGGGAGGGTTCCTTCTCCCCGCTGCCCAGCGCCAGCTCCACATTGCGGATAGCCAGCGCCATGGCTTTTAGTTCTTCCGGCTCCAAGCTTGCCCGATGGTCTGGTCCCTCCATTGCCCTGTCTAAGGTAAAATGCTTTTCAATCACCGACGCCCCTAAAGCCGCCGCCGCAATAGGGATTTCTATGCCTAGGGTATGGTCGGAATACCCCACTGGAAGGGAACAGGCGTTATGGAGCGCAGCCATAGCCCGCAGGTTCACATCCACCATAGGGGTTGGGTACTCCGTATTGCAATGCAGCAATGTAAGCTCCCCTGCCCCTGCCCGCTGTAAGGCATCCACGGACGCCTTCACTTCCTCTAGCCTGCACATTCCCGTAGACATCACCACAGGTTTTCCTGTCTTTGCGACCTCCAACAGGTATGGAAGGTTGGTAAGTTCCCCAGAAGGCAGTTTCCAAAAGTCCATGCCCAGCTTGTCCAAAAAATGGATGCTCTCAATATCAAACGGCGTGGAAAGGAAACCTATGCCCTGCCGGCTGCAATATTCTTTTAGTTCCTTAAAATCCTCCTGGCTTAACGCCAGCCTCCCTAACATCTCTAACTGGCTTTCCTTGGCCCCTGTGGCCTGCTTCTGGTATTCTGCCTTACCGGCATATTTTGACACCAGTTTTTCCGGGCAAAAGGTCTGGAACTTAACGTAATCCGCCCCTGCCCCCTTTGCAGCCAGAACCATTTGTTTTGCCGTTTTCAGGCTCCCATTATGGTTCACTCCTGCCTCTGCAATTATTTTAACGCCCATATTTTAATCCCTCAGCTATTTGATCCGCCTTGCCGGGACGCCTGCAACGGTGCAGCCGCCTTCGACATCTTTTACGACTACGCTTCCAGCCCCGGCAATGGCATTGTTCCCAATTTGAATCCCTTGTATCACATTTGCCCCCATCCCTAATTCACAGAGCTGCCCAACCGCCACCTGCCCGGCAGTCCTTGCGCCTGGGCTTAAGGTGGTATAGCTTCCAATCCTCCCGTCATGGCATACAACCGCCCCAATATTCAGAAAAACAAAATCACCCAGCACAACATTCGTGGAGACGCGGCAGTCCATGGACACTATGCATCCCTGCCCCATGCCCACATCCGAACAGATTTTGGCGTTGCCCAATATCAGGTTCGGGAAATGGATATTCTGGTTCTTTTTGAGGTTTTCTGCTATTTTCTTGCGCAGCCCTGGTTCCCCTACGGTGATTGCCACATTGGCAGCCGCCTGCCCAGACAACAGGTAACTGTCATCCCCCAAATAAGGGCAGCAGGCGCCGCCTACCTGGATATCTGGGCTGCCATGGCTGGTTGAGGGCTGGCGGTCCACATACCCAAGCACATCCCAACTAGGTTGTTCTTTGTTCAGTTCCACAATCTGCCAGAGGATTTCCCGCATGCACCCTCCCGAGCCAATTAATATTAATTCCTGCATTGTTTCCCCTATCCTTCTGCCGCCTTGGCTGCCAGTTCTTCTTGTAATTTCCTGATTTGCTCTTCCTGGCTTTTGATTGTATCAAACCGGAAATTGTTTTCATGCGCCAGCAAGCCGCTCATCAGCGCTTTGCACTGCATCACAAATAACCGCAATACATAATCTGGAACCGTCCCGCCGCACCCTTGAAGGCAGTCCCAGACAAACTTATCCATATCCAGCCCATTCATCTGCCATGCCGCCAATTGAGTAAAATATTCAAATTTATCTGTCAGCGCTTTTAGGTCTGTCTGTGATAAATCTTCTATTTTTGCCAAATCCTGCTCTGCAAAAGACACCATATTTGACAGTTCATTAATTGCGTCCAACACGATTGAGCGTAAATTTGGGTACCTTACTTCCAGTTCCAGCTTCCTTCCCTGCCCTTCCTGAATAAAAGGGACGCCAAACTCTTCTTCTATCATATCCAGCATCTGCCGCACACGGCAGCCCCAGGTATGGCTTTGCGCTTTCTGGTACCCTTGTTCTGCAATTTCAGCCGCCTCTTTCGGGTGTGAAAGCAAATACTTGACGCGCTCCGCCACTTCCTCCATATCCGTCAGCGCATATATCAGCAATTCCTTGTTATCCTTAAAATTTTCATTGATGAATTTGCTGCTGTCTGTCACGGCAACTGCCTTGCTTAACATTGCGGACGCTATGCGCTCCTGGAAGCCATCCTTAAACCATGGCAGCACATTCAGGGCAATTTTGGCGTCCGCCAACGCCTTTTGAGCCGCATACAGCCCTCCTGGATGGACAACCAGCCTTTCCTTATGCTCAGAATGGAATTGCCCCCATCCGTTCCCAAACACATGGACTTCCAATCCAGCCCCAAGCAAAGTACGGATCAATTTGTCCCTATAATAGAACCTGGCATACCGGTCTGCATCCATAAACTCCCCAACCAGCTCATTAAATTCCTGGCCGTCTATCTCTAAATTATAGTCTTCCAAAGCCCTCGCCAGGCAGTCCGATATGGTATGCTGTGGGTTTGCGATAATGTCTTTTAGCATACTAGCCATAAACTGTGCCAGCACGCCGTCAAAAAGCCCCAGCGCCTGCTCTTTAACCTTCTGTGGGTCCTCATAGCTTCCTGTGAATAAAATGTCGATTGACCGTTCGCCATAAGGCACGCATTTCGGGTAAAAGCTGCCAGACAGCGGCACAAACCCTTTATGCCCTACCATTGGGTAAAACCGCCCCATATAATCACAGAAGCCGTTATCGCAGCTAAAAACGATTGTCCTGGCATCCACCTGCCCCAGCCTTTGGTTCAGCTTCCTAGGGTGGTCGCAGGTATAAATCACATGGATGGCATTGGGCGGCAAGCTTTCTATATACCCCTCCAGCAGCACCCCATTGCAATCCACCGCCGCGTCAAAGGCGAACGTGGAAAGCATTTGCTGGTACCGGACTGGGAACCCTGGGGATAAACCGTCCAGCACACAAGTGTTGCACCCCAGCTTACGCAGGGAGGACGCAAACTCATCAATATAATTGCGCATGGCCCCGTATTGGGATTCCCCTTTCACCAATAGAATATTTTTCATTCGCCGATTGCCTCCCGGATCATTTTCGCCATATACTGAACCATTCCTGGCTCCATGCCTGGATAGACCCCAACCCAGAAGCTATGCTCCATAATCTGGTCTGTATGTTCCAGCGAACCAACCATCCGATACCCTTTCTGGCTGCCCCGCATCCCATCAAAGCACGGCTGCTTGATTAGGTTGCCGGAAAACAACATCCTAGTCTGGATGCCATGCCCTTCCAAATGCCTGACAATTTTATTTTTATCCGCCCCTTCCCGGCAGGTAATTAGAAATCCAAACCAGGAAGGCTTTGAGCCTGGGCAGGCTTCAGGGAGGATTAATTTATCTTCTGTCCCTGCCAGCAGTTCCCTTAAAAGGGCGAAATTTTCTTTTCTTTTCTCTACAAACCCCGGAAGCTTCTTTAACTGGGCGCACCCAATCGCCGCCTGCATATCTGTGGCTTTCAGGTTGTACCCAAAATGGGAGTACACATATTTATGGTCATACCCCGCCGGAAGCTCCCCATACTGCCCGGCAAAGCGCCGCCCGCACAAATTGTCCTGGCCGGAATTGCACATGCAGTCGCGCCCCCAGTCCCGGAGGGAGCGGATAATTTTGTGCAGGAGGGCATTGTCTGTATACACGGCTCCCCCCTCCCCCATGGTCATATGGTGGGGCGGGTAGAAGCTGCTGGTCCCAATATCCCCAACCGCACCCGTTTTTTTCCATTCCCCATCCATGCAGTACTCGCTGCCTAACGCATCGCAATTATCCTCTATCAGCCACAGCCCATGCTTATCGCAAAATTCCCGCACTGCCTTCAAGTCAAAAGGATTGCCCAGGGTATGGGCAGCCATCACTGCCTTTGTCTTATCAGACAGCGCCTGCCCTAATTGGCTTACATCAATATTATACTGTGGGATTGACACATCCACAAACACTGGGACTGCGCCAAATTGGATGCAAGGCGTTACCGTAGTGGGAAACCCTGCCGCAACAGTAATCACTTCATCCCCCGGGCGTACCCTCCGCTCCCCCAGCAGTGGTGAAGTAAGCGCCATAAACGCCAACAGGTTTGCAGAAGAGCCAGAATTCACAAGGGAACAATGGCGCACCCCAATATATTCTGCCAGCCCAGCCTCAAATTGTCCTGTGTACCGCCCGGAAGTCAGCCAGAACTCCAGGGCGCTGTCCACCAGGTTTTTCATTTCCTGCTGGTCATAGACCCTGGAAGCGTAAGGGATTTTCTGCCCCTCCTGATATCCTCCCTCCTTGCGGTGGTATTTCCCATAATATGCTTCCACCATGCCAAGGATTTCTTCCCTTGCCTCTGCCTCAGTCTTATTTTCAAACATAATTTATCTCCTTATTGCGTCCCTTGCCCATTTACAACTTCCATCATTTCCTTAACAGCCCTTGGGTAATTGTGGAATTCTTTCACTTTGCGGTTCCCATTGGCTGCAATTTCCACCCGCTCCTTGTCATGGCTCAGGTAATAATCAATTTTTGCCAGCATATCCGATTTATCTGTAAAATAAACAAAATCACTGCCTGGCTCAAAATGGCGTAAGAAATCCTCTTGGTAATTCGTCAGCAAAAACCCGCCCGCGCCCATAATGTCCATCGCCCGCAATGGGATGCCTGACCGGATGCTGCGCAGGGTAATGTTTAAATTAATCTTGCTCCCTTTAAAAACATAAGGCATCACATCATAATAATCAATGGCGCCTTTAAATAGCGCATGCGGCATGTCAGCAGGTTCCTTGTGGGTAAACAATGACAATGCAAAACGCTCCGAAACGCTTTTTAACAGTTCCGCCCGCTCCAGCTCCGTAATCTTCCTGGCTAGAAAATAGTGGGCATACACATATTCCCGAGTGGCCACGCTGTCCGCCGCAGGCTCATATGGGCTGACCTTATTCCAGGACTCCACAATCTCAGGCTTAAGAAGCTCCTGCACAAAATAATAGCCATATACGTTCCGCTGGGCTGCCATAATGCCCTCCAGGTAACCTCTGGTATACTCCGGCATCTCTGCCGCTTTCCTGTCATAAAGGTTATGGGATTCATTGTACAAAGCCCCTACAAAGGACACCTCGCCGCTTAAATATTCCCTTGCCTCTTCGCCAATATCCGATAACTGCATGCGGCTATAACGCGCTGCATTAACTGGAAGGGGCATATAGTACACGGTGTCAATATGCTCTTTTTTAAATTCCAGGTACATGGCGCTGTCAAAAAGGAAAATATAATTGCAGGGAAATATAACCGTATAAGTGTATAATGCAATAAGCGGGCTGTCATACACCAGGGAAATATATTTTATATTGTGTCTGTTGCAGTTTTTGGACAAAATAGGGTAATAGTTCAAAGAAAATACATAGTCTGGGAAACATGCCCCAATAGCTTCTTCAAACGCCCTGTCAAAGCCTTCGCTGTTATGTTCATATAAATCCTGATGGGAAAACGTATGGACCTCATACCCATTTTCCCGGAATGCCTCTATCGCATCCACCATGCCAAAGGATTTATGCTCTAATACCAATACCTTTTCTGCCATGCCTTTACCCTTCCCCTGCCATTTTTCTTACATTCTCCAATGTCTTTGGGTTATCCGGCTCACGCTGCAGCGCCTGTTCCAAAAATGCCCCGGCGTTCCCATAAGCCCCATGCCCGTAAAAGACTTCCGCCAGCCGGTTCAGCAATGGGACTAACTGCCCGCCATATTCCGGTTGGTTCAGCAATACCATCATAATAGCAGCCCAGGACGCATGGGAATCTATCAGGTAAGAGATTTCCTTTTCGCTCTCCGCCCCGCAGGAAATATTCCATATAATCTGCTTTAAGACCTTATGATGGGTCAGCAGCACATTCAAGTCCAAAGACAATTCAGCCATACAGGGCAGCCCAAGCGCCTGTTCCTGCTCGCATGTATGGATAATCTGTATCATTGGCTCTAATTCCTGGGAAATATCTGACACCTCCAACACCACGTCCGGCCGCTTTTCTAATGTGCCATAAAACCATTCCCTTGCCTCTGTAAACTTCTGCTGAGCCACCAATTCCCTGAGCTTGTGCTTTAACTCCAATGTTTCAGCTTTTTCCTGGGTACAGCCAAACCTGCATTCATAATAATCCAGCTTATTGTGGCGTACCCATACCATAAGGAGTTCCTCCGCCAAAAACCCAAACACCCTTTTATGGTATTCATCATAAGAATCCACGTCAATGCGTTTTTCCAGTTCAAAAAAAATGGCAAAGAGCCATTCTGCATAAGCGCAAAACAGCTTCCTTGGAGCCGCAAATAAATTGCCGATATACAGTTTTTTCCCATGGACCACCTGCGCAAAATCCTCTGCATAATCCGGGAACAGTTCACGGAGGACTTCCCCTGTTTTCTCAAGGTTTTCAATGGAATGGGCGCTTTTATACTCTTCGTAATAACTCCCCTCCACCATCCGGGGGCAGGAGACAATCACATCATGCTTTGACAAGATATCCATATATTCGGTTTCATTCATGGTAAACCCATCCTGGTTCACAAAATACCGCCGATAATGGCATAGCCCCAAATACTCTGCGTCTTTTTCATTTTTCCAGATCCAATACAGCCCTGTCAATTCACTGTAATAACAATTTTTTTCGGAAATATTCTCCCCAACGTCATCCCCAGGATACCCCAAATCTTTAGCTAGGGCATGCCCTACATGGAGCGGGTGGTAAATCGTGTCCCTGGGGCATGTGAACTTTTTATGGGTAATTGTATAGATTTTTATTTTTTCCATTCAGACCTCCGTACCCTTAAACCTTCCAAGGCGCCTTTTGGGTATCCCACAAATTCTCCAGATACTCCCTGTCGTGCATATTGTCCATGGGGGACCAAAACCCCTTGTGCTTGTATGCTGCCATCTCACCGTCCGCGGCAAGTTTTTCAAATGGCCCCCGCTCCAGCATCTCGCTTCCATCCCCAAGGTACTGGTATACTTCCGGCTCCATCACCATAAACCCAATGTTGACCCAGGGCTGGTCTTCCCTGGCCTTCTCCCGAAAGCCAGTGACAGATTCCCCTGCTGCATCCAGGCACAGCGCGCCAAATCGCCCTTCTGGCTGAATGGTGGATATCGTCGCTATACGTTTCTGCCTTTTATGGAACTGAACCAATTCTTGGATATTGACGTCGGACACCCCGTCGCCATACGTCAGTAAAAACGGCTCTTCCCCTATGTATTCCCTGGCCCTTAAAACCCTTCCAGCCGTTAACGTTTCAAGCCCAGTATTTACTAACGTCACCTTCCATGGCTCGCTGTTGCCTTCTAACACCTGCGCCTTCTGGTTCTGTAAATGGATTTCCACCTGGCTGTTATGCCGGTAATAGTTTACAAAATATTCTTTGATCATATGCCCTTTATACCCACAGCATACCACAAATTCCTGGAACCCAAAGGACGCATATTGCCGCATAATATGCCACAGTATGGGCTTGCCGCCAATTTCCACCATAGGCTTGGGGCGCAGCCTGGATTCTTCGCTGATTCTGGTCCCCTTCCCGCCTGCTAAAATCACTACTTTCATATTCTCTGCTCTTCTGCCATAAATTCTTTGATCTGTTGTTCCATACATGCCCTGACATCCCCATGGCTTTGGTAAACCCTGGCCCATTCTACCGTCTTTTCCACAGCCTGCCCGATATGCCACTTGGGCTTCCAGCCAATTTGCCCTTTCAGTTTTGAGCAGTCCAGCTTTAAAAAAGCCGCCTCATGGGGGCCTTCAACAGAAACATTGTCCCAGGAAGCCCCATCCCCCCAACAACGGCAGAAAATATCCGCCAGCCTGCCAGTGGAAACGCAGTCCTGCTCCTCAGGGCCAACATTATAATACCCTTGTTTTTCCGGGGATTTTGCCTGGCTTTGTAAAATCATTAAGTATGCAGCCAAAGGTTCCAGCACATGCTGGAAGGGACGGATGGAATACGGGTTCCTAATGGCAACCGCCTCGCCTGCCAAAGCAGCGCGGATACAGTCTGGGATAATCCGGTCTTTGGCAAAATCGCCGCCGCCAATCACGTTGCCTGCCCTTGCCGTGGACACGGCAACCCCCATGCCGTCCAAAAAAGATTTCTTATAGCTGTGGGTGACAAGCTCAGAGCAGGACTTGCTGTTAGAATATGGGTCGTAGCCGTCCAGTGGGTCCGTCTCCCGGTACCCCCATTCCCATTCCCTGTTTTCGTATACTTTGTCAGTCGTCACATTCAAGGCAGATACCACGCCCGGCGTTTTACGCACGCACTCTAAGAAATTCACCGTCCCCATGACATTGGTTTCATAGGTATAGACTGGGTTTTCATAGCTTTCCCGTACGATAGGCTGCGCCGCCATATGCACCGCCAGCTCAGGCCGGTATTTCTCAAATGCCGCTTGCAGCCCATGGTAATCCCGGACGTCCCCTTCTATCGAAACTATTCCCTGGCCCGCGCCAGATAAGGTAAAAAGGTTTTCCCCTTCTGGGGGCTGTAAGGCATAGCCAACCACCTCTGCCCCCGCCATCTTTAGCATTGCGCAAAGCCAGCTCCCCTTAAACCCGGTATGCCCTGTAATTAATATTTTTTTCCCTTTGAAAAATTCTAAAAAATCAGACATGTTATCTTTAGAAGCCTCCTGCTTGTCCCTATACCATCCAGGTATCCTATCATTGTTTAACTTGTGCCAATTAAGACTTGCTTGCCGCAAAACGCAAATCCATATTTTCGGATATGCTTTTGGGGTATCCCTTTCGCCGTCAATGCTGCAGCATAGCCCTTCTTTTCTATCTGCCCCAAAGCAGCCTGCACCGTATCTTCCAGGCTCTTTTCACTCCCTGTATCCTGTACTTTAAATTCCAAAATCATTGCATCTTCCCCCTGGTTTTTGGGTTCCAGCAGGACGTCATACCTTCCAAACCCGCTTTCCCGGTTAGAGGTAATTGCATACAAATCCCTCAATTCCACCATTAATCCTAGGACAAACCCATGGTAAAACCGCTCTGGCTCCGCCGCCTTCGATGGATGCTTCCCTGTGTCAAAATAGCTGAATGTCTCACAGCTCACCCGGTTCATATATTCATTCATTGCATTTACGTTCCCCTGCAGCAGCGCCTGAATAAAATCATTATAATCTGAAATATTGCCGCAAAACCACCCGCGGACAATATTTTCAAACATAACCCTCACTTCATAGTTTGTCACCGCCAGCTCATACCTTGGCATGGAGCCTTCGCAGGAACCATATTCCTCATAACTTAACGCTTTCAAATAGCCGCTTGCAAGGAACAAGCTCCAGATGGCATATTCATTCCTATCTAATTGGTTATACACAACCTGCTCGTCAATTGGCACAAATAAATGCTCCCCGCGCAATAGAAGCTCAAAGGATTTTTTCACTTCCCTGCCAGCCTGCTGCACCAATTTCCCCGCCAGGCTGTTGGAGCTGGTATTTGCCCAATAGGCGGCTAATTTCCCTGTATTTAGGAAATTAAGGATAGACCATGGGTTATAGATATCTGCCTTTTTGCCAAAGACAAACCCATCATACCAGCGTTTTACCTTTTGCTTCTGTCCAGATAACCCATATTCTTCCAAAGCGCAGAAAACTTCTTGCTCTGTAAAACCAAAATATTCTGCATACTCATCGGATGTCGCCGTGACAACTTTTAGGTTATTTAAGTCAGAAAAAATTGATTCTTTGCCTACTCTGGTAATCCCTGTCATAATTGCACGTTCCAGCCATGGGTTGGATTTAAATGTAGAGTGGAAAATCCCCCGGATAAATTCTGAGAGTTCTTCCCAGTATCCATAGAAATAAGCTTCCTGCATGGGTGTGTCGTATTCATCCAACAGAATAATCACTTTTTTCCCATAAAACCGGCTAAGGTAACTAGACAATGCCCGTAAAGCGGAAGACGCCGCATAATCCTCCATATCTGGCGAAACGCTATGGAAAAACTTTTTCTCTTTTTCATTCAATACATTCCCATCCAGCAAAAAACCATATCTGTTATACTGCTCTTCAATCATATAGCAAATATTCTTCCTTGCTTCCTGAAAGGAAGTCTCCTTCACCCCTGCAAAACTAAATGATATCACAGGGTAGGTTCCTTGAAGGCTCTGGTATTTTCCATCTTCCCAGACAGTAAGCCCTTCAAACAGCCCATGCCTGCCTGCATATGCAACAGAAAAAAACTTCTCCACCATACTTATGGCAAGCGTTTTGCCAAACCGCCTGGGACGGGCAATTAATGTAACGCTGTCATTGGCTTCCCACCATTCCTTGATAAACCCAGTCTTATCCACATAGAAATTATCCTTTATCCTGATTTCTTCAAAGTCTTGAAGCCCAATTCCTGCCGTCCTCGCCATAGGTACCACTCCCTTAACCAATCTGCCCTTATTACGCCATTGCCTCCACTTCGCAATTCTTACCAAAATTTCCCCATACGCCCTCCGCAAACCTTCTGCTGTAATCCTTACTCCCCTTTCTAGTATAATAAAAAATGCGGCATAACACAAACATTTTCTATTTCTCCAAATATCCGCGCGAGCGCGGCTGCTTGGCTCATTGCTCGCGGGAATAAACCAGCCATGTTCCGATAACTATGTAAAAAGCGCCGTAACGGTCAGCCCTCCCAGACCTTCCACGGCGCCCTGCCCTGCTCCCAGAGGGTTTCCAGCCATGTCTTATCACGGATTGTCTCCACTGGCGACCAGAACCCATGGTGCCGGTATGTCTGCACCGTCTCCTCCTGCGCCACCCGCTCCATCAAATTAGCCGCCTGGCTGGGGAAATACGGGTCAAAATACCGGAATGCGCCTGGCTCCAATACCATGCTGCAGGCATTCACCCAGGCGTCTTCATTATTTCCTGCCGCTTTCACCCCCTCATAGGAACCATCTTCATTCAGCGAAAGTATCTCATTACGCCCGGTTGGGTGCGCCAGCGCAAAGGTAGCAATGGCCCTGGACTCTTTGTGCTGCCTTACCATCTCACTGATATCAATATTTGATAAGCAATCCCCATAAGTTGCCAAGACGGGTTCCTTGTCAATATAATCCCTCATTTGGTACAGCCGCTGCACCACAGTGGAATTCAGCCCCGTGTCTATCACGGACACTTTCCAGTCCTCCGTCTGTTTCCTGTGTATCTCCACCTCATTGGTCTGTAAATCCACAGTAATGTCTGACTGGTAGATATAAAAGTTCATAAAATAATCTTTAATCACTTCCCCTTTATACCCGGTACAGACCATAAAGTCACGAAACCCATAGCTGGAATATTGCTTCATGATATGCCATAACAACGGCCTCCCGCCAACCTCCGCCATGGGCTTTGGCATTTTCTCATCCTCTTCTATCAATGTGCTTGGCAAGCCCCCTGCCAAAATAATTACTTTCACTTAAGCACCTCCAAATACTGTTCCCTTAGGACTGCTGCATCCACATCGGGGTATTTTTCCCTTAGGATAGAAGCAACCTCTTCGGAATAACTGGCCGCCATCACGATAACCGCCCCAATCCCTTTCCTAAGTATCTCATCCGGCTCCACAATTAACAGATGTGTCCCCGGCGTATATTTATTCTGTTTAAATGGGGCAGAATCCACTACAAATTCAAGTTTTCCTTTGATTCCTGATAAAGCTACCACTGCAAGCGCTTGATGGCCTGCGCCCCACACAGCAACCTTTTTCCCTGCCTCCCGTTTTTGGTCAATAAATTGGTTCAAGTCCCGGGCAATACGCTCCTGCTTTTCGTAGAAATTATTTAACTGGAGGGGCTGGCGTTTTTTCACAATTGCTGCCAGGCAGTAATCATGCCATACCACATTGCATTCTAATACCTCAAATCCGTTTTTTTCCAACAGCAGCCTTAACGTATCTGCTGTAAAATACATAAGGTGGTCTGCGATGAATTCAGAAAATACCACATTGTTCAATATAAAGCCCATATTGGGGACTTCCACCAGCCCAACCGCCCCGTCTGATAAATTATGGCATATCCCCTGCAGAAACTCATTGGGGTCAGGGATGTGCTCCAAAAAGTTCATAATAAAGAAGCCATCAAAAGGCCCATTTGACAATCTTTGCTTCGCATCCTCTATAAATTCACAGGTGACATGCAGCCCATGCCCCACACATTCCCCTGCTGCTTCCCGGCCATGTTCAATCCCATATGCCTCCACGCCCGTCTGCGCCATCAGTTCCAGATATTCACCCTTCCCAGTCCCAACTTCAAGCACTTTCTTCCCAGCCAGCCCATGTTTGTCCACAAACTCCTGAAAATATTCTAAGCGGTAAGCTTTCGCCTCGTCTGACACAGCAGCCGCACGGATCACGTCTTTGTAATATGGCACAGGTTCCCCTAAAATCTGCAGTAAGCCGCAATGGCTGCACTGGTATAATTCCAATTCCATGCCCGTATCCTCTGACAACTGCCCTGCATCTGGAAAATTCTGCGCCATCCCCGGCATATCGTGATAGTATAATATCGGCTTGCCGCTGATTTTCCCACCGCAGCACCTACATAATTTCTGCATCATTTTTCTTGCCTGCTTTCTAATGCTTTGCCTTTTGCCTCAATAAATTCCATAATAACCCCTACTTGCCCCTCTGGAGTCTTTTCCCCGTCATTGTATAGCACCAGGTCCGGCTCCTTTGGCTCCTCCATACTAACCTGCACGCCGGCGAGTTCCTGCTCCTCCCCCAGCAAATACCTGCTGTAATACTGTATCCAAAATACTTTTATGCCACACGAGCCTACCTCCTGTAAACTAACAACTATCGTTATCTTTCCATAAAATACTTTCCATATATATCCTTCTGGCATGGGATAAAGTTGCAGGGGCATTTTGAAAACCAATACAATTCCCCTGCTATCCGGTCTTTTTCTATTTTCTCCAATACTTTAAGCCTTTCAAATTCCACCAACTCGCACTCTACCAAAAAGGAGATAAAATGCCCTCTTTCCTGATGTTCTGACATAAGTTCATTCACTGCAAGTATTTGCCCGTTCCATCTGACGTCCGCGCCCAATTCCTGCTGCGCAACTTTATGGATGCGAGTTTCCATGCTCTCCTGAAACCTTATAATCCCTCCCGGAATATGCCATACCTTACCTGAAAATTTATCTTCCCTCCACGCCAGCAATATCCTGCCGCCCTTATCCCTGACCAATAAATCCACGTTTACCATTGGCGTGACAGATGACACAAATTCAAAAACTGGTTCTGGAAGCCCCTCCTGGGGCTTTAATTCCTTATGCAGTAACTCTTCCAAATATTCAAATGAATTCATTTTCTTTACCTAAAAACTGAAGCTCCAGTTTGCTCCAGTTATAAATTTCCCGAATGCCTTCCTCAAATGTATAGTCTGGCACAAACCCAGTATCCTTTTGCAATTTCGTAATATCAACCTGCAGGCTCATTACCTGGTTCGGGGCGTAGGGAATTTCCCCAAACCGCGGCGCTGCCTTAGGATTTACAACATTATGGAGCTTGCGGATATAGGACTGCAATCTCTCTGGCTTGCCATTCGCCACACAGTAAATTTCCCCATCCCTTCCCTTTTCCCCTAGCAAGGCCAAGGCCTTGGCCGCATCAAAAGAATACAGGTAATCCCAGATTTGCTCGCCAGCAGTATAAGCTGGGCTTTTCCCAGACATTAATTTTAACATACTGGTATAAATCAGGCTTTCCGTTCCATCGTAGGGGCCGTACACGCTGAAAAGCCTTGCCCAGATATGGCGAATCCCATACGTTTGGCACAAAATTCTAGTCATTTGCCCTGCACAAAGTTTCGCGCAGCCATACCCATTCTCAGGATGAGTTTCTGTCATCTCATGGATTGCAGACCCATGCCGCCCATATTCGGCCTGCGTGCCAGCTGCAACAAAAACAGGGCAGCCGATCCTTTTGCATAATTCCACAGCATTAAGGTCATATTCAATATTCCTAGTCTGCAGCATCATGTTATTGCGGTTGTCAACTTTTTCTTTTCCTGTCGACCCATCCCAGGCAAGATGGTAAAAGACAGAATAGCCGCCGCCTAATTCCTGAATCCCAATTTGCCCGTAATCAGCCAGATTGCATGGCGCAATATGTAAATTTTGATGTTTCGGCAGATACCGGAGCCGCTTGCTGCCCGGCCTGACAATGGCTGTCACATCTTTGCCTTTTTCCAGCAAATACCGCGCCAATGCTACCCCGGTAACGCCTGTCCCTCCTGTTACAAGCACTTTGTCCCTGCCCATTTCGTATTTTCCACCTTTAATCCTTGAACTCTTTATCACTGAGGCAAACTTTACTGCCTAAATTTTAGCTTTTCCTGCCTCCCCGCATCCAATCTCAATTATTTAATTCTTTCCAATATGGGTTCTTCGTAATGTCTTCTTCTGAGAATACCTGATTATGCGGGACCGGAACTGGCCTTCCATAAATTTTATCCGCCACATACTTCTTTACCCATGGGAGGTCTGCAGCCAAAAGGCAGGTATCCACATGCTCCCCAAAATACTTAATTTTCATCCCTGTATCAATAATATCTTTGAAAGGAGCCTCAAATATATTCCCTATGGAGCAATGGAAATAAGGGCAAGGCTGGACATCCCCATACTGTGTGACAGACACAAACCCTTTCACGCCGATGCAGCCCATGTCAAGCCCATACCCGGGCGTTAAGTGTGTGCAAAGGTTATATTTCTTTTCCAGTTCCCGTTCATACGCCAGATCCTTTTCATCCACCATGCTTTCAAAATGCCCTGCATATGCGCCGACTGGTTTGGCAAAGGAAATGAAAACATTTAACCCCCGTTTATTGAAATATTCCAGAAATTGGATAAATTCATCGGAATACAGCCTTTGTTTTGTCACAACTGTTTGGATATACAATGGCAGCCCAATCCGCTGGCATTCGTCAATCCCTTCCATGGCGCGTTTCCATGCCCCTGGTTTTCGGCGGAACTCATCATGCTCTTCTGGATTTAAACTGTCAATGCTCAACTGAATGCGGTCAATGCCGATGTTTTTCATATGCTCTGCTTTTTCAGCCAGCAGATACCCATTAGAGTCACTATTGATATAAAATTTCTCTGGGTCTATCGCTGCTACCAGCTCATCCAAGTCTGGGAAAGTGGTAGGCTCCCCGCCAGAAATTACAAACCGCGCCAGCCCCATCTCATCCGCCTGCTTTGCAAGGTTTGCCACATCGGCAGGGGTAAGGCTGCGTTTCCCTGCGCTGTTTTTCTGATATGCCTCAATGGAGCAATGCTCACACAGCATATTGCACATATAATTATACTGAAGCTGGATAATCGCAATGCTCTCACCACGCTGGTATTTCTCTGTAAATTTAGAGACCTTCTCAAATACATATGGCTTTTTCTCTTTTAAATAATTTCTCCCTGCCTGTTCATTTTTATTCAATTGTGTTCCCACTTTATTCCTCCTATTTGCTTTTATTTATCAGCAATTGCATAACATAACGTATCACTCACATTCCAACTATGGTGCCTGAAACAAATACGGTACCCCTGATAAAAAGATTTGATTAAAATCGGGATTTCCCACAAATGCTCCGGTTCATGATACGCAGATATAGCCAAAACTGGCTTATTTTCTTTAATCACCGCCTGCCCGCCAAGCAGGGCGTTAGGCTCTGCGCCTTCAATATCCATTTTCACAAAACTAACATCTTCTGCGCCTACTATATGGTCTAATGTGTCTGCATTGATGATAGTTGAGCCCTCGCTCCCACCTGATATGATTTTCCCTGTGTCAGCCCCTTGCTCGCCACAAAAATAGAGTTTTTCCTTTTTGTCCCATACGCCCAGGTTCAAGCAAACTACATGTTCTATTTTATTTTCTTCGCAATATTCTGTCAATTTCTTATAGTTGTATGCTTCTGGCTCTATTGCGAAATATTTATAACTGCCCGATGCCTGGGCTAAAAACTGCTGAAGCGTATCCCCCTGGAATGCCCCGCAGTCCACAAATGTCCCGCTTACCTCCCCTATCACGTCATTCCCAAAATATGGCGGCTCCTCATAAATCTCTTCCATTAATTCAATATTATGGACTGCCCGATGCAGAAGGATATTTTCAAATGTCTTTTGGGACATATGGTCTTCTAACATCCCATAAACTTGGTCTATCTTATCAGAGTTTTCCTGGACTAAGCGTTCAAAGCTTCCTGCCGCAGCATTACAGAACAAATGGGGGTCAAGATATGCAAAATTATTTATCCCTGCGGCTTGCAGCTTTTCATGTATCGCATATTTAAAATTAGCTGCAATAACAACAAAATCATCTGGGGCAATATCACCTATCCCTCTCACACCTTTCCGACAAAATTCTTTTTCTGAGCCTGATTGGTTGCTTTCCGCAAAAAATTTTATGTCCATCCCTAGGTCTTTTATCCTGCCATACACCATTCCTGCCGCAATGCCTGTCCCCCAAATTACAATACTCTTCGCACACTGCAGCCGTTTAGCGGCAGAATGCTTCCTTCCTTCTTCTATCTTTTCCAATAACGATTCTGTAAAACCCATTTTTTACTCCTTATCCTTTCCTAACATCCTTGCCTTAACCTCTTCTATATTTGGATCCAGGTTATCTACTTCCATATAATCATTTGCAACACAATCCTGGCAAACTGAAACCATGTTTTTTTCCAGGTTCAAATGCTTCATCCTTAAATCAAATAACTCTTTTCCTTTCCAGATCTCATATAGGCTTTTTTCATTCAAATTGCCAATGCATAATTTCCTTTCCCAATCCACACAGCATGGCACAACATCGCCATTTGCGTATATCTGCAAGGACTTAAAGATCTGTGGGCAGACTTCCCGATGGACAGGCGCTTCAAATCCAGCCCCATCCAAAGAATACCTGAACTTTTGATTTTTGCTGAATAACTCGCTTTCAAACCCTGGCCATATATCAGATAGGTTTTCAATCCCAATTTCATCACATATTGTGCCAAATATATCAAAAAACATCTTTGCCTTTTCTTGTGTCTGCACTGCATTGCTATGGATTTTAATATATATCCTGCATGTTCCACGGTGGCTATATAACGTTTTTATTTTTGAAACTAAAGTATCAAAATCAACTTTGCTGCCTGTCACTTCAACATAATCTTTTTCACTTAGCCCCTCTATGCTAATTCTGATAATGTCGAGGCATTGAGGAAGTTCTTTACATACGCTTTCATTCAGCAAATTACCATTTGTAATCAATTCCATGCAGTCTGTAACATGATGCTCCCTGATGTATTTTAGGATATTGATAATATCTGGGTTTACCAATGGCTCGCCAATTCCAGTAAACCTTATTTTCTTTACTTTTACATTGTGCCCATTTAGTTCTCCAACTACTTTTTTCACTGTCCCCATACTTAAATTATCTTTTATGATATGGTCTGAATGCTGGCTTTGGGGACAGAACTTGCATTTAAAATTGCAATGCCCTGACGGCTCTATGTATAGCACTAACGGCCAATCCAAAGGGGCGGACTTTCCCAAGTCAATGCGGTTTGTTGTAACCGCGCTGTCTACCCCCCCCCGATTAATTTTTGACAAATCTGTTGAGATATTGAACTTATCACCCATGTTCCCTAAACTCCTTACTTAATCTCACATTCAAAAAGATCCTTTTCAAATATACTATTAATACAATGCCTGCTCCCAAATTCCTCTTTATTGCGCATCAAGGGCCAATTGACGCCAGCTCCATTGTGTTCTGTCGCAATTCCCCAAGATAAAGTTTTAAACCCCAAATCAAAATATCTCTTTAGTACAGAATAATAAATGAAACTCATTGGGCTTGCCGCGCCTTCCGTTTTCCTCGCCGCAAGGTATTGCGTATGGGCGCATCCAGCCTCCGGAAATTCAAAGACCATCGTTCCAGACAATAATTCTTCTTTACTGTAACCCCCAAAGAATTTAATTTTTTCAGGAAAGCGGTTCCTCTTCAAGTCCAAAAGCTCCTCCACGCTATGGACTGGAGAAGCCCCATATTTCTTTAAATTTTCTGACAAAATGGAATGGAACATGGAAATTTCCCCATCCTCTACAAGCTCCCGGAAAGCCATGCCATCTCTGATACATTTATTCACTTGGCGCTTTTTCAGTTTAGAAAAATCTGCGCAAATATTCTCTGAAAGCCCAGAATAATCAATGTATAAATTCAATTCCCTGTATTCCTGATACCCAGCCATATGCAGGGCATATGCAAAAACGTCATCCTTAGACCTGCATAAAATTGAAATCGTAGGCTTTAGGATAATTTTGCCAAACCCTTCATCTACCAGATACCTCTCAAGCCGGGCTATTAATTCTACCATCAATTCCAAACGGATACAATTTTTATTAAAAATCAGCCCACCATATGTACTGCCTTTATGAGAATAGAAGATAGATTTCCCATCCTCATTTACCCTGCAGGCAGGACAGACTGCACAAACCTTCCCTTTATGGAAAAATAGCAAGGAAAAATCATCAAACCTCCCTTTAGGATGGTAGTTAAAGAATTTCCTGCTTTGCAAAAAAGTGCCATTCATAGACTCTTCTTTGATAAATTTGTCCCATTGGCCTTCATAGCTATTGTCATATCTAATAATTTCCCAAGACATGTTTCTATCCCCTGACTTTAATTTTCTTCTGTAACTAACTCTGCATAACCAAATCCAGTTTTTCCACACCCATTCCCATTGTAAAGCATATATGTCTTTCCATCTGCATGGTACAAATATGGGTAGCTTAAATTCTCACTATCCCACCCTGAATCAGATAAACCAATGCCAGCTTCTTCATCCTTCCGAGTCCATTGGACGCCGTCCACCGACTCTGCATATCCAATGTAATATCCCCTGGAATAAGTCCTAACAGAATACAGCATCTTGTACATGCCTTGTTCCTTCCACACATATGGCCTGCCAAAACCATGCTCATCTGCATTTTGGTAGCCCATGCAAACCACTGGCTCTTTTCCCCTTCCCCAATGTATGCCATCCTCAGATTCAATATATTTCATAATATAGAGGGGTTTTTTCACCCCATTGCTTAACGTCCACCCCTCCTTGTTACTTCCAATGTACCACATTTTAAACATCTTATTCTCCCGCATTACATGCACGCCGCACCTTGCATACACTTCATCGCCTGCCCTGTCCAGAATTGGGGCTTTAGAATATCTGCAAAAAGTATCCCCACCATCCTGGCTGACTGCGAGGCCACAGAACATATAATATGGCACCTTAACCCCAAGCTGGAAGCCGATATAGTACAAGTATACCTTCCCATCCTCTTGATAGATGGAAACCGGGACTACCCCATTATCATCAAAACACCCGTCTTGCCCTATGTCTAGCACAGGCGATTTGCTCACTTCCAAAATTCTCCCTGGGTTTTCTAGGCTAACATCCACATACCCTATCCTCCCCACATTTTCCTTTGTGCAAAACCCAAGATAAACTCTTAAACTTCCATCCCCCCGAATCAGAGGAGTTGGAAGCATAGCAAACTGCTCCATCCATTCTGGCTCTCCAGAAGGGCAAAATATTAATCCTCGCTTCTTCCACTCCATTTCTTTTTACCCCCCCCAAAAAATTTTCCTCTAAAATATGAAACTGTTCATATGCGCTCTTGCCCGTCTTTTTTGCAGGGCATCCAACCCATACCAAGCCAGGCTCTTTTAAACTTTTTACCGTCACCGCGCCGGCACCCAGAACGGTATCCTCTGCCAAGGATACATTGTCCCCCAATGTTATGTTTGTCCCCAGGAATGACCTTCTCCCAATGTTACATAAGCCAGCAATATTTCCCCCTGGAGCCAACCAACAATGGTCTTCTACCACCGTCTGATGGCTAATTGTATTCCCACTATGCAGTACTACGTTGTCCCCTATTTTCACTTTACGCTGAAGAGTGTTGTTTTCAAAGATAAAGCAATTCTCGCCAATTTCCACATTATTCCACCGAAATGTATAGGGGCTGACAAAGGATGCGCAGGTATAGCCCTTTTTCTTACACTCTTGGAATAACCTCATCCTGACCCTATTCAGTTTTATATAAGTGACTGCTACAAAGGCTTCATATTCTATTGGAGGGAATATTGTTTCCATGGCTTCAAATTCCACTACAGGGCATCCCATCATTTCGTTTGCCTTCCTGAATTCACTTTCGACTGCAAACCCAGCAACCTCATACGCTGAATCAGCGCTGAAATATTCAAAAGCAGTTTCCCCAAATTCCCCTGTACCAACAATAATTAATTTCTTACTTTTCTCCATGCCTTACTATTCCTAATTTTATGCAACTTTACAGCCTTGCGCCAATCTTCAAAATATTTCCTGGGATAATAACCTCATCTAGGCTATTCCTCAACTGGTATACCCTAACAGCCGTATCCAGCGTTTTTATTAACACAGAACCATCATCATATGCAAAAACTACTGTCCCATTACTTCCTATTGATGGTGAAACCTCTCCCTCCCCCATCTCCAGCACTTCATACTCCTCGCCCTTAATAGTTATAAATATGCCGCTGCCATAAGGATACCCCAATACACGGTATAATCCCATTAATTTGCTTGTGGTAATGTCCCAATCAGTTATTTTTCCATCTTCCTTACGAAATCTTGTGGTATATACAATATCCCTTTTATCCTGAGCAACTGGCAGCAGCCGGCCTTCAATGATCTGGACAAAGCAATCCTCTAACTCCTCACATACTTTCTGCTTTAACCTTTTTCTGGCATCGCCATATTTTTCATTTCTATTCAAAGTAACAGAAAATACTTTATATAATTCTCCATCGTCAAGCTCCTCACGGACTCTGTGGATGCTATATCCTATTTTTTCCTCTCCATTTACAATCGACCAGCTATTGCAACTAAGCCCTCTCCACTTTGGCAATATTCCTCCATGGATATTTAGAAATAAATACTTGTCAAGCAAATTTGTCTTTAATATTTTCATATAACCACACAGAAAAATGATATCAGGGGCAGTCTCTTCAACCTTATCCAGCGTCATTTCAGGTATGCGCCTTTTCTCAATATGCTCTCTATTTGCGCAAATATCCTCTTCTGCTAAGGTAAGGTCATGAATAAACCCCACCACTTGAATTCCTTTAAAATTGCAAACTGCCTCAAAAATCATTGGGATATAGCTCCCCATATATACTAACCTATACATAAACTTATGCTCCTTGCACTCCCGCCCCATTGGCAGCTAATATGAGGGGCGTACCAACTACTACGCCTATTCCTCAATTATCTCTGTATAACCTAACCCACTTTTCCACATTCTCCTATTTCCTAAATTTCATTGTTCGTCCACCCCAAAGTATTCATAAGCCGTTTTTTTCATTATTTTTGCTGGGTTCCCTGCATATATCCTGCCTTTATCCTGAAAAGAACATGTTGTTACGGCGCCAGCCGCCAAAATAGAATCATCTGGAAAAGTAATATTATTCCCTAAGCAAGAATTCACCCCCAGAAAACAATTTTTCCCTATCTTCGTATAACCAGAAACAACCACATGGGAAGATACAAATGTATTTTTCCCTATCTCAGCGCTATGTCCAATATGGTTCCCACTCCACAATATTACATTATCATGGAGCTTTACATGGTATTGCACTGTGTTATCTTCAAAAATAAAGACATTTTCCCCAATCTCGACATTTTCCCAAACAAAAGCATGGGGGCTTACATATGAGAGTAAGCGATAGCCTTTCTCCTTATATTCTTTACAAAAGCGCTCCCTAAGCCGGTTCATTTGCGTATACACTGCTGCAACAAATACTCCGTCTATTTTATCTGGAGGGTACATATCGCTTAATGTATCAGATGCGACAACAGGATGTCCCAATAAGCTGTCTTCCCTAATGAATTCTTTATCAACGGCAAAAGCCACTGTCTCATAACCATAATCTTTCTTAAAATATTCAGACGCAATTTCTGCAAATTCTGAATTGCCTACAATAATAATATTTCCCGCCATTTCTTTCACACCTTCTTTTTCACCTGCACATATATTTCAGAGCCAAATTCTGGTAGATACCTTATCATTTTGTTAAGGCCGTCAAATATCGTCTCATCCACAATCCCTATATCCAACATTTTTTCCATCTGCCTCGCGCTGAATAGTTTCGGAAAATAAGCGCCTTTGTCTATCACCTGAAATCCGTACGATTCAACAAATTCACAGAGCTGCGTTAAGTCAAACACATTATGCCTTTGCATCTCAATCTGCAGCTCCGACAATTCATGCACATCCTTAATAAGCCCCATTTCTTTTGCTAATAACCGGTGGATAGAATTTGCATTTGGCACATTTATATGGACTACCGTTTTGTCAGAACAAATTTCATATATTGACCTTAGCAGCTTTTCTGGCTCTTCCACTTCGTGGAGCAAGCTTCCCACAATTATGTAATCAAGCCCATCCCCGATTTCCTTTATCCGACCTACAGACTCCTCTAACATGCCATTTATAAAAAAAATATTGTTGTTTTTACCCCCCAACTTTTTTTTCGCCTCTGTAATAAAGCTTTTTGCTGGCTCCACGACAATCATCTTTTTATAATCTTGAAAGTACAAAAACAATGGCTCTAAACCACACCCTACCTCCAGTATTACCTCATGTTTATAATCTTTTAATATTGAGATAACTTTTTCCCTTCGGTACTTTACCTGATACTGTTCACATGGCTCCACTTTGTATTTTACTTCGTAATCTGCAATATCCCTCATTTTAATAAACCCTTCTAAGAATATGAATTTATGGCTCTTTTATTATCCCTGCCGCCTTTAAATAAACCTCTGGCTGCATCCCAGATTTCAAATAAGGCAACAGCTCTACAACCTTACAATTTTTCTCCTCAGCATATTGGCCAACCTTATCATTTTTGGAAAATACCACTAAGTTTCGATTCTGTTCTGCACCCCCATCTATTTCAGGCAATGGGAGCATTTCCAATATTTTCTGGCACAATGGGCTTTCTGTAGGGCTTTTCCATAGAAAATAGGAACCTTTCTCTTGCAAGCTTAGGTATTGAACCATTTTCTGCACCTGTTCTTTATGCTCCCCAGATATATATTTATCAAACTCCCATTCCCCAAATATGCCTTTTAAAGCGCCATCATGGGACATATCCAAAAATGCGTCGCAGTCTGGGAACTGCTCCACCAATTTCTCAGGCGACTTGTCATTTGCCAAGAGCAGTTCTAATTTCCACCGATCCCAAAACAATGGGATATAATAATTCTCTGCATACTCGGGTACCATTTCGTGAACCAAGTCCCGAACTTTGTGCATCAACTCCACTGGCGGGTTATCATACCTTGCCAGGCAATTGAATATTGTATAATAATAGCCTGCAAGAATAAAGCAAAAATCCACCTCTTCTTTTAATTCCCCATACAAATTCCTTTCCATAAACCTCTCGCGCATCAGCACTGCCGCTTTATGGATATTCAAATAAAGCTCCCCATTTTTCTGGTGGGCCATTGACGCATCATGTATTCGATAATTATAATAGCTGCCTTCTATCATCCCGATATGCTTGGCATACGCAAAATATAAAGGATGCAAAGGAATATCATCTGGAATAATGTCTAAATACCTTAAATCATTTTGCACGAAAAATTCTTTCTTTATCGCCCCAATATATACAAATGCAGCGTCATTTGCAAGATGCACAATGGCTGCCCTTCTTTTTTCTAATGTCATATCCCCAAGGCACCATTCTGGCATAGTGCGGTATAAAACGCTTTTCCCCCGAATCCAACCTTTTTTGGGGACGCACACCAAATCGCTGTCATTTTCCTCTGCTACCCGCATTGCCTTTTCACATAGGTCAAGGTCTAACCAATCGTCATCCCCATAAACCATAAAGTATTCGCCATCCGCCGCATCCACCCCTGTATTAAGGGCGTTGCCAATCCCTTTATTCTCCTCCAACTCAATCAGCTTCACCCTATTTGGATAAGCTTGTGCATACTCCCTTTCTATCACTATGGAATTGTCTGGCGATTTATCGTCCACCAGCACAAGCTGCACATCCTGATAAGTCTGGTTCAGGACGGATTCAATGCATTCCCTCAAATATTTTTCCCCATTATAGACTGGCACAATCACACTAACCATGGTTTTCCTCCGATCCCTTCTTCACAAACTTTAAAAATTCATCATAGTCCCTGATATAATCCTCTTCTTTGTAAATATCTGAGGCAAATACCAGAAGGACCGCCCCTTCTGAAAAGTTATACATCTCCCGCCACATATCGTTTGGGACATAAAGGCCTTCGTATGGCTTTTCCAAAGAAACAATCTTTTTTTCTGTCCCATTATCCAGCAAAACATCGCAGCTCCCATGCACGCACACCAAAATCTGCTCTAGATTTTTGTGGGCATGGTACCCACGCCTCACCCCAGGTTTTGTATCATACATATAGTATACCCTTTTTATCTCAAAGGGGATATCACTATATTCTTCCAATGCAATCAATTGCCCCCGCTCATCCCCATGTTGGCTAAATGCGTATTTTACAACCTGCATATGTACCTCCTAATGAAATTCATTCACCATTTTTATAATATAGTCAACCTCTTCCTGTTTCATTCCATAATAAAGGGGAAGGCTAAGGGCTGTGTCTGAAATTTCTTCTGCCAACGGCAAGCTGCCCCTGCACATCTGTAGCATATGGTACGCCTTTTGTAAATGGATTGGTATGGGATAATGGATTAACGTAGAGACCCCATGTTGCTTCAAATATCCTTCCAACTCCCCCCGCCGTCTGCATCGAACCAAAAAAACATGGTATACATGCCCATATACCTTATCAGAGCTTTGCGGCAAGATAACTTCGCTATTTCGTATCCCTTTTAAATACCTGGTTGCTATTTCTTGCCGCGCCTTATTCCATCTGTCCAAATGCTTTAACTTTTTCCTCAAGAATGCAGCCTGCAGCTCATCCAGCCTGGAATTGCTCCCAAGGTAGATATTGTGGTATTTATAATCCGAACCATAATTCCCCAATGCCTTTACCTTCTCTTTCAGCCATTCCTGGTTCGTGACTACTGCCCCCGCATCCCCTAACGCCCCCAAGTTCTTCCCTGGATAAAAACTGAACGCTGACGCAATCCCAAAGGACCCTGCCTTCTTTCCACGGTATGTGGCTCCATGGGCCTGTGCGGCGTCCTCCACCACATAAAGCCCATGCTTCTCTGCAATTTCCATCACAGGGTCCATATCTGCTACGCGCCCATATAAATGGACAGGAAGAATTGCTTTCGTCCGGGCAGATATTTTTTCTTCTATCCTTGCTGGGTCTATATTGTAGCTGGCCAATTCCGGCTCCACAAACACGGGCGCAGCCCCTACAAGGGTAACAGCCAGCGCTGTTGCTATGTAAGTGTTAGAAGGCACGATGACCTCATCCCCTGGGCCAATCCCCAACGCCTGGAGGATTAAGGAAATTGCATCCAGCCCATTCCCAACGCCAACTGCATAGTCCATTCCGCAGTAAGCGGCGAACTCTTCTTCAAATTTCCTGCATTGCCCTCCACGGATATACCAACTGGATTCCAGCACCTCATGGAAGGCCTCTTCTAGCTCTTCCTTTATCTCTTCATGCATAGGCTGGAATGTAGAAAATGGAATATTCATCTTAGCCCTCCTTTACAGTCGCCCATAAGACCCTAGTTACCATTAATAACTGCAAGCATGTTTTTTGTAAAATGTATCTTCGTCTTCCTGGGTTCCACAAACTCTTTTGCATCTTTATAATAAGAATCATTCTGATAATGGGTGGTAGAGATCTCTTCAAAAATACACCCGCTGGAAGAAGAGAAGCTATGGTTCACATTGCGTTCCACTGTCATAACGTCCCCTTTATGCAAAAGCTTTTTCCCACCGTCCAACATCAATTCCAATTCTCCGTGAAGCACCACAAATGTCTCTTCTTTCTTCACATGGTAATGGCTTGGATGGGCCTGCCCTGGAAGCACAGCAAGGATCTTCTTGCAATATTCACGGTTCACACATTCAATCATCGCCACCCCGGTCTGGTAAAATTTAGACAGCCCATAATGATGGGAGAGTTCGCAAATACTTCCGACTGGAACCACCACTTTGCTTTCTTCTAGAAGCTTTATCAATCCCTTCATAATTTCAAGGGTTTTCTGGGATGTGTTGTCCACCGTAACATCCTTTCGCATAATGGGCATATTTTCATTAAGCAGCCCATGGATAGGCTGAATCATATTGTACTTAGACAAATCACTTGCAACTAACTGCCCCTCCTGGCAAGGGAATGCAAGGAAAATATTATCCATGCTTATGGCATGCCCAGCTTCCAAAGGCTTCTTCACAAACACGCCCCTCTTTAATGCTGCTAAATCTGCCTGTTCCTTATCTGTAGGGCAATACCGTCCCCCACAAACCCCGCAGGACTCATATGCCTCCTGCGCCGCCAAAAGCCATGCACGTACTTGTTCTGGGTTGGCGGAATACCCATTTAATGTGATTGTATCTGTTGGCAGCCCCACATGCTTTTCAAATACTTCCGCCCCTTTTGCCACTGCCATTTTCACCGGAAGCATATTGTCTGGATCCTCATGGGTAGAAAACCCAATCCTTAATTCTGGGAACTGGGCATGGTAAAAATCAATCTGGTTTAACTGCAAATGCTTATTTTCCGTTGGATATTCTGCAATGCAATGCATCAAGGTCAAGTCAATATCCCGATTCATAAAAAAAGACGTTACATTTTGCAGGTCTTCTAAACTGCTCCCTGCGCCAGACGCAATCACTGGCATATGCTGGGCCGCTATTTTTTCCAGCAATGGCCAGTCGTTGAAAGAGCAACTTGCTATCTTGATATAATCATACCCATGGGCTGCAATCCGCTCTGCTGAAACCTCGTCAAACGGGGTGCAGATTGCAAGGAACCCATTCTTCCTAACTTCCCCTAATAATTCCTCAAACTGCCCCAAGGTAAGGCGGGTATCCTGAAAACGCTTTACATTCTTAATATCCTGCCTGCCTTTGTAATCTGGATGGATAAAGGTATCCAGGTCACGGTACTGGAACTTAAAGGCAAAGTCAAACTGCCCAAACCCATCACATACCTTACGGATTGCCCGAATAATATTTTTGCCATGTTCCACGTCTCCCTGATGGTTATTCGCCATCTCAAATATAAATAACGGTTTTCTCTTCTCTCCCATCTAAGCCCTCCTGTATAGTGCTCTTAAAACCCTTGATAGATTTCCTGCATCTCTTCTTCTGAGAGAAATGGAAATGGGTTTTCCAATGCGGCTGACACCCGTCGCCCATTTTTATCCAAACTGGAAATGCACTTTGGAATCTCATCAAACTTAATGGAACCAAATAATCCGCAGGCCACCGGCCCATCCGATTCTAATACTTGGCGGACTACCTGTCCAATCTCTTCGTCTTTGCGGATACTGAAATATGGTATCCCATATGCCGCAGTGATTTTCTCTAAATCTGGCATTGACACGCCGCTTGCCTTATCGCTCCCAACATGGAAGCCTTCAAAATTGCGGTCTTGCATGGTGGCAATTGCCGCATACCCGGCATTTTGGAAAATAAACATTTTCACATTAATCTTGTGGTATGCAATTGTCTCAAGCTCCTGGATATTTAGTTGAAAGCTTCCGTCCCCTTCTAGCATAACCACCCGTCTTTTCCCAGAAGAAAACCATGCGCCAATCACAGACGGCAGTGCAAATCCCATGGAGCCAAATCCCATGGATGAAATAGTTTTCTGCCCCATTTTATGCCGAAACGCCATATGCCCCGCCGTATTGCAGCGGCTAGTGGAAGAAACTACAATGACGTCTTCTTTCTTGCAATGCCCTGACAATTCCATAGTAAACTTATATAAATCCACCATATCAGAAACCACTTCCTGGGGTTCCTCCAACAATGGGTATTTCTCTTTCATACCTTTACAGAATCCCTTCCAGCCTGCATAATCTGGAATATCCATCTGGTTGACCTTCCCTTTCAATATTTCCAGAAAATATCCAACGTCACAAACAACCGGGGTTACCTCTGCCATGGCAAGTTTCTTTATTTCGTTTTCATCTATGTCAACAATGACTTTTTTTGCCCGGTATGCAAAATGCCCTTCGTTAAATGCCGTAATCATATTGTCGAGGCGGCTTCCCAATACAATCACTAAATCCGCCCCCTGAGTAATCAGGTTAGAATACCGTGCCGCCTGCAAGCCAGGGCTTCCAAAAAAGCAGGGATCCCCATAATCCATAAGATCCAGCGCCCTCCAGGTAGATACAACTGGAATCTGCAATTTTTCCTCTATTTGTTGGAATAAATGCTGGGCGCCAGAAGCTTTCAGCCCATGCCCAACTAGAAATAAAGGCCTATTTGCCGCCTGCAGCGCTGCGGCAGTGTATTCTGCCGCCTGGTTGATTTGCCCCTCGTCTGGCTGTAGCTGCGCCAATATATCTTTGCCTGCTGCTTCCTGCCCCTGAAATGTTTCCAAACTGTCTGGGTCAATCTGCGCATCCTGGATATCCAGCGGAATATCCAGCCAAACCGGCCCCCTGCGCCCATGTAATGCAAGGAACACTGCTTTTTCTAAATGGTAGCGAATTTCTTCTGCCCTCAAGACTGTGACAGCATATTTGGTGACAGGCCTTGCCATCGCAACAATATCATTCTCCTGCGCGCCGAACTGCCTCACATTACGTATAGAAGCAAAGTCCGCTGTCTTGACCTGCCCTGTTATAAAAAGCACTGGCGTGGAATCCATATAAGCCGCCCCTGCCGCTGTCAGCGCGTTGGTCCCGCCAGGGCCGGTCGTCACAAGGCATACGCCCAAGCCGTCCCGCTCCATGGCGTAGGACTGGGCGGCAATGCCTGCCGCCTGTTCATGGTGGCAGCAGACATACTCTATCCTGCTGCGCCCAAGGGAATCCACTAAATGCATAATCCCACCGCCTGTTAATGTGAACACGGTTGCCACACCAAGGGATTCCAAATATGAAAAAATATAATCTGATACTTTCATTTTGCTGACCTCTTTTTCCCATATTTAACCCGCGCGCCATACGCCAAATATCCGCCCAAGCGCGGCTGCTTGGCTCATTGCCCGCGGGAACAAAAAACTTTTCTATCTTTATTCCGTCGTTTGCCCTAACTCTTTTAACATACACTTACAAATTTCCTTATAATAATCCAAAACCCTTAATGTCGCTTGTTTATCTAATTCAAATTCATCTAATGCGTTGATATAAAGTTCTGTTAAGCTCCCCAACGCCTCTGAATACTCTTCTACTTTATAACCATGTTCATATGCAATCGACATCAGCCATTCTGCTTTTCCAAATGCTTTTTTCAATGCAGTTTCAACAATTTCATTCCCCCTCTTTTCAAGCAAGTGGATACATACTAGATAATCTTTTGCCTGCTCCAGACGGTTTTCATATCGCGCGTAAAACGGAAGTGCCTGAAGCTTTTCCTCTGGATTCATTTTTGCTTCCTGAACTAGCCCATTTTCAACAATTACATCTCCCTCTAACACCAGGCCAACCGAATCTTCTTTATAGTCCCCCATAAAATATAAATCCAGGCACCACCATTCATGTGGGTAGAACTTATAAAAATTATTTTCCATGTAACTGTCCAGCTTTTCCATTTTCGCTTCTATAAAAGCATTCCGCTGTATGATAAGCCCTGAAAGGTAATTTTGAGTCAAAAATCCCACCTCAAAAGCTTCCCTTCCTTTTTTTGAATACCTATCTTTTTTTATAAAGGAATATTGCTTAGCAGTCCTTGCCCTGACAAGGGTCAGTTCAGGATGTTGTTCCAATAATTTTAAATAATGTCCTATGGCATCAATAATTACGTCATCCTCATCACTTACCATCAGCACATATTTGCCATGGGACATAGCTATTGTGCGCCGCCAATTGTCTATATAAACTAACTCTTCCCCCTGGTCTACATAATTAATTCTGGCATCTTGTATCTTCCCTACCTTTTCATATTCTTCCTCAAAATGCTCATTTCCATTTTTTGAAATAGCAATCTCAATTTCAGAATCATAATACATTTTACGTAAATTTTCTACACGCTCAAGAAGGAGGTTTCCCCTGGCAAATGTTGGAATTCCTATAGTTAAAAGCACATTTTCTGTATTGCGCCCCTCTGGGGTAAGTCGGTACTCATGTTCCTGCATTATAATTGCAGCCAATATGTTCTGGTATTCTTTCATCCCATAAAATAATTTCGGCAGGTATTCGGATGTGTTTTGATGTAAATATAACTGCAATTGCCGCCTGTCTGGAAACATTTTTACATTTTTCATATAGTCCGCCAATTCTGGTATTTTGTAAAAAGACATACTTCGTCCCATATCATGGCATACTGCATAAATTTTTCGTTCCTCTGCCCCTGCCAAAATATGTTTTTCTAGATTCCAGTTCCAGTCAAATTCTATGGCAGCCGCGCTAAATTCCATTTCCTTCATCGCTTGGTCAGGTTGTGTTTCCTGCAATTCCTTAATAGAAAACGTCCCGTAAAATAGTTTCTGTTCCCTATCAAAGATATAGTACTCGCCATCCCTGCAAGGTATAAAATCTAAAATGCAGTTTTCATAAGGAATTAAACCTAAGCCTTTATGTTTTTCATAAGCATTCTGAAATTCCTGCTCATTGCCTTCCATATAACACTGATAGATATTTCCCAGAATCCAGTCCTTTTCATATCCTTTCGCATAAACAGAGATAAAATCTTCTAATGCTTCCCCATATTTGCCTTCTTGAAACTTTACACATGCCTGTTCCAATATTTTATTTTCAGAGACCTCTGTATCCTGCGTATCCTGTTCCCTCTTCTCATACTCTTTTATCAATTCAAAGAACGCGGTCTCAGAATCCAACAAAATCTTAGCCTTGTCCATTGCCATCCTGGATTTCTTTTTGTAATACTCTTTATCATCCCGGTATCTAGTAATTTCCAATACCATTTCCTGATAATCCTGGCACACAAATTCTTCTCCAGCATCACATGCCACATCCCCATAAGATGTTGTCACCACTGGAACGCCTTTCACCATTGCCTCCACTGCTGAAGTGCCTCCACCTTTACGGTCAGGATTTATAAATAAATCGCAGCATTCCAACACTGCCAGCATTTCTTCCTGGAACCCTATAAACTGTGCATGGCTCCCAAGCTTTGGATGCCTATGCATAAAGGCTTCATAGGTAGGGAACTCGCCCGCAAAAAGGATAAGGTCTTCCTCACTTATTGCAGATTCTAGCATTTCTGCAAATTTATCTGTCACTTCATTCCTTAACCGCATCCCAACAACAATGGACACAAATTTATCTTCTGGGATCCCAAGCTCATTGCGCGCTAATTTCTTTGTCTGAGGCTTAAGGTCAAAGGTAAACCTAGTGGAAATCACATGGGCAAGGGGCTTTCCACACTGTTCTAACAACTCTATATCTTCCTGCCTCAGCGGCCTCCCGAGCGTCTGGTACTTTACTTCTGTTGCTTCTAATTCAGAAAATCCCAACCCTATGCTCAATACTGGCACCATTAAGTTCGCCAGGTTTGCCAATATGCTGTTTCCTCCCATTGTAATAATGCAGCATGGGCGTAACCTCCGTATCTCTAACAGCAATAGTTCCAGAATATCCGCTCTTGGCATATTCTGCTCACATTGCATATAGGCAATCTGCACCCCTCCATACTCCAGGCCTGTCAGGTCTTTTAATTCTTCATTATAATAGCATATCTTGGAATGGTAAAATGGCATATACCCTACACAATTCGCCGCCTCAGCTGTGTTGACCAATAAAACTTCTTTGCCCAATATTTTCTTGCAGGCTGCGCACCGTTCCAATGTGTTTCTAGTAGGCGCATGGTACAGCCCAAGCATTTGTTCCGTAATAAACACCACAAGGTTTGGGTTCCGCTCCTCCTGTGGTATCAATTCAAGGGGGACGTTAACACTTTTCTTGAACCCTTCAAACGCATCCCGGAATAACATCCATTTCTGGTATCTGCATTCTGCATTATCTAACGTTTTATATGTAAACATCAATTGTTTTATCTGATAATATAAGAAGTATTTTTCCTCTTTCCCCAGCTCTTTCAAGCTCCTGATATACCGAAAAAATTCTGCCAGGATTTCCCCTTCCTGTGATATATTTACCAAAAAAGAATATAAATATATACTAATGCTTATATTTTCTGGGTTTATCAAATTCCGTACCTCTTTACATGCCATCTCCCTTTCACTTGGCAATGCATCCATCAGGCGCTTCCCCAATCCCAGCAAATGGTTATTTAATTGCTCTGAGACCTCGTCTTTGTCCAAGCCCAATTCTATCTTTATATCATCCAAATACTTTCCTATTACGTTCTTATTCTCCTCCAGGCCCATCTTTTTTCTCCCTATCCTTTTGCTCCTTCTGGGCAAATTTCACTATTGTTTCCGATGCATATCCTTTGATGGAATCCACAACTTCTATCACTGCCTGCAATATAATCGCCCCTTGCTTGGCAATATCAATCATTTCATCTTTTTCGTTTTCCTTTGCATCATAAATCGTAGGGCGAAATACATAATCCAAACCCCTTAAGCTGCCCATGACCACTCCTGACATATAGTCGTTTTCCATATACTGGTTGATATTGGTGATTTTTTTCAATAATTTTTCTTTCTCGCGGTCTGGGACCTTTTTTTTCTTTGCCATTTTGTACAATTTCTCATAATACCCCATTCCCTGTTTTGCTTTCCGCTTTACCTCATCCAGTTTATCGGGCGTATTTAAGAAAAACTCTAACATAGTTTTTTTCCCGTCCTTATCTGCGATTTGTGGGATCCGGTCAATCCGCCATTTCACACTGAACTTCTTTGTACACTCATTTTTAATAGCCGTCTTTAACTTCAAGGTTTTGGCCCCATGTATTTTAGCCCCTCCCTCAGTGGCATCAATTACTTTCAGGAAATCCCACTGTTTTATCATTTTTTCAAACCAGTGCAAATAATGCCGGAAGTCTATACTGGTATACACTTTCCCGCCATGGATATCCTCCACTTCCACATAACATCCATTCGTCACATCTACCTCATCCATTTTCTCCTTGAATGTCCCATCCGCATGGGTGCGGTTCCCTGTCATTGCAAGGTCCTGCCCTACCAGGATAATTGTCCTGGACCCCATATAGACCCCTAAGCTAAAAGCAGTCGTAGCTACAGACCCTCCTGTTGTTATACTTGGAATATCTACTTTCCATGGCTGGTTCTTGGCTACTTGCCGTATCAGTTCGTCCTCATAGGGATTTTCCCCCCAATAAAATATCTTCTTGCCTTTATGGACGTCCATTGACTCCACAGAAACAGGGGTCATGGTTACCATAGGGACTTTTGAAATATCTTTATGCTCAAAGAGCAGCGCTGGCTTCAACCCATCTACCACCACAAACATATTTGGGATAATGCCTTCATTTAATAAAGGCTTCATAGCCGTATCCGTCGCAATGATACACGCTTTCCCCACTGCATTTTTCAACTCTTTTATATTTTTATTTAAAGACGGCCCTGCAGACACGACAATCGTAGGCAAATCCGGGGGCAATATATGACATAAGCTAGAGATTGTATAGCCGTCATAAAGATATTTGATATTGCTAAATATATTTTGGGCGTTTACCGCCGTATACCTTAATACAGTATTCCAGCTTACAATTTGCTCTACTGTATGGGTCTTTACATCTTTAATGAATTCAGCCACTTCCTTTTGGAACAAAACATTATAATTTCCAGACAAATATAACTTTACTTTCGACATACTTTCCAGAGAAATCATCTGGGAAATATAATATTTCAATTCCCACTGATTAATCCCTTCCACTACCAATGCCACTGAGGCATTTTCTTCAAACAATTCCCGCATATCCACTGTCTCAAGCATTTTCAAGAAAATATTGATACAAGGCTCATAAACCATCACATTCATTGTAGCGTCCACCTTGTCTAAGATACGTTTGACATGCCAATAATTCCCAATTCCAATGATTATAATGGTAGTCATAAAAGAAAGTTCCCCTTGTTGCTCCAACCAATTCTCCACCACTTGCTCTGGACGGTACTTTCCGTTTAAATACAATATTTTTTTATCCTTTTCCACCTTAGCAATCAGATAGTGGTTCTCACTTTCTTCTACATATACTTTTACTCCCCGCATCTTCTTATAATTTTTTTCCTCTATATTTTTAGCCCAACCCTCAAATTTCCTCTTCACAGAAACTAAATTTTGCTCATAAACCTCATTTTTCATATTTTTCTCCTGCAGCTTTTATAATAAGGACGTTAAACGCCTGTCTATTTCACTGAGTTCTTCTCTATACCCATAACGGAGTGCATCTAAAAGGAAAACGTTGTCCTCCCTGCCCATTCCATCCATAATATCATTCAAAATCATATTCATTCGATCTATATCCATAAAAGAAATGCCTTCTTTTTCACATTCCAATTCTAAATTTATTAGTTGATTTAAGAGTTGCTGTGCCTCCCCTATACATTCTGCCAGCTTACCTGCAAACTCTTTCTCTTCTTCTACCAATCCGCATACGCCTTCTATCGTGTTTAAATGGTTAACAATTAATTCCATATTCACTCCTATTGAAAACAAAGCGGATAAATCCGCTTTCTATCTTCTTTATTTTCTACAATACATATTAGGATATCCATCTCGGCTTCCATCTCTTTTCTTTCATTTGATTGTTTCAAACATGCGCTAAGAGCCTTTGGAGGGTCGCAAATATGTACGCCGTAAACAGTTTTTGGCGGCAAAATCCTCAACACCCCATAATCAAATAATGTCCTGTTCACATCCAGGACTAAATCAAACTTGTAGTTGGAAAGTATATAATTATACTGCATTGGCTCTCCAAGGGACACCCGTCTAACACGCTTATTACTATAGCTTAAAAAGGAGTTGGCAGCTACCAACTCCTTTTAACTTGTTACCTAAATCATTACTGAAGTAAGGACAATACGCCCTGGTTGGACTGGTTAGCCTGTGCAAGCATGGACTGCCCTGCCTGTGCAAGGATGTTGTTCTTGCTGTAGTTAACCATTTCTTTCGCCATATCTGTATCGCGGATGCGGGATTCAG
>CAJUDE010000008.1 GCA_910585295.1 uncultured Lachnospiraceae bacterium | reverse complement strand
GGGTTAAGGCCCCTTGTGGAACACGAGGTGGATAGGGCGGGGGTGGAAGTGCGGCGACGCATGGAGCTGACCGCCACTAATAGGCCGAGGGCTTGACCAAGGCGTGTGTCTTGCTTCTGTATGGACTTTTCAAGGTATGGTTTTTACTTTTAAGAAGTAATAAAAATGAATAAGTAATCCTCGATAGCTCAATGGTAGAGCACGCGGCTGTTAACCGCGGGGTTGTTGGTTCGAGCCCAACTCGGGGAGTTTGAAAAAGCCTGTAAACATGAGTGTTTACGGGTTTTCTTTGTATAAACGCCAAGCATCGAAAGAGGCACCATAGAACGCATGGCTGCAAAGATGAGCATGTGAGTGTTCAGCAAAAAATGAACCAGAACCGCGCTGCCGCTGCATTTCGTATTCCAGCTGTAACTGCCTGATAGTAAACAACACTTTTACTGCCAGGCTTTTTTGTTGCCATTTTTTAGCCACGGTGTAATTAGGATAGACAGTCGTTTATCTGGTGATTGGCAGGGCTTTTTTCTTGAAAGCAAACAATGGAACCCTTTATAATGGAAATTAGTAATTATCACTACTTCGTGAAAATAAAGGCTACTTCGTGAAATATTACTAAAAAAATGATAGAATCAATCCGAAGAAAAGATTGCTACATTGATGTTGTAAATTAAAAAGCTAGCTGCGCTACTGGCACATATGATAATTAAGCATTTAGTGTCATTTGGGCAAATAGCTGATTAATGATATTTCTAAATAGTTAGGCTTAGCCATGGAGGGCATTAAAATTATTTTAATGCCCTCTTAGTTTTAAGTTAAAATGCAAGGAGGTAGTAGAAGTGATGAATTATGTTCAAACTATTTGCAGTACATTGGTTAATGGAAAGAAATATAATGTAGAAAACTATTTTGTTTCACCAATGAAAGAATTATGCCAAAAAACAGTATTGACTGAGGATAGAAAGGAAAACAACAATGACAGTTACCGTCAGCATACAAAGTATAATGATAAGTTGGATTGTTACTTTAGCACATATGATTTAGTAAGTTTACTTCATAATGAAGAAAGTTATCTGGAAGGAAGTATAGATTCCAGCCAGGATGTGGATTATTATTCTTTTTCTTATCAGGAAAAAAAGTTATATTCAAAGATGGGAATTTCTTCTGAAGTAACTATTATATTAGAATCTCCAGATAGTAGCTGCAATTTGATATTGTATGATTCTTATGGAAATCAGATTGGAATGGCAGAAGATGATGGAAATGGCAATAAAAAACTTACCATACCAGATTGGGATTGTGTTACATCACAATATATTATTAAAGTAGAAAGTACAGATAATGCACCAAATTCAGACAACAGCGCTTATCGTATTAAGATAATGGAAACAAGAACCAAAGACAGCCAAAGTAATAGTGTACAGCACGCTTCGGGAATAGAAAATGCTGGTAATGCTGAAAACCGAGATGAAATACGGAACAAATACGAAGGATTATACAAAGAACAGCTTGATAGATTGCATAAAATTCAGTTTGAAGCATTGCCAGAGAGCAAAAAATATTCAGGAACTGCTACGGTTGAAGAATTATTATGCAGAATGAAAAATGGTGAGCAGTTGGATCAAAAAGAGATGGCATATGTAAAAATATTTGCAAACCTAGCTGATTATGAAAAAGCGGAAGCTTCCAACTATATACATAATGAATTTTATCAGAGAATAAAGGAAAAAGCAGAGAAGGATGGGCTCAAAGTGCCTGCTGGATTATGGGAAATTGAAATGAATGTGGAAGGAAGTATATCTGTGAAAGGGGATATGCAGGAAGAAGATAGGGAAAAATTGGAAAAGATGCTATCTGAAAATTTTGCCGAAGATTTGTGGAATAAACATATACAGGCAACAGACATTTCTAAGGAACAATATAGATTATTAAATGGATACCATGAATTAAACAAATTTCTTCAGAGTGCGACAAACGGAGAATATTCATATAAAGATATTACTGTAGATAAAAATGGTAAAATTGGAGGATTGCCAGACAAAATGTGCCAATTGCTCAATTCCCAGGAGGCAAATGCCCGGTATGAGGAGTTAAGGGATGATATTTATATGCTTATGGACTATGAAAGAAAATATGGTATGGATAACATTATAAATTTTAATATTAAGTATCAGGCCTCTAATTCAGAATTAAGTATCATTGGTTCGATTGCTAGTATGGAATGGCCAAACAGCGTCGGATATTATAAGAATATGAAGCCAATCAAATAAATTTAAGGATAGTATCTTGTTTTTTATATGTTGAAAATATTTAGGACGAGTATATTGCAAATTTAGTATATCTGGGTTTTGTCCGATAAAAAGGGTGAGGACTATGAATTTGGGAATGATATATCTGTATTAGAGGACAAGTAAGCAGTTTGGAAAAGTTGTTGGGTAAGCAAGATAAGTATTATTAAAAGAGGCTGTCAGATTATAAAGTGACAAAATATATACATGTAACTGTTAAAAGTTGTTTTGTTATATTCTATGTTTATAATCATAATTTTGGCAGTCTTTTTTATATTGGTAAGTGACAGATTTTGGTGAGAAGCTTGAAAAATATTATAAGGAGATGGAATTTTATGATAGAAATTGTTGTCTGCGATGATAATATAGAGGACTTGGGCCATGCAACAGATATTTTAAACGGAATTTTTGAAAACAAAAGTATTTTGTGCAATATTAGAGCTTATTTATCGGTTAGGGAAATGCTAAGCGCTGTTCAGAAAATAGATATAGGAATTTTAGATATTGCAATGAAAGAATATAATGGAATTGAAGTGGGGAGGAAAATTAGGGAGAAGTTTCCAAATGTAAAATTGATATATATAACTAGTTTTGAAGAGTATTGTATGCGGGCAATTAATGAAGCCCATGCTTTTTCTTTTTTATGTAAACCTTTGGACAGATATAAGCTTCAGGTACAGATAAAAGAATTACTGGATAATTTTTCTGAACCGGTAGTAGAAAAAGAATTTTATAAAGTGACAGACAGCCAGAAAAAAGAATATCCCTCTATGAAATTTAATTTGAAAGATATTTTGTATTTTGAATATATAAAAAGGCAGCGGAGGGCTTCTATTGTATTAACAGATAAAATATATGAATGTGAATGTGTATTTGAGAGACTGGCTGAGGAGTTAAAGCCATACGATTTTGTGGTAAATTGCCGGGGGAATTTGGTAAATTTAATGCATGTTCAAAGAATTAAAGGGCATATCGTTTATTTGGATAATGGAAAGGAACTGGTGATTGCACAAAAAAGAGTTGTAGAATTTAGAACACAAATGAATGAATTTTTGCAGCGAAATTCCTAGGAGATCAGAAATGGATAGAATTTTATTGATTATGTGCAGCGGTTTTTCATGTTTTATTATAACTGAAATTCTGTTTCAGTTTATGAATGGCAGATATGAGAAAAGCTGTCAGAAGAAGTATGTTTATTTTTTTGCTAAAATCATTGTAATATTATCTATTGTATTTGTAAATTTATTCAACAATTCTGTCTTAAATCTGTCGGCATGGTGCATTGCAGTTGGTTTGTCGGCGTTTATCCTTTATTATGAACATGTTGACAGGACCTTAAAGCGTGTCCTTGAGTGTGAAGCATTAGCGCTTTGTATGTGTGTCTGTGAATCGTTGGGTGTAATTTTATTACAATGGATGCTGCAATTATTGAATATAAAAATTACAAATGCAGTGATGTTACATTGCCTTGAAGTTGCATTTTCAAAGATTATACTTATTTTTTTATATTATATGTTTATAAACAGGTTAATGAAACGTAAATATTCCTCTCCTTCAAATACGCAATATATTATTTATATTATTATGTTAGGATATAGCCTTGTCAACATGGTGATTATAGTTGAATATTTTGTGCAGGGGCAAGAAAGTTATTTATGTGCAGTAAATATGGGATGCATCGTATTAGCTGATTTGTATCTATTGCATTATCTTAAAATAGCTGATGAAAAAAATTATTATGAAAATCAGGTGAAAGCCTTGGAACAACAGGCCAATGTACAATATGGGTATTATTTGCAGCAGACCAGAAAGTATGAAAAAACGGTTCAAATTTTACATGACGTAAAAAAACATATGAAAGCAATAGAGGATTTGTTTATGACGGAACAGAGGCAGAAAGCGAAGGAATATACAAATGAGATTGGAGACATGTTAAAACCTCTTATACCAGTTGAATATACAGGAAATCCTATATTAGATATTCTTTTAACGGATAAACAAGTATTTATGAAAGACAAGAATATTTTATTTGATATTAAAACAGATAGTGTAAATTTGGATTTTATTGCGCCAATAGATATTACTACGATTTTTGGCAATCTGTTGGATAATGCGATTGAGGCAACGGAAGAAGTAGAGGATGATAAATATGTGTTTATAAAAATCACTTCCTATCGTCAGATGATTGTTGTAAAGATTGAAAATAGCTGTGGTAAAGTAAAGTGGAAAAATGGTTATCCGGTCTCCCAAAAGGGAAGGGGTATTGGAATTTTGAATGTGCTGAGCAGTATAGAGAAGTATGATGGAAACATGAAATTGAAACAAGAAGGCAAGCGATTTATTGTCGAGTTATTTCTTAATTAGGGCGGTTGGGGCAGGGGATTTAGAGATAAAGTATGGGGGAATATAGCCAATGAAATAAGTTTGCACAGATAGAAAAGTTTTTTCTACAAAGAAAATCCAGCAAGGCCGTGGATTTCGGCTAAAGAGTGTGGGTAAGGTTGTCGAAAAAAATTATGGCATAATGTGCCAGGCATGATACGCGCCGGAGTGCGCATAGGTTCTATGAAAGGAGGGACGAAATAAAAGCATCGGCGCAACAAAAATTAAATTTTTTAAATCATGGAAGGGAAAGGTCATGGATATTAGAGTAAATAATGTAATTGGCAATCCGTTTGCAGAAATGGTTTATGACAATCAGAAAAATGTTAGAGAGCCATTTCAAATTCAGTTGGAAAATAAAGAAAGCATGGAAAAGGTAGAAGAAGTATCAGAAGGTGAGGTATTGGGTATTGGCTTTCTGAAGGATTCAGACAGCGATATTTCTTATGGCATGGCAGCAAGATATGCAGAGGAATCTACAAAAGACCATCCTATTGTTCAAGTTCTGCTTCGTAAACCAAATAACGAAGTGGAGTATTATAATGTGGATATTACCAAAGTAAATCCGGCCAATGCTACGGAACTAGAAATGTTCGCGCTTTGCAACTACATGGATGATAAAAATCCAGGGGCAAGAGGAAAATTTGGAAGCTGGCAAGCTTTGAAATGTATTGACATAAATGCCTGTTCCAATGGGTATACATTTGATACTGGTTTGTTAGAGAATTTTGCATCTGCCAAAAAAAATTGGATTGGGATATGTAGGATGATGATGGATGACTATTTGGGGGCTGGGATTTTCAAACAATATAAAGATTGCATTAATTTATGCAGTGAATTTTCTAAATTTGTTTGATAATTATAATTTGCACCATATTTATGTGATAGCAGAAAGGAGAATGTAAATGGGCATTACAGGAATTGGGTCTGTCCAGACCTATATTTATAATTCACAGACAGGAAAATTGTCAAGCAAAGACGGTTCTCCCGATGAATTTGTAGATTATTTCAACGGAACATTGTCTGCAGAATCTTCGACCATCCTCAATGGGTATGATACAGCGAAAAAATCAGGCATAAAAAATGTAATTGAGATGGCGTATGCAAAGGGGTCTTTTCAGGGAATCAAGGCATGGGTCCCTACTGACGCAATAGAATGTGAGATCACTTGTAAAATTGTGAGTGGAGAGGAATTCACATATACTGTCAATGGGGATAGGGTATTGACCTGTTACGCGCCAGTTGCCCTCTCATTGGAAGAGTTGGAAGGCTGGGGAGAAGACATGCCATTCAAGACACATCAGTCAAAGGCTTATGACTCTGCAACGAACAGTATGAATTTTGCGGTGGGTGATGTAATTGATTTGGGGAATGGCTATAAATTAAAAATAGGGGAGAAGCGTGTTGAGGTTGATGGCTATGGCAGTGGGAATGCGGCCGATGATGAAAAAGTCCGGCATCTGGAATATGGTTTGAACGCACTTATCCATTTTGCAGACCAACAATGGCCAGCAGCTTGCATATGGGAGGAACATACGCCTATGTTGTTAAGTTTGCTTGAGGAGTTAGGAATAGATACGGGCAGAGAATTTTCTTTAAATGGAACGAAGTGTGTCGTGGAAAATGGAAAGATTGGGGAGGCAGGGAATAAGTGGTTCATTCCCAGCGATGCCCATGATAAAGCGTTAAAGCGTAAGGAAGAATTGCTTGCCCAATTGTTGTGTGCTCAGAAATAATAATTTGGAAGTATCAGTGTTATTTGTTTTACTCGCTTGGACCTAAACGGAAAGCGATTTTGGTTCTGATTGACGGAGGAACTGTAGAAAATAAGGAATTTATAGAAGTGGCGAAGTTTTGCCTTGAATTGGTTAATGCTGGATATCCATTGGGTGTCCAGCATTATTCTTGACAAAGTAGTTTATTGTTGATAAACTATTAAATAGTTCATTATGAATAAACTAGGAGGTAGTAACATGGTAGATACAAATTTAGGGATTGTTGAGGCTCGTTTTGCGGACCTTATCTGGGAAAATGAACCGATCCACTCCAGGGAATTGGCTAAAATCTGCGCCATAGAGTTGAATTGGAAGCGGCCAACGGCTTATAATGTATTGCGAAAATTATGTGAGAAGGGTATTTTTCAGAATAATCAGGGAATTGTATCATCCCGCGTCAGCCGACAAGATTTTTATGGCATGCAGGGAGAGCAATTTGTGGAAGAAGCTTTTGATGGTTCCCTGCCAGCTTTTGTGGCTGCATTTACTGCCCGCAAAAAATTGTCGGATAGGGAGGTTCAGGAGTTGATTGACATTATCAACCAGGGAAGGGGGTAAGCGGAATGGATATTTTATATGGAATGCTCCATAAAATTATCAATATGGGCATTACAGGCACAATAGCGATATTGGCTGTTCTTTTCATCCGTATGTTCCTTTGCAGGGCGCCAAAAAAATATTCTTATATGCTTTGGGGGATTGTGCTATTTCGCTTGCTTTGCCCAGTATCGCTGCCCTCTGTTTTTTCCGTGCTGAATTTCGCTGATGTGGAAGTCAAGGGGAATGGGGAAGTTGCGTATCTTCCAAAAAGCATCTTCTATGGGCAAGGCGGCTTGGGTTTGGCGGCAGGGCAAAATGTTTCCACGCAGCATGTGCCAGAAGAGGAAAAAGAAGGTTCGATAAAGGAAAAACAAGAAAAGGCTCTGGATATGGCGCCAGTTGAGGAAGTAACAGGCGTTTCGGGCAAATTGGGGGCGGGGCAGGGAAATTTGTTATTTTTGGGAGCGCCATCTGCTGTCTGGTTTGCCGCCTGGCTGATTGGGGCGGGGCTATTGGCAGTCTCCAGGCTGCTGGCCGGGTTGCGCCTTTCGCGGCAGGTGTCTTGCTCCATGCAAATCTATGATAATATTTACTTAGCAGATTATATTGCTTCTCCCTTTGTGCTGGGCGTGCTGCATCCAAAGATTTACCTCCCTTCCTGCATTGAGGAGAAGGAACAGGGATATATTATCCTTCATGAACAATGCCATATTTCCAGAAAAGATTATTTCATAAAAATTTTGGCGTTCCTCGCAGTATGCATACACTGGTTTAACCCGTTTGTGTGGCTGGCATTTATTCTTGCAGGGAAAGATATGGAAATGAGCTGTGATGAATTGGTAATGAGGAAAATAGACAGGGATATTCGGGCAGAATATGCGGAATCTTTGCTGCGGTTTACAATAGGGAAAAGAAAAATTGCAGGAATGCCCGTAGGATTTGGGGAAGGGGATGTGAAAAAGCGCATTAAAAATATCATGAATTATAAAAAGCCAGCAGTTGAGGCAAGCATAATTGGTGCTGCCGGATGCTTACTTGGCGCAATCTGCCTTCTCACAAACCCAGAGCCAGAAGGGATGATACAAGGCCTAGCCCAATTTTGGGAAGGCAGTTCCTTTTTTGCAGGCGGTTTGCACTCTGGCAATAATGGGAATGGCGCTGTATCTTCCAAAACCAAAGAAAAGATGGAAGAAGAAGCAGAAGAAGCCGTAAAAGATGCAATTATAGAACATAATGGGACTTTTTATTCGGGAGAGTATAGTTATGATGTCGCTTGCTGCAGCTTTATGAAGCTGGAGGAAGAAAGGGCAAAGGATGCAGCGGGAAGGCAGAAAATCACGTATTATGGCTGGGCGCTTTACAATGAATATATATTTAAGGAAAGCGGCCTGAAAGAAGTGGGGGGTTCCCATGTTCCAGTTGCATTGACGTTTGCAATGGAGGAAGGGGAATATATTTTGGAGGAATATTGGGAGCCAGGGGATGGCAGCTATTTTGAGCGGGATATCCGTAAAAAATTTCCCAAGCATATTGTGGAAGACGGGCTAGACAGCCAGAAATTTATTGTGAGACAAACGCAGGACTGTTATGCGCAGGCAGTCGCATATGGGGAATTGGATACGGAGCCTATCATAGAAAAATTGATACAAGCCATCTGCTTGGATGGTAAATCGGAACTTTCTAACCCCCAATCCTATATTGATGCACACTTGGAGGAATATCGGGAACTAATTTATTATGGAGCTTATACAGTAAGGCACTGCCTGAACCGATTTGAACAAGGCGGGGAAACAGGGCTGGAAGGCCATATAATGGCAAGGGTTTGTGAAGAAATTGCAGGGGCGGTAGCAGAAATTCCTGTAAAGGCAAGGCTGTCAGATACAGGGCAGCAATGGTATGACAGCCTAAAAGGGTATGTTAAGGGGATTTTAGAACAATTTATTGAGACGGAGGCTATCCCAGCCCATATAGATTTTGGCATTCCAGTGTCATTGCCGCAGAATAAAAATTGGATTCAGGACCTTAAAGTAAAGGAATCTGATGAAAGTTACCTTGAACTCCAGTATTATGATGGGATTTTGGAAGGGCAATGCACAATGTGGATTGTAAAGGATGGCGAAATTAATTTGCCAGAGATAGCATTTGAGGAAGGGATGGATGAAACTTGGGAAGGCCATACCATAGCAGAACGCCGTGTGGAAGTAAACGTACAGCATGCAGAAGGCTGGGCATTGGCGTCTTGGGAATATGAGAATTATGATTTTGCAATATTAGGGACGGTGCCTTCACAGCACAGCGACGCAATCTCTATCCCTAAGACGGCATTAGGAATAATAATGAACCTGCCATAGGGCAACTGCTGTTGATTTGTCGGGCTATGTATAGTATAATTTCTGAGCAGGGGGATGCCTGCTGCTGGCAGTTTTAGAAGCCCCGTAATAGAAGTATAAAAAGGAGGATTTTTATGGAAAAGATAGGATTTCAGAAAAAATAGATAAGGTTTGCCCTATGCATAGCAGTGGTAATGGCAGTGTTTGCAGCGTCAAAAACAGTTTTGGCGTATGCAGGTGATTTCACTGCAGCAGCCACTTTTCCGACAAATGGGGAATGGGGCGAGAAGTGCGTGTTGGATGGGAACGCTACAGATTATTATAAATTTACCATTACCACAGCCGGGGAAATGGACGTGAAGTTGATGGCATATGCTCCATATTTAACATATACAATATATAATTCAAATTTTGTTAAAATTTCTGAACAAGGCTTGCTCACCGGGGGTGAAACAGAAACATCCCCATGTACCGAGTTGATCAGGCTGCAGCTCTCCCAAGGGATATATTATGTGCCTGTCACGGGGAGGGCAGGTATAAGGTGACAATCCCCGCTGCTGGGAAATACAAGTGCATCTTCTAACATTCCAGCAATATACATATCAACTCAATGAGCAGATAGCAAAGAAGGGGGATGCCCTAATAGACTCCAAAACACAGGCGGAATATAAGGTTACGAAGGCAGGGAGGAGCGGCGCCACAGTTACTTACCAAAAATCCTTGCCTGGCATGAAAACATCCGTTTCTATTCCGTCATCGGTTAAGGTAGATAACATCACTTATAAAGTGACAGGCATTGTATCTAATGCGTTTAAAGGCAGCAGCATGCTCAAAAAAGCCACGATTGGCAAAAATGTAACCTTTATTGGGACAAATGCATTTAAGGGCATTCATAAGAAAGTAACAATAAAAATTCCCAAAAGGAAGTTCAGCGCATATAACAATATTTTGAGGAAGAAAGGCGTAGGGACTGGGGCTACTTATAAAAAATTGCCATAATGCATATGTAAGTTTCCTTAAATTGGGATCAGGAGGCTCATGAATGCCCCTGTACTGGCATTGGGACCAATAAGGGTTCAATGGATATATTATTTTTAAGAAGGAGTTGCGCCAAATGAAAAGGAACAAGAAAAAGTTATGCACGTTATTCCTCACTGGCCTGTGCTGCCTGGCCGTATTCCATGGATGTGGTTCCCAGGGGGAAGGCAATGGGATTGAGGGGGCGGGTACCCAAGACAATAAGATAGAGGAACCGGCAGCGCAAAATACACAGGAAGGGGCTGGGGAAACAGTAGGGGAATTTACCATGCAGGATATTGAAGGGAATACCTACACCCAAGAAATGTTTGAAGAATACAGCCTCACTATGGTAAATGTCTTTACTACTTGGTGTACGCCATGTGTCAACGAAATTCCTGACCTGGAAAAATTGCACAACGAAATGGCGGACCAAGGCGTAAATGTAGTGGGCATCGTGTTGGATAGCGTAGACAGCTCTGGCAATGCAAGTGAAGAGGTTGTGGAACTGGCAAGGCTTTTGGCTGAGAGGACAGGAGCCACATATCCGTTTCTGATACCTGATGCAGGTTATCTCAATGGCAGGCTTTTGGGAATTAATGCAGTTCCAGAGACATTTTTTGTAGATAAAGAAGGGAATATTGTGGGGGAAACATATTCGGGCAGCCGCTCTTTGGAAGATTGGAAAAGCATTGTGGAGGCAGAGTCCAAGGGAGTGGGCCAATGAGCCGCCGGCAATCTTCCCGAACAGGGATATGCGCGGCTGTATGCGGGCTTCTTATGGCAGGTTATGGGATTTACCGGGGAGAAGTATCCGTGGTCTTAGGAAAAGCGATTAATATCTGCATGGAGTGTATCGGAATTGGATAAAAGAAGAAAAACAAATGGATGGAAGCGCCATCGGATACAGATCCTTTGGGCATTGCTTACAAATAGTTACCTAGTTGGTTTTTTTCAGGGGAAAATATATAAGGGGAAGCTGAAAAATTTATGCGTCCCTGGGCTGAATTGTTATTCTTGCCCTGGGGCGTTAGGGGCTTGCCCCATTGGGGCTATGCAGGCGGTGGTTGGCAACTGGAATTTTCAATTTGCTTTTTATGTTTCAGGCTTCTTAGTGTTTGTAGGGGCGTTGGTGGGCAGGTTTGCCTGTGGGTGGCTATGCCCCTTTGGGCTGGTGCAGGAGCTGCTGCATAAAATTCCTTTTATCAAAAAAATGGGGGCATTTCGGGGCGATAAGCTTTTGCGGAAATTAAAATACGTTATTTTGCTGGTGTTTGTAATCCTACTGCCTATGGTGTTGGTTGACGTTTTAGGGCAGGGCGCCCCTTATTTTTGTAAATTCATATGCCCAGCAGGCACTTTAGAAGGCGGCATCCCTTTGGTTCTGTGGAATGAATCTATGCAGGGCGCCCTTGGCTGGCTGTATGTTTGGAAAAATGCTTTGCTGGTTGCCACAATCTTTCTGTCCATTTTGATTTACCGGCCATTTTGCAAATACATATGCCCGTTAGGGGCAATTTATTCAGTATTTAACCCAATCGCTGTGTTTCGGTATCAAGTGGAGAAAGAAACCTGCATTGGATGCGGGGCCTGTGCAAAAGCTTGTAAGATGCAGGTGAACCCAGTTGAGTCTCCCAACCATCCAGAATGTATCCGTTGCGGGGCATGCAAAAGATCCTGTCCAGTGGACGCGATCCGATAGAAATTGGGAGATAGATACGGTGAAGAAAAAAATTTAAAATCTGGCAAAAAAATGCTTGCATTTTGTAGAGAATTGTGATAATATTAATCCGTCGCTGAGGTAATAGCACACTTACAAAATGCAGTCAGGCTCCTTGGTCAAGCGGTTAAGACATCGCCCTTTCACGGCGGTAACACGGGTTCGATTCCCGTAGGAGTCATTCCATAGTTAAATAATATGCCGATGTGGCTCAATTGGCAGAGCAGCTGATTTGTAATCAGCAGGTTATCGGTTCGAGTCCGATCATCGGCTTGTGTTGATTCTATCAACTTGGACCTTTAGCTCAGTTGGTTAGAGCAACCGGCTCATAACCGGTCGGTCCTGGGTTCGAGTCCCCGAAGGTCCACTTTTTAACTATGATTTAATGGCCTAGTGGCTCAGTTGGTTAGAGCGCCGCCCTGTCACGGCGGAGGTCGAGGGTTCGAGTCCCTTCTGGGTCGTTTGTTTTATCATATGGGATCTTAGCTCAGCTGGGAGAGCATCTGCCTTACAAGCAGAGGGTCACAGGTTCGAGCCCTGTAGGTCCCATTTACTTCTAAAATGAAGTATGCCGAT
>CAJUDE010000007.1 GCA_910585295.1 uncultured Lachnospiraceae bacterium | reverse complement strand
GGCCGATGTGGCTCAATTGGCAGAGCAGCTGATTTGTAATCAGCAGGTTATCGGTTCGAGTCCGATCATCGGCTTTTATAATATTTCATGGATGGATTCCCGAGTGGCCAAAGGGGGCAGACTGTAAATCTGTTGGCACCGCCTTCGAAGGTTCGAATCCTTCTCCATCCACTTAGGATAGGTCAGAAAACAGCTAGGATAGTTTGTATTCTTTTCTATCCGCTCATCTTATTTCGCGGGGTGGAGCAGTCTGGAAGCTCGTCGGGCTCATAACCCGAAGGTCACAGGTTCAAATCCTGTCCCCGCAATTTTTGCTTGACTGCCCAGTTAGCTCAGTTGGTAGAGCAGAGGACTGAAAATCCTCGTGTCTCTGGTTCGATTCCGGAACTGGGCATTTATAATGTAATAGTATTTGTAGTATGGGATATTAGCTCAGTTGGTAGAGCACTTGACTTTTAATCAAGTTGTCCGGGGTTCGAATCCCCGATGTCTCATTCTTTTAATTAGTGGGAATCCTTGGTTTTCAAGGGTTCCCATTATTTTATCTCAAAAGCACTTTCATTACATTTGGCCTTGCCTTATTTAATGATATGTGTTACCCAAGACCAAAGCTGCATTTGGCCTTGCCCTATCTAACTATATGTGCTGCCAAGTCAAGGGATATTTGATTTTTCCTCACAAAGCCGGTTTAGCAGGCTTAAGACTAAAATCATGTCACCATCATTCAAGAGCTTAAATTTTGAAAGGGCTTTATTAACTAACTCAGGGTTCTGCTGCTGCTGGTCAAAAAATTCTACAGGCGATATCTGAAAATAATCACAAATAGAAAAAAATTCATTTAAAGAAGGAAGTGATTTGCCGGAAGAAATATTGTTGATATATCCTCTGCTGTGGCCTAAATCATAACTCATCTGATATTCTGAAATTCCCTTTTTTATCCGAAGCTGGGTAATTCGGTTCCTGACAAATTCATCCATGGTAATTTTCCTCCTAGTTATATACATATTATAAGTGACAGAAATAAGGAATATTCCATATAAAAATGTTATAATATCTTGAAACATCTATTTTAAAATGTTATTATATGATACAAAATGATATAAATAGAAATTTATGAAAAAAAGACATTTTTAAGAAGATAATGGCAGAAGTGAATGGAGGACAGATATGTGGAAAAAGACAGCGAATTATTTACGAATGTTGTTATTGAGCTTGAGCTTTATTTTTTTGTTGAGAAGTGGGACAGTAAGCGCTGCAGTAATGGGGGCGGCAGAGAATTATGAGTTAGGGGAAGAATATAGAGGGAATATATATAATGATGAAAAGGTGAGGTATTTCCGTTTTGCCCTCCAAGAAAAATCACATGTCACATTATATTTAAATTGTGCTGGAAAAGGATGTACAGGGGCAATTTATAATGAATTAGGAAAAGAGGTTTTGAGGAAGGGCGATTTGGTATTTGAGACGAATTTTTTTACCGGCTGGTCGTCGGCACAATTATCTAGGACGCTTCCTCCTGGGGTATATTGTTTGGGAATATGGAATGAGGGGAAATGGAAATGGCAGAACTACCAGTTTTCTTTTCGAGTTCAGGCACAAAAGCAATTAAGGCTTGAAAAAGGCGTGCTGGATTCTTTGGATAGCGCTGCAGCGGGGCAATTAACAGTAAAGTGTGAAGCTGCAGAAAATGCGATAGGTTACCGGATTCAATATTCAATGGATGAAAGGTTAAGGGAAGGCGTAAACATTGTCCATTCCCCAACCGCTGAAAAGACAATTAAGGGGCTGCGAAAAGGGAAAAGGTACTATGTGAAAGTATGCCCTTATACCATATATGATGATGGGACCTATGTATATGGTGAAAATTCCTTTGTAAAAGCAGCCGTTACAAAAAAATAAAATATAGGCTAGAAGAATATAAGCTATTTGCAGGAAAAAATTATCTTAAAAAATGATAAAATAATAAAAAAGTATTGGAATTGTCTGGAGTTCCATGATAGTATTAATATATGTCCCATAACGGGGCAAAAGAAAGGAGAAGGAAAATGGCGAACAGATTTGTGTTAAATGAGACATCGTACCATGGGGCAGGGGCAATCTAGGAAATTGCAGCAGAGGCAAAGGGAAGGGGATTCCAGAAAGCCTTTGTGTGTTCTGACCCAGACCTTGTGAAATTTGGCGTCACAAAAAAAGTATTGGATGTGTTGGATGGAGCAGGGTTAGCATATGAAGTATACTCTGATATCAAACCGAACCCGACAATTGAGAACGTGCAGACAGGGGTGGCTGCATATAAGAAATCAGGGGCAGATTATTTAGTTGCAATCGGCGGCGGTTCCTCCATGGATACAGCAAAAGCAATTGGCATTATCATTAATAATCCAGAGTTTGAAGATGTAGTAAGCTTAGAAGGCGTTGCGCCAACAAAAAATAAATCAGTCCCAATATTTGCAGTTCCGACCACAGCAGGCACCGCTGCGGAAGTGACGATCAATTATGTTATTACAGATGCGGCTAAAAACCGTAAAATGGTATGTGTGGATCCCAAAGATATCCCAGTTGTGGCGTTTGTGGATTCTGATATGATGGCTTCTATGCCTAAGGGGTTGACTGCCGCTACTGGCATGGACGCCTTGACCCATGCAATTGAGGGCTATATTACAGCTGGTGCTTGGGAATTGTCTGATATGTTCCATATCAAAGCGATTGAAATTATCGCAAAGAACCTTCGCGGCGCAGTGGACAATACGCCAGAAGGCAGGGAAGGCATGGCATTAGGGCAATATGTAGCTGGTATGGGATTTTCCAATGTTGGGCTTGGGATTGTCCATTCTATGGCGCATCCACTGGGGGCATTGTATGACACCCCGCATGGCGTTGCAAATGCAATTATACTTCCAACCGTTATGGAATATAATGCAGAGGCTACAGGGGAGAAATACCGTGAAATTGCCAGGGCTATGGGAGTAGAAGGCGTTGACTCCATGACACAGGAAGAATACCGCAAATCTGCGGTAGACGCAGTGAAAAAACTTTCCCAGGATGTTGGAATTCCAGCCGATTTAAAAGAGATCGTAAAAAGGGAGGATATTCCCTTCCTGGCACAATCTGCTTATGACGATGCCTGCAGGCCAGGAAACCCAAAGGAGACAAGTGTAGAGGACATTACGAAACTATATGAAGCTTTGATTTAGGAAAATCAGCATATCATAAGCTAATTACATAATGGAGGGAAAGCATTCCATAAGGGGGATGCTTTTCCTTTGCAAAAAAAGTATCTGAATAAAACATTGCATAATTGGGAAAATGGTATTATAATATAAAAACACGTGTATTGCCAAACAGCAAGTAGCGAAGGTTAAAGTGTAAGGAGGTAGGAGAGATGGCTCAGGTAACAAAAGAAACAATGATTGGTGAATTACTGCAAATTGACGAGAATGTTGCGCCGATTTTATTGGAAATTGGGATGCACTGCCTTGGATGCCCGTCTTCCCAGATGGAGACGATCGCAGAAGCGGCAATGGTACATGGAATAGACCCAGATGCATTAGTAAATAAAATCAATGATTTCCTGGCTCAATAACCAGGTAATAATACTGGCCAGGCGATATCTGTATGGAAGAACGGAGTAAACAGCTATAAACCCTATGATATGGCATGGGCTGCTTACCCCGTTTTCTTTTGTTCAATAATAGTTCTGCTTTATTACTAAATAAGAGAACAGCTAAAATATAAAATTTTGATCCGTGAATAAAGGCTTTCTCTTTTGTATCATTTAAATATCTGCGCAGGTCCCCCCTTTTCATTATTGTGCCATAAAGGTATTCTGTGATGTAATAAAATATATTGCCAGGCTAACGCCTGGAATGGACGGGGCAGCGGTACGCAATGCCCCATTCCTTGTACATTCCGTAAAGTTCCAGACCCTTACGGAACAAAAAACCTCTGTTGGGGCGCGCCCGAATCTTTTTTCTTTCCCAAATTGTGGGACTTACAGTCCCATTACTGCCAGCACAGTGTTTTATTGTTAGTAGGTACGCCCATTAGAGGAAAATGTAAAATGGCCTTCTCTGGGAGATGCAGACGATTGGTTTTGGGCCGCCATACAAGTATCATGATATGTTTGGCAGTGAGGCGGTTTATTAAAATACTTTGTCAATTGAAAAACATACAGATGATTGGTTTGTTTCTGGGTTAACTTTGATGATTTTCCACATACTATAAGTCTATGGAGCATGATGTGTAGAAACAGAAATACATTTGCAGTTAAAGAAAATTCCTTGAAATGTGTTCGGATGAAAAGGCCTGGAAAATGGCAATATATTAATCTGGAATAATTCTGCCACAAGTGTCCGATACTCTTTTATTAATAGTTAGCTCCTTTCTGCCTGAACCAAGGGACCAAACTAGCATCTCTGAACCCTTTATAACATACAAATAATACCAAATGCAAGCTATTTTGGGAATTATTTAGAAAATTAATAGTTTTTTTAGAAAATCAACAGGAGTACGACTTGACGAAGTATAAGAATATGTAATATACTTTGAGTACTATAAACAGGTAAGTTTGAAGGAAATTCTGTTTATAATGTTGTAGTTTTATCGGCTTAGTATTAACATAAATATTATCTTTGCGGGGCAGCTGCCCTTGCTTTGACGTGGCAGCGACGCCTGCATGGATGTTTAACTGGATTCCTGATATTGCAATATAGGAGAAGGAAGGGATTACATGAAGATTGAAAAAGTTAATGAGAATCAGATCCGTTGTACGCTTACCAGAGAAGATTTGGCGGATCGGCAGCTCAAATTAAGTGAACTGGCTTATGGGACTGAGAAGGCGAAGACGCTTTTTCGGGACATGATGCAGCAAGCAGCCTACGAATGTGGGTTTGAGGCGGAGGATATCCCGTTGATGATTGAGGCCATTCCGTTATCAGCGGATACGATTATACTGATTATTACGAAAGTGGAATACCCAGAAGAGTTGGATACCCGTTTTTCCCAGTTTGCGCCAGGGGAGCCGGAAGATGAGGTAAAGGAAGAATATGCGGGAGAAGAGAACGACAAGGTATTTGAAGCGGCAGGGGCGGATGATATTTTAGACTTGGTGCGTAAATTACAGGAGCAGAACAGAGATAAAGATGCTGCTTCCCAGGGGAATGATTTTATCCCATTGGAGAAATCTGTCAGGAAGAAAGCCCAGGAGGTAAAAGAACCCCTTGTGGTGGATATCACAAAGCTTTTTGTGTTTGATGGCCTGGATGAAGTAAACCGTCTGGCGCGCGTGCTGAAAGGGTTTTATAATGGATGCAACGTGCTTTACAAGAATAAATTAAACCGGAAATATTATTTGATTATCAGTAAAAGCCAGCATACGCCAGAGGAGTTTAATAAGGTGTGCAATATTTTAGCGGAATATGCCCATCAGGAAAAATATTCTTCAGCAATCAGGGCATATTTTGAAGAGCATTACGAGTTGATTTTAAAGGAAGATGCATTGCAGACATTAAGCAAAATTTAAGGGTATGCGGTATATGCCATACCATAGGGAAGAAATTTCTTATGGTATGGGTTATATGCTTTTTGCGGTTATTTTTATGCTGGCGCAGGGACTATGCCCGCGCAGCGGGAGCCTAAATGCCAGAGTAGCTTGTAGATAGAGGAATAGTTTTGAATACACTCGTGTGTTAAGAATCTCGCAAGCGGGATTCTTTTTTTAGGATATTTTACGTGGGAGGATGAAATGTCAGAAATAGACAGGCAGTTGGGAGAGGGCAGCATAGAAGGGACAGATTTGCTGCAGGAAGAAGAGGAAAACAAAGAAGATGCAGGGGAAGGGGCTTCCCAGGGGGAGGAACGCCCGTTAGCCAGGCAGAGGCATAGAAGCCGCAGCAGGAGGCGCAGAAGGCGCGGCAGAAAGAACAATAACAGGATGCCAGTGATAGTAGGCGCTGCTTTTGTGGCAGTGGTTGTGCTGCTGGCTTTGCTTAGCATAGTAATTAAAAAATACAGCCCCAGTAAAGAACGGGTGGATTTAGATGATTACTATAATATCCAGAGCCAGGAAGATGCGGCCATTATTTTAGACGGGAAACGTTTAGAGGAAACGGCTAAGGTTTGGGATGGGCATGTCTATATGGACTATAAAATTGTGCAGGAGTATTTGAACCAAAGGTTTTATTGGGATTCCAATGAGAATATCCTTAGGTATACCACAGATAAAGATGTGGTTTCCGTAAATGCAGGCAGTATGGAATATGCAGTGACAAAGAAGAATGAAAATACAGACTATGTGATTGTCAAAGTGGACGGGGAGCATATGTACCTGGCTTTGGATTTTGTCCAGAAGTACACAAATATAGAATTTGCCATGCATGAGGCTCCTAACCGTGTGAAAATAACAGCGAAATGGGGCGAAATCCAAACAGCGCCAATTCGGAAAAATACGGTCATCCGTGTGAAAGGGGGCATTAAAAGCCCGATTGTGGCAGACTTAGAAAAAGGGAGTAAAGTGGATATCCTGGATGCTGGTGAGAACTGGAGCAGGGTATGCACAGAGGACGGCATGATTGGCTGGCTGCAGAATAAAAGGCTGGGGGAAACATCTGTGGAATCTATTTCAAGGGAATTTGAGGAACCAGTATTTACCCATATGTTAAAAGACGGCTCTGTCAGCCTGGGATGGCATCAGGTTACGAACCAGGAGGCAAACGGGCGGGTCGCGAGTATTTTGCAGGACACAAAAGGAGTGAATGTGATTTCCCCAACCTGGTTCTATTTAAATGATAATGAGGGGAATATTTATTCTCTTGCCAGCAGGGAATATGTGAGTTATTGCCACCAGAATAATGTGGAAGTGTGGGCGTTGGTCAGTAATTTGGAGAACCCAGAGGCCGACAGCGCTTATGTGCTGAGCCATACCTCCACCAGGGATTATTTGACCAACCAAATTATTGCTGCCGCCATTGAATATGATTTGGATGGGATTAATCTGGATTTTGAAGCTTTGAGCGGCGAGGTGGGGGATTCCTATATTCAGTTTGTCCGGGAGCTTTCCCTGAAATGTGAAAACAATAACCTGGTGCTGTCCGTGGATAATTATGTACCTACGGATTATACGGCTTTTTATAACCGGGCAGAGCAGGCGGTATTTGCGGATTATGTGGTTATTATGGGATATGATGAACATTACAGCGGTTCAGAAAATATTGGCTCTGTGGCGTCCATCGGCTTTGTGCGGGACGGTGTGGAGGATACGTTAAAGGAAGTCCCCCCAGAACAGACAATTTTGGGGATGCCGTTCTATAGCAGAGTGTGGGAATTGACCCCCAAAGACGGCGCAGGGGAGGATGTGGAATCTGCAGCAGAGGATTATCTGCCATATACATTCACCTGTACAGAAGAGGGCATGCAGACCGTGGAAAACCGCTATACTGCAAATGGCGCCCAGGCTGTTTGGTCAGAGGAGGACGGGCAGTATATAGCTGAATATGAGAGTGAGGGAAAAACTTATAAAATATGGGTGGAAAATGAAGCTTCCCTAGAAGAAAAATTGAAGGTTATGAAACAGAACAACCTGGCTGGGGCAGCTTATTGGAAATTAGGGTTAGAACGCCCTTCTGCATGGGATACGATTATAAAGTATGTAAACTAAATACTGACGAAAGGCAAGCTGCTGTATCCATATCCAGAGTAATATGGATGCAGCAGTTTTTGCCATAGGGAATAGAAACAATCCCCTTTGCCCTTATCTAGAAGCATTATGTTAGGCCTCTTTTTCCGGGAACAGGAAAATTTTTTGTATGGGATTGGCTGGAATTCCAATCACAACAAATAAGTGTCCGGTCACTACATTCCTAAAGTTTTTCTGGCGGGGGTGCCGATAACATAAATGACCGGAAGGCAGAATCCCAGAAAGGGTCATGAGGTGGATGGAATTGGACATAGCGATCTGTGATGATGAAAAATATGCGCGCAAATTGATTCGGAACTTAATAGAAAAGCAGGGCATAAGATGTAAGGTTACAGAATTTTCATCAGGTAAGGAGCTGCTGGAGGTCTTAAGGCAAAAGGCTGTAGATATTCTTTTTCTTGATGTTTCCATGGAAGGCATGGATGGGATGGCTGTGGCGAAACAGCTAAGGAGCCAGGCTGGAGAGCGGGGTGAAGCAGTTTGGGGCAGCCTTCCCCTGCTGATTTTTGTGACGGGCTATCCAGAATATATGATGGATGCGTTTTCTGTCAATGCTTTCCAGTTCCTGGTCAAGCCCATAAAAGAACAGGAATTTGCAGCAGTATTTGCACAGGCGGTGAGGGAATGGCGTTGCCTGGCGGCCAGGAGACAGAAACCGCCCAGGGAATTATTGGTTCGGGCAGGGAACGCCACAAGGAAAGTCCTGGTAGAGGATATTTACTATGTGGAGAGCAGCAACCGCAAAGTGATTTTATCCTTAAGCCATGAGAAAATTATTTATTATGGCAAAATTGGGCAGTTGGAAGAGGAATTTCCAAAGAGCTTCTTCCGGGTGCATAAGGGATATTTGGTGAATATGAAGTATGTGGAGCGGTACAGCCGGACAGAGGTGCGGATGAAAAATGGCGATGTGCTTTTAATCTCAAAGTACAAGTACCAAGAATTTGTGAAAGCGTACCTGGATTACATTTTGGAGGAAAATTATTGAGCCAGGAAGAAATGGAATGGGTGGTTAGCTTGACAGGCGTTTTCCATATTATCGTACAGGCGCTGTGCTTTTGTGCAATATGGAAGGTGTTTTTCCCAATAGGGGAAGGGTTTCGTTCCTGGAAATATTTGCGCCTGTGCGGGCATTTTGCAGCTTTAACAGCGGTGAACCTTTTTATTAGTATAATGCCAGGTATCCCATCCTGGGCCAGGTATCCGGCATCCGCTTTCCTAGTATTGGCTTATGTGTTTGCTTATAGAAAAAAGCATTTGGAAAAAGCAGTGTTTGTGCTTCTATTATTTTATAACCTCCATGGGCTGAGTTTTTTAATTTCCAACAGTGTGTACCAATGTGGGATAGAGATGGTCTTTCAACGTATGGACCCAACCACGGATGATTATTTAAATGGAATTTATCAAAATGCGGCCTGGGGGCAGATGGCTTTGGTAGTGGTTTATGGGTTGCTGCTGTTTGCAATGGCCAGCGTTTTGCGGAAGGTGGTAAAGCTGCCATGGGATATGGGCTGGCAGGATATGGTATTTTTATCTTCGCTTAATGTTGTGGGCGGGATGCTTGCCCGGATTGTGCTGGAATTATCTATGGTCAAGATGGATCAGGGGGTGTTCCTGCTATTTGATGAGAAAAAAGACATGACATGGAAAATCCCTTTGATTGCGGTATTGCTCTATCTGGGAGAGGTGTCCGTGATTTATATTTTTCAGCAGTATGGGAAGCTGCAGCAAGAGCGGCATAAGCAGTTCGTGGAAGGGCAGCAGTTGAAAGCCATACAGCGGCGGCTAGAAGAGGCCGAGGGCTTTTATGGCAGCATCCGGGCAGCCAGGCACGAAATGAAGAACCATATGGCGAGTATCAAGGGATTGGTGGCTAGGGAAAATTATCAGGAAGCAGAGCGTTATATGGAAAAGCTGGAGCAGGCCATGGAGACATTGGATTATCAGTTTTCTACGGGAAATCCGGTGACAGATGTAATTATTAATGATAAGTACCGCAAAGCGGCGGCGTTAGGGATTGATTTTCAGGTAAGGTTCCGGTTTGGGGCAAAAGATGGCATATCAGTATTTGATATGGGGATTTTACTGAATAACCTTTTGGACAATGCCATAGAGGCCTGCAGCAGGCTAGAGGGGAACCAGCGTTATATCAGCCTTTCCTTAAAGAAGAAGGAGCGTTTCTTATTAGTTGAGGTGGAGAATAGTTTTGACGGGGAAGTAAAGTGGGAGGCAGGCAGCCCTATTCCGGCGACCAGGAAACAGCAGGAGCCTTTGGCGCGGCTAGAACATGGGATTGGGCTGAAAAATGTAAAAAAGATAGCAGAACGTTATCTTGGAGTTATGGATATTAAGATAAAAGGGACAGTATTTCAGGTAACTGTAATGCTGCAACAGCAAGTAGTGGAAACAGTAACAAAGCAGCCATAGGCAGGTATGGCAAAAAAAGGAGGCAGAGTATGAGAGTAACAGACCAAATTATGAATGAGACAGCGAGGAAAGCCGGGGTCCCAGTGCAAATGTCCCTTGTGGATTACATGAACAAAAACAACAAAAATAGCCTGGAGGATGTGTTTGGGGCTGAGGCAAACGCAAACCTTGCCAAAAAGGGCAGTTATGAAAAGCTAGAGAAGGCGGCAGAGGAATTGGCGAAAAACGCCGAAGCTTTGGCAAATGCGCAGGATTCTATGTTTGCCAAAGCAAAAGAAAGCGGGAATACCGAAGAAATAGTCAGCCATGTGGAAAAATTGGTGGAGGGATATAACAGCACATTAAAATTGTTAAAGCCAGGCTCCTCATCCTTGGATGACTATTACCGCCAGATGCTTAAGGATGCGGCTGCTGAGGACAGCGAAGCCTTAAAGGCTGCCGGGATTACGATAGGGAAAGACGGGGTTTTGCATGTTGAGAAAGATACATTAAAAGGTGCAGATGTGGATAGCTTGGAAAAACTTTTTGGGGCTACTGGGACCTTCTCTGAAAAGGTTGCTTTTCTGGGAGGGCGGATTGCTGACAATGCAGGCGCAAATGCCCTAAGCTTTTCCAGCAAATATAATGCAAGTGGAAATCAGTATGCATCTTTTGGGAATAAATATGACTTTTGGGGATGAGTGGATGGATGATAATACAATACATGTAAATTATATGACAAAGGGATACCATAATTTTTTAAAAAGTTATGGGGCGGGGCAGACGCAGGCAGGGGAAGTGGCTTTTGCAGAAAAAATAGCGCAAAAAACCTTAGAAGCGCAGCAAACGGGGAAGCTGGAAATAACGCCAAAAGAGATGGATCTGGAAGAATATAAGCAATATATCCATGACAAAATATCCAATATCCCCATCAGCCCTTCCCAGATGGGCGCGTCCTTTTCTGTCCATATTTCAGATGCGGGATTTGAGGCTATGAAGGCAGACCCAGAATATGAAAAATGGGTGCTGGATACCTTAAAATATGATTTTGGGTTCCAAGACCCATGGGCCGGCATCTGTGGTGGAAGGTTTTCAATCCACAATTTTGGGGCGTCAAAAGAGGAATACAGTGGGCAGAGCTGGAGTGCAGGGTACCAGAATGGGAATGGGAAAAGCCTGTTTCACCAGAAGGCGGAGGATAGCTTCTGGGAGAGGCGGATGCAGCGCAGCGAACAGCTTCAAGAGCAGTTTGAAAAACTGCAAGCAAAACGCATGTTGGATAAACGTATGCTGGGGGATGAGTATGTGCAGCAGTCTTATTTTTCAGCGGAACTCTTGTTTTCTTCAGGAGGTAAGGAAGAGGTAAAGAAAGGGCAATAAGTAATTTCAGAAGCAATAGCAGGGCATTGGGCGGATGCCTGGCAGCCATATGCAGGCAGGGCTGTGGGGAATGGAAGTTTATTTACTTCATTTCCCACAGTTTTTTATTTTATAGGTAATTCCTTCGGATTACCACAAAATAAAAATCAATTATCGCAGGGCCTGCCCCAGCGAAGCGAGGATACTGCGGCGGAAAAGAAATATACCGCTAAAGTTGTTCTGATATTTCATGCCCATGGGCCATTCAAATTAAATGATATACGCCCCTTGAAGCATTGTAGTAAAAACATTGGCATGGTATAATGTAGACATTATACGCGCCGAAGTGCGCATAGGAGAGGGTATTATGGATGATACAAGGTTTTTGGGGCTGGTTATTGTTGGAGGGCTTTTTTTCCTCGCATTTATCCTTTATCTTATTTTTGGGAGGAATAAACGTGAGAAAAAAAGCGTGCCGGTTGGGATGCAGCTTTTAGCAATGTCCCCGATGTTTCGCTATGTAATGTATGCGATGGGGGTTATAATAGTTCTTTTTGGCGTGTTTTTTGCTTTTATGGCAATTGCCTGGGATTCAGAAATTGCCATGGGCGTTATTTTGCTGTTGGTCCATGCATTTACGGGAGGGATGTTTTTCTTAGCTGGGTACGCATTTTATTCATGCCATATTTTTTTTGACGAAGAAAAGTTGATAATTGGGCGGTTTTGTCGTTCGCCAGATATTTTGAAATGGGAGGAAGTTGGGCGGGCGGACTTTAAAAAGACGAGGGTCTTGCTGTATGACATAAAAGGCAAAAAACGTGCGGGAGCATCCAGCGGGATGGTTGGGTATGAGAAGTTCCGCGCAATTGCGAAAAAGAAATGTGACTATTTTAGGAAAACGTGAAAGTTATAAAGCGTGCGCATTAAAAAAAGTTTTTGGAGGGCTGCAACGTCCTTTGGGCAACGGATCCATAAGGAAAAAGACAGACAGGAAAAACATTTTATATAAACGCATAGAAGGAGAACAGAGATGAAATATGACTTTACTTCTGCCATGGACCGCCATGGCAAGGATTCCATTGCAGTAGATGCTTTGGGGACTGAAATGGGCAGCGCGCCAGGGCTGCCAAAGGAGGGCTTTGACCCGATCCCTATGTGGGTGGCAGATATGAATTTCCCCACTGTGCCGACTGTGCAGCAGGCTATGGTGGAGCGTGTAAAACATCCGGCGTTTGGGTATTTTGTGCCGACAAAAGAGTATTACCAGTCAATTATCCGCTGGCAGCAGAGCCGGAATGGCGTGGAAGGGCTGGAGCCGGAATGCATTGGGTATGAAAATGGCGTTTTGGGCTGCGTAGTGTCTGCACTGTCAGCATTTGCGGCGCCTGGGGATAAGGTATTGCTGCACAGCCCCACTTACATTGGGTTTACAAACAGCATAGGGAATAATGGGTACCAGATTGTCCACAGCCCTTTAAAGCTGGATGGGGAGCAAATATGGCGGATGGATTATGAAGATATGGACAGGAAGCTAAAGGAACATAAAATCCATGTGGCAGTGCTGTGCAGCCCGCATAACCCTTGCGGCCGTGTGTGGGAGCGGTGGGAGCTGGAACGTGCTATGGAGGTTTATCAGGCAAATGGCTGCGTGGTAATTTCTGATGAAATATGGTCTGATATTATCCTGAATGGGCATAAGCATATCCCAACACAGTCTATTAGTGAAGACGCCAAAAACCGGGCGATTGCAGTGTATGCCCCCAGCAAAACCTTTAACCTTGCTGGGCTGGTGGGCAGCTACCATATTATTTACAACCCATATCTGAGGGATCGGGTACGCGCCAATGGCAGCAAGTCCCACTATAACAATATGAATGTGCTTTCCATGCATGCATTGATTGGGGCGTATCAGCCAGAAGGGCAGGAATGGGTGGATGAGCTGTGCCAGGTGCTGAGTGGGAATGTGGATTATGCATGTGGTTTTATTTGGGAGCATTTCCCAGGCGTCCAGGTAAGCAAGCCAGAAGGCACATATATGCTGTTTTTGGATTGCTTCCAGTGGTGCAAGGGGCATGGCGCTTCGCTGGATGGGCTTTTGAAAGCGGGATGGGACGTAGGGGTTGCCTGGCAGGACGGCAGGCCGTTCCATGGCCCATGGGCAATCCGCATAAACCTGGCTTTGCCTTTTTCTAGGGTGCAGGAGGCGTTTGAGCGGTTAAAAACTTATGTTTTTTAGAGATGGCAGCAGTTCCTAAATTTATAATTTAGGTTAAGCCGGCTTTGCCTTTTATCTTGACTTTCCAATGGTTCTATGGTAGTCTTTGATAATAAATCATATCATTGAAACACAGCGAAGAAGAGAGTACGCATAAAAGAGCGGCGCAGAGAGTCCCGGCGGGTGGGAAGGGATCCAGGAAGTTGTGCGGAAGATGGCTTTGGAGTGGCATTGCTGAACTGTGGCGCAAGGGCAGCTAGGCAGTGACAGGAACGCCTGTTACAGCGGAGAGTATAAAGATACTTGCAGAGGCTTGCCCTGTGAGGGGCAGGTAAAAAGAAGTGGTACCGTGGAGCATTCCGCCTTCTATAATTCATATTATAGAAGGCGTTTTTTATGCATAGGGGCGCAAAAGGAGGCAAATATTATGTGTACAAAGTGCGGCAAAGGAAAATACTATATAACAACAGCGATTGCTTATACATCTGGGAAACCCCATATTGGGAATACCTATGAGATTGTATTGGCAGACAGCATCGCAAGGTTTAAACGCCAAGAAGGATATGATGTTTATTTTCAGACTGGGACGGACGAGCATGGGCAGAAAATCCAAATTAAGGCGGAGGAAGCCGGGATTACGCCCAAAGAATATGTGGACAAAGTTGCAGGGAAAGTGAAAGGTATTTGGGATTTAATGAATTCATCTTATGACAGCTTTGTGCGTACCACTGACAAAGACCATGAAGAACAGGTGGCGAAGATTTTTCAAAAGCTTTATAGCCAGGGGGACATTTACAAAGGCGCATACGAAGGGCTGTACTGCACCCCATGTGAGTCTTTTTGGACAGAATCCCAGTTAGTGGACGGGAAATGCCCAGATTGCGGCGGGGATGTGCAGCCAGCCAGGGAAGAAGCATATTTCTTTAAAATGGGAAAGTATGCGGACCGTTTAATTGAGCATATCAACTCCCATCCTGATTTTATCCAGCCTGTTTCGCGCAAAAATGAGATGATGAACAACTTCCTGCTGCCAGGGCTTCAGGATTTGTGCGTGTCCAGGACTTCCTTTAGTTGGGGGATCCCAGTGGATTTTGACCCAAAGCATGTCATCTATGTATGGCTGGACGCGTTGAGCAATTATATCACTAAAATTGGCTATGATGTAAACGGGGATTCTAGTGAATTATTCCAAAAGAATTGGCCGGCAGACCTTCATCTGATTGGGAAAGACATTATCCGGTTCCACACGATTTACTGGCCAATTTTCTTGATGGCTTTGGATTTGCCCCTGCCAAAACAAATTTTTGGGCATCCTTGGCTGCTGCAGGGGGATGGCAAGATGAGCAAATCAAAAGGGAACGTATTGTATGCCGATGACATGACAGAAATATTTGGCGTAGATGCGGTCCGGTATTTCCTGCTCCATGAAATGCCTTTTGATAATGATGGGGTGATTTCTTGGGAATTAGTGACAGAACGGCGCAATTCTGATTTGGCAAATACCTTGGGGAACCTGGTGAACCGCACTATTTCCATGAGTAATAAATATTTTGACGGAGTAGTTGCCAACGAGAATGTGTCGGAACCAGTCGACGAAGACCTGAAAAAAGTAGTGACAGGCACAGTGGATGTGGTGACGGCAAAAATGAACGAGCTGCGGGTGGCAGACGCATTGACAGAGATTTTCAACCTGTTTAAGCGTTGCAATAAGTATATCGATGAGACAACGCCGTGGATTTTGGCAAAAGAAGAGGCATCTAAGCCACGCCTTGCCACCGTTTTATATAATCTGGTGGAAAGCATTACGATTGGGGCCAGCCTGCTTAAGGGCTTTATGCCAGAAACTTCTGAAAAGATCCTGTCTCAGTTAAATGCTTTTGAGGTTCCGTTTGATGAGCTTGGGAGCTTTGGGCATTTTGCAAGCGGGACAAAGGTAACCTCCCAGCCAGAAATCCTTTTTGAACGGATGAAGCTGGAAGATGTGCTGGCAAAAGTGGAAGAACTGTACCAAGAGCCGCAGGGGGCAAGCCCTGAACCGGAAGAGGCAGGCATCGACATAGAGCCAAAGGCAGAAATTGAATACGATGATTTCATGAAAATGCAGTTCCAGATAGGGGAAATTATTGCATGTGAGGCAGTGGCGAAGTCCAAGAAGCTGCTTTGTTCCCAGGTACGCATTGGAAGCCAGGTGAAACAGATTGTGTCAGGGATCCGGAAATATTATTCCCCAGAAGAAATGGTTGGGAAAAAAGTCCTGGCGCTTGTGAATTTAAAACCTGCAAAGCTAGCCGGGGTATTGTCGGAGGGGATGCTGTTATGCGCCGAGGATGAAAATGGGGAGTTGTCTTTGGTAGTGCCTGAGAAACAAATGCCGTCTGGGGCAGAAGTCTGTTAAGGGCATATTTTAGGTATATTCTGGAGAGATGGGAAATGGACGGCTTATCAGGGGCTGTTACGGAGGAACAAAAGTATGGATTTTACGAATTACAGGAAAGAAGTGCAAAAGCTGGCAGAGGAAATGATGGAGCTTCGCCAGGAACGGGGCGAAGCGTATATGGAGAGCTGCCGCAAGATGGTGGAAATTGGAAAAGAGGAAGAGGATGCATATCTGTTGGGATTTGCTTATTACTGCATGGCAGAATATTACCTTTGCCAAAATGACCACCAGAGTCTTGTGATTTGCCTGGCAGAAGGCATTGTAAACCAACAAAGGTCGTCCCAATGGAATCTGTTAGTTAGGTCCCATAATGTAATGGGGATTGACGCGTTCAACCGGGGCAACACCGCGGTGGCATTAGACCAGTATATCACTGCAATATCTTATGGGGAAAAATATGGGTTCTGTTATGAGACGGCAAAGGTGAATTATAATATCGGCCGTCTATATATGGGGTTTGGTGAATATGGCGCGGCTGTACGATATTTGAGAAAGGCACAGGATATATTTCTGGAGCATACAGGAAAGGAGTCTGGGAAGGGCAGCCTAGCCAATGCCTATGCATCTTTGGGGAGGTGCAGCCTATTCCAGGGGAACCTGAAAGAGGCCATAGAATATGAAGGGAAGATTACTGCGATGGGGAAGCAGGCTGAGGCGGGAAGCGATTTTTTCCTGTCTCAGGGGCTGTTTGCCAGGATACGGCAGGAACAGGGGCAGGAAAAAGCGCGTGACGGGTACATTAAGAACATTAGAAAAAAACTAGAAGGGCAGCAGTCCTTTTTGGAATGCCATGAAGAGATTTTTGATTTTCTGGATTTTTTGCTGGAGATTGGAAAGTATGAGGAATTGCAAAAGTTGTTCCCAAGATTGGGGGATATGGCGAAAGCCACGGGGATTACACACCTGAAAATGGAACTTTTGCGGCGTCAGGCAGAATATTTCCGGGCGGTTCAGAACAGGGGGGATTATCTGGAAATATGCGCGAAGATTTATGAAGGGGGGAGGCTCTTAAAGGAAGAAAATATTGGAGCCATCCACCAGTCCATAGAGCTTCGCTTTAGCCTGGAAAAAGCAAGGAAGAAAGAACGGAAACTGATAAAGGAAAAGGAAATCCTGCAGGAGCGTTCAGAGAAGGATGCGCTCACTGGGCTGCCAAACCGTTATAAGCTAAATGATTATGCCTCAAAGATTTTTGACAAGGCCAGGGAAAGGCATAAACTTCTTGCGATAGAGATTTTTGATGTAGATTATTTTAAGCAGTACAATGATGCCTATGGGCACCAGGCAGGGGATATATGCTTGATGGAGATTGGCAAAATACTGGATGAATTTATGCAAAGGGATGAAAATATTTTTTGCGCGCGTTATGGCGGGGATGAATTTATTATAATCTACTATGGAAAAACAGATGAAGAAGCCCTGGATTTGGCAAAGGAGCTGCGGGGGCGGATGTTAGGTCTAAAATTAGAACATAAAGATTCCCAAGTATCGGATTATGTCACTGTATCCCAAGGAATCTGCAACAGCATCCCAAAATACCAGAACCGGATGTGGGATTACCTTTATGCGGCAGATAAGGCATTATACCGTGTGAAAAAGAAAAGGAAAAACAGTATTTGCCTGATACATGGGGATGAAGAAGAAAGTGTGGTATTATGATATTTGAAAGCCATGCCCACTATGACGACCAGAGGTTCGACCCTGACCGGGAAGAGCTTCTGCTGTCTATGGGCGAACATGGGATTGAAACCATAATAAATGTAGGCTCTGATTTGGAAGGGGTTAAAAAGACCCTTAGCCTGGCAGGGCAGTATGAATTTGTGTACGGAGCCGTCGGCATCCATCCAAGCGATATATCCGACTTGGACGAAGAGGTATATGGGTGGCTGAAAGAACAGTGCAGCCTGCCGAAAGTAGTGGCTGTTGGGGAAATTGGGCTGGACTATTACTGGGAGAAAGAGGATGGGGCAAAAAGCAGCCAGCGGTATTGGTTTTGCCGTCAGATGGAACTGGCTAGGGAAGTTGGGCTTCCAGTGATTATCCATTCCAGGGACGCCGCAGAAGATACCTTGAAATTAATGCAGGGTATCCATGGGGAGCAAATCCCAGGAGTGGTCCACTGCTTCTCCTATTCCCCAGAGATGGCAAAAGAGTATGTAAAAATGGGCTATTATATTGGCATTGGCGGAGTGGTGACCTTTAAGAATGCTAAGAAATTAAAAGAAACGGCAGCAGCAATCCCGCTGGGGCATATTCTATTGGAAACAGACTGCCCATATCTGTCACCGGAGCCAGAACGTGGAAAAAGGAATTCTTCCTGCAACCTTCCATATGTGGCCAAGGAGATTGCAAATATCCGGGGAATTTCTTATGAGGAAGTGGTGGAAGCCACCAGGGAAAATGCCCGAAGGCTGTTTACAAAAGTAAAATAGAGAAAAAGTATTGACATACCTGTGCATATACTGTATATATAAATATATACAGTATATGCACAGGTGTTTTATGTTTCTGGAAAACGGATATGCACAGGGACGGTTGAAAGGGGCTTTGCATGTTGGAAGCCGCAGGAAGGAGGAAGGTATGCAGCCAGTATTACAGTTAGAGGGAGCCGGGGCAGAGCGGGGGAATGCTTTCTGGCTGCGGGATGTGAACCTGACTGTGGAGCCAGGGACGCTTATGGGGGTGATTGGGAGGAATGGTGCAGGTAAGACTACATTATTCCATATGATTTGCGGGCTTTCCCGTATTAGTGAAGGGGAGGTAAGGGTCAATGGCGTGAGCATGAAGCAGGAGCCAGAATGGTGCAAAGGGGAGATGGGGCTTGTGTTTGACGATGATTATTTCCGGCTGGATTTATCCGTAAAACATGCAGGGGTTATTTACGGGGCTTACTATAGTAAGTATTCACAGGGAAAATTTCTGGATTTGTGCAAGGAATTTGGCGTGGATGCCCGACAGAATTTGAGGAAATTATCCAGGGGGGACTATATAAAGTTCCAGCTTGCATTTGCCCTGGCCCATTGCCCCAGCCTAATTCTGATGGATGAGCCGGAGGCAGGGCTGGATTCTATATTCCGTCAGGAATGGATGGATTTACTGTACGATGTGATGGAAGGCACATGCAGCATTTTGTTTGCCACCCATCTGACAAAGGAGCTGGAGCAGCGGGCGGATTCTGTTACAATGCTGTCCAAAGGGCGCCAAATATTTTCCAACACAATGTTGGAGCTGACAGAGAAATATAAGATTGTGCGGGGCAGCAAGGAGCAGATGGACGGCCTGTCAAAGCATCTAATTGGCAGGCGCAGAATGGAGCATTATGAGGAAGGGCTGTTTCAAGGGGAGGCGCAGGGGCTATGGGAAAAAGTCAGCGTATCTAAGCCTGCATTGGCAGATTTAATAGAATATTTGGATGGCAATTTTGAGTAAGGCTATTCTATGGGAAATAACGCCAGGCTATAAAGGCAGGAAAGAGGGATTTGGATGAATGGGATGGATACAAGGGGCAGGGGTAAGGCAAGGCTGTTTACGCCGAGGATGTTCCTGCATACAGGACGGGAGATGGTTGTGGAAATCCGTGGCTCCCTGCATACAGGACGTGGAAAAATAGGTTTTGCGGCCTTTGCCTTAGGGATTTTGATAGGGATCCATGGGAGTATGGCATACCAGAGCCAGAATGGGAACCAGGACCACCTTCTGTTTAGCGCTTTATGGTGCGCTATGGGGCTGGTGGTGTTATTAAACCTGCAAAATCATAAGTTATTATATTTGCTCCCTGCTACCAGGGAAGAATTTGCGGCTGCCCAGATGCGGAAAATGGCATGGACATCCTTGATTATCCTGATCATCCTTACTGCGGGGTATGCATGTATTGGGCATAGTGCAGGGGAATTCTTACGGTGCGTGGCCTTTAAGGGGATACCAGTCAGCATTTCATTTGGAGGATACCAGATTGCATCCGCGCAGCCAATCAAAGGCAGCATGGTAAACGGGGTGAGGATTTACAGACTGTCATTCCTAGTCTTGCTGTTAAACTGCGGGGCTGCTTATTTCAACCTTTTATTTGTTGTGGATTCCTGGAATGCCCAGAGTCTCTTTCTCCCGATTTTGAATTATGGGATATGTGTTTATGCAACAGTATACCTTTACCGGAAAATTGCATATGCAGATTTATATTATGACGAGCTGTGGCATGACGGTGCATAAGAAAGGGGTCCCTTTATGAAAATTTTAATTTCAAATACAAGTAACCTTGCAATCTATGAGCAAATTATCCGGCAGGTTAAGGATGCAGTGATTGCCAGGGAGATTCAGGAAGGGGAAATGCTGCCTTCGATCCGTTCCCTGGCAAAGGACCTCCAAATTAGCGTTATCACCACAAAACGGGCATATGAAGAGTTGGAAAAAGAGGGGCTGATTTATTCGGTGGCTGGCAAAGGCTTCTATGTTGCCAGGCAGAATACCAATATGCTAAGGGAAAAAAAGATTCAGATATTGGAAGAAGAACTGGGTCGGCTGGCATTAGAGTGGAAGGATTCTGGGCTTTCCAAAGAGGATATGATGGATTATATTGAAGTGCTGTTTGAAGGGCTATAGAAAGAACGGGCGAGATGGAGGGAATATGGAAAAGGTAAAAGAAAGCAGCTTGGCAGGGGGGCTTCACTCTGGAGGGCTGAAAGTGGAAGGGCTTTCCAAAAAGCGCAGGTGGTTCTGCCTCAAAGATATCTCTTTTGAAGTGCCGCCAGGAAGTATTTTAGGATTGTTGGGGAGGAATGGGTCAGGAAAGACCACGATAATGAAGTTATTGGCGGGGCATACCACAAGAAGCCATGGGAACATTTTTGTAAACCATGTGGATATGGGGAAAGACCTTGTGCTGGCGCAGTCCCAGATTGGGTTTGTGCTGGATGCGCCTATGTTCTTAGAGGCAAAAAGCCTCTGGGAAAACGGAAGGATTTTTGGCAGGTTTTATCCAGAGTTTACGGAAAAGGGCTGGAAAACGTGGCTGTCTGCCTGTGGATTACAAAAATCTGACCTGCTGGGGCAATTGTCGAAAGGGGATCGGGTAAAGTTTCAATTTGCCTTTGCAATGTCCCACCATCCAAAGGTACTTTTGCTGGATGAGCCTACCGGAAACCTTGACCCTGTATCCCGCAAGGAATTTCTGAATATGTTGTTGGAGGTTGTGGAAAACGGGCAGATAAGCGTGTTGTTTTCTTCCCACCTCACTACAGACCTAGAACAGGTGGCAGACCAGGTTGCATTGTTGGATCAGGGGGAAATCCTTTATAGCAGTTCCATGGGGCAATTGTTCTCCCGCTACTGCCTGATAAAAGGCGGGCCACGGGAGGGGGAACAGATTCAAGCCCGACATTACCCGGAAATAGTTGGGATGAAAGTTACCCAAGTTGGTTTTGAAGCGTTGTTGGACAAGGGGAAATTGCCTAAAAGGAGTGGCAACAGCCTTGCAAACGCTACCCCAGGCTGGCAGGCAGAACTGGGAAATCAAGTTGTATATGAAGAAACAGATTTGTCAAGGTGGATGTATTATATGGTAAAAGGAGGCGGGCGCCATGGGAAGGTTGTGTCAGAATAATAAGAATAGGCGCATGCCCCATACGGCGCCTGAGGGAGGGATGTGGCAGAACATCCGGCGGTTAGGCAATCGGTCAGGCCGCTCAGGGAAGATGTGGTTCTTCCTTGGGGGAAGCGTTTATTTTATGGTTCTTTATACAGGGGATTATGGGGAGCCTGCCTATCTTCCCAATCTGTCCGCTGTGGCTGCTATGGCATTAGAACTCTTTGTGCTGCTGCGTTTTACGGTATGGGAGGGGGAACATTGGCGATTTCTCTATGAAAAAGTAAAATATTTCCCAATTAGCAGGAAGGCATACCTGCTGTCCCAGGCGGCTCTGGCAGGAAAGGCCCTTGGGCTGCAATTACTGGTTCAATGGACAGTATTTACAGGCAGGGCAATGATGGGGCAAAGGATTGGCGTAGGGAGCATGGCAATGGTTACGTTGTGTACCGTGGCTGGCGGAATTTGGTGTTTCCTTAGTTTCTTGGGGGTATCCATAGTAGGGGAGCGGGCATGGGGCCTGTTGCCGCCCTTATTGTTGGCAGGGATAGGCATTGTAAACTTATTGTAATGTGAGCTATGCCAATATGCTAGTGTAGTGGCACATCTAACGAAATGTAAATCTGCCACTGTACTAGATAGTTGCATTCCGTATAGAGCGTGAAAAGAAAGAAGGTTAAAATGGCTGATTTAGGAAAACCGCAGAATACAATTGCGGTATTGCAAAAATATAATTTTAGTTTCCAGAAAAAATATGGGCAGAATTTTCTCGTTGACCCAAGGGTGTTAGAGAAAATTATCCATGCGGCGCAGGTAGGGCAAGAGGATTTTGTCCTGGAGGTAGGGCCTGGGATTGGGACGATGACCCAGTACCTTTGTGAACATGCCAGGGAGGTTGTTGCAGTGGAAATTGACAGGAAATTAATCCCAATCTTAGAGGATACGTTAAGTCCATACCAGAATGTGGAAGTGCTGAACCAAGACATCTTGAAAGTGGATATTGGCAGACTTATAAAAGAACGCAATCAGGGAAAACCTATAAAGGTCGTGGCAAATCTGCCTTATTATATCACAACGCCTATTATTATGGGGCTGTTTGAAAGCCGTGCGCCAGTGGAAAGCATTACAGTAATGGTGCAAAAGGAAGTGGCGGAACGTATGCAGGCAGGGCCTGGAACGAAAGATTATGGGGCTTTGTCTTTGGCAGTGCAATATTATGCAAAGCCCGAGGTTGTGGCAAACGTGCCGCCCAATTGCTTTATCCCAAGGCCAAAGGTTGGCAGTGCGGTGGTGCGGCTTACCAGGCGTAAGGACAAAGGGATACAGGCAGAAGATGAAAAGCTGATGTTTTGCATCATACGGGCTTCTTTTAACCAGCGGCGCAAAACCTTAGTGAATGGGTTGAATAACGCGCCAGGGCTTGCCTTTGGGAAAGGTCAGGTGATTGAGGCTCTGGAAACTATGGGGTTAAGCCCGAATATCCGCGGGGAGGCGCTCTCTTTGGGGCAATTTGCCATATTAAGCAACTTACTTGGGCAAAATAGACAGTAAGCCCATTAGCCATCCTAATTCTGGCGATGCTTCTGGTTGAATTCAATCACGTCCTGCTGGAAGCGTTTTGGGAGGTTTTGGTTCTGCAATTTGGGATTAATCCGCGCTTCAATGGCAATGCCCTCAAAGAACTTGCACCAAAGCTTTTGGTATTCCAGTTCTTCTTGGGAGAGCCGATGCAGCATTTCCATGTCCATGCTATGGGTGTCGGTAAGGAAAAACCCCTGTCCCTTTGGATGGAGGGCAGCCACATGGTGCGTTGCATCATAAACCATAAAGTTTTCCTGGGGCAGGCGGTCAGAGAAGTGTTCCCCAAGGAATGGGAGGATATTGTGTTTCGGATGGATTTGGGCGAATAGCAAGCCATTTTCTAATTCCTGGAACCGGAGGAAGCCAAGCAGGTGGTGGGCTTCATTGCCAGCGCTGCGGGAAAGCTGGAATACCCGGTTGACATACGGCTCACCCAGATAGCTGAGGACTTTGCTCCCATCTTCTAAGGCAAGCGCCAGCACAATGGTTCGGTAAATGGCGTCTGCCTTATCCATGGCTTTTCTTCTTCTGGGCTGCCCTTCCTGGGAAGCGGCGGCTTGGCACAATTCCGTATAAGTTTCTTCCCCAAGGCGGTTGTAAAGTGTGCGGGCTACTTTTTGGCTTTTGCCATAATCTGTCTGCACCGCTATATATTCAGAGAATAGGGAATAATTTTCTGGCTGGTGGGCGGTAAGGCGGATATTTGCATGGCCGCGCCTGCTGGCCCATGCGTCGTAAACCCCAGTGAAAATCCCGTCGATACTATCTTCGCAGACATATAGATACATACAAACAGTCCTTTCTCAATTATATGGTTGTAATCTGCTGCCCAGGAGGGATAATCTGGGCATCTGTCAGTTGGAAATCCGAACGGAGGCTTTTGTCAAAGAAACTAAGCTGCTGATAGCCGCCTTCCCTGATATCCCTTGGGATTTGTGTGCGGTCTTTCATTAGGTTCTCACAGATATAATTTTCCTCTAGCTTGGTATTGTACATCATTTTCCCTGAACAGGTGATAAAGTATAAGGCGCGCTTCAACACTACGCCTATTTTCTTCAAGTCATTAAAGGAAAGGCGGTTCCGTTTGCGGGCTTTTACAATCCGCTCTGCTGATTTGTACCCGATGCCTGGCACCCGGAGCAGTGTCTGGTAAGGGGCTTTGTTGATTTCCACTGGAAATTGTTCTAGATGGCGCAGCGCCCAGTCGCATTTGGGGTCCAGAAAAATGTTGAAGTCTGGACGGTCTTCGGACAAAAGTTCCGAGACATGGAAGTGGTAATAGCGCAGCAGCCAATCGGCCTGGTATAAGCGGTGTTCCCGCAAAAGTGGCGGCCCTCCGGGAAGGGCAGGCAGCATGGAATTGCCATTTACATTTACAAAAGCAGAGTAAAAGACCCGTTTTAGCTGGAATTTTTGATAAAGGTTCTCTGCAACGCTCATAATCTGGAAGTCATTCTCGGGGGTGGCGCCGATAATCATTTGCGTAGACTGCCCAGCAGGGACAAAACGTGGGGCTTTCTTGTATAGGGCAAGCTCCTGCTTGCTGCTGGCGATGTGGTTCTGTATTTGCCGCATTGGCTTTAATATGGTATTCCGGGACTTGCAAGGGGCAAGCTTGCGCAGGGCGTCCGCAGTGGGAAGCTCCAAATTAACGCTCATCCGGTCTGCCAGGAACCCGGTTTTCTCCACTAGGGCAGGGTCAGAGCCAGGGATGGACTTTACATGGATATAGCCGTGGAAATGGTGTACATAACGGAGGCGGTATATGGTCTGGTAAATTAAGTCCATGGTGTAATTGGGGCTGACCATAATCCCAGAGCTTAAGAACAGCCCTTCAATATAATTGCGGCGGTAAAATTCCATTGTAAGGGTACACACCTCGTCAGGGGTGAACGCGGCGCGTTTAACGTCAGACATGCAATTGTTCAGGCAATAGGCGCAGTTATAAATGCATTCATTGGTAAATAATATCTTCAATAGGGAAACGCACCTTCCATCTGCAGAAAAGGTGTGGCAGACGCCAGGGGCGATGGCATTCCCCATTCCTGTTCCCTTACCCTTCCGGTCGACCCCGCTGGAGGTGCAGGCCACGTCATATTTAGCCGCGGCGGACAGTATGGCAAGCTTCTCCAATAAGTCCATATTCCTCTGTAAATCCATAAGCAAGTCCACCCTTCTTATTATTACGAACTTGTGTTCTGAACAGATCATACCATATGCCGAAAGAAATTGCAATAGGAAAAGGAACATTTGTTTGTAAAAATCTGGGAGGGAAAGATTGTCATTTTTCCTGGCTGGAGCGCATATAGTCAAGTGGAGGGGGCTGCTTATGAAAGAAAAAATAAAGACATTTTGTGCCATCTGTATTTTAATACTTACAGTACCCTATGTGGTCACCCTTTTGTTCCAGGGGAATGAGACAAGCGTGGGCAATGGGGAAATACAAGAGCTTTTGACAGAGAATGCGGCAGGGTCGGGGACATTGGGGGATAGCGGGATGGATTTGGAAGAATACCTCACAGGCATTTTGGCAAAGGAAATCCCATTGGATTATGAGAAAGAGGCAATCAAGGCTCAGGCGGTTATTGCAAGGACGCAAGCTGCGGCCGCAATGGGGACAGAGGAACAGAACCTTCCAGATTCTATGTCCAGGGAAGAAATGCTGACTTTATGGGGGCAGGAAGGGTTTGAAGCAAATTACCGAACCATAGAGGAGGCGGTGGCGTCCACTAGGGGGGAAATCCTTATGTGTGATGGAAGCCCCATCCAGGCGGCATTCCATGCAGTCAGTGCAGGGAAGACCAGGGCTGCCAAGGAAGCATTGCAGCAGGAAGATAAGCCATACCTGTCTGCGGTAGAGAGTGGAATGGACATCCCTTCCCCTGACTTTTTAAAGGTAGTTTTTATGGAAAAGGAAGAATTTTTAAAAAAGCTGGAAGGAATTTGCCCTGGTGTTACAGAGGCAGGCGGGGAGGTTTTAGAGAAAGTGTCTGTCCTTGAAAGGGATCCCAGCGATTATGTGCTTCAGATGAAAATTGGGGAGCAGACGTCAACAGGGGAGGAGTTCCGGGAATGCTTAGGCTTAAATTCCGCTTGCTATTATTTAAAAGAGGTGGACAATAAAATACGTATTGTGTCTAAGGGGCTGGGGCATGGCTTAGGCCTTAGCCAATATGGGGCAAATGAATTGGCAAAAGAAGGGAAGGGCTACCAGGAGATCCTCCAATACTATTACAAAGGCGTTTCCATTGAAAAAATAGATGAAAAGTAAAAAATGACGTAAGAATCCTGTATAATACCTGTTTTTCCGGCAAGACTAAGAAGGAAAAATCAAACAGAAATGGAAGGTGACAGGATGAGAAATAAAAAATTTGCGGCATTTTTTAATCGGAAATCCTATATTGTGGCTGTTGTGATTATGGTAGTGGCAGCATTTGGCATGACAGGATTGTACTATGCGCAACAGGAAAGGGAGCAGGAAGCCCAATTGGCAAAGGAAAGGGAGCGGCAGGTCCAGCAGGCAAGGGAAGAGGACGCCGCCCGTGCGCAGGCTGCCCAGGAAAAGGCGAAAGCCCAGGCTGCGGCAGAGGCAAAAGCTAGGATTCAGGCACAGGAGAAGGAAAAAGAAGAGGCAGAAGAGGTGTCCGGGATTATAGAGCCTCAGGAAGATAATTTTATGGATGAGCCAGAGGTGGTGGCAGAAACAAGCAGCCCTGTGGAGCCTGTAATCCATTTTGATGCAGAAACAGATTTAAGCTGGCCGCTGCAGGGAAATGTGATATTAAATTATAATATGGACCAGACGGTTTATTTCGCCACACTGGACCAATATAAATATAACCCTGCAGTTGTTATCCAGGCGGCAGTCAATACCCCGGTCAATGCGGTGGCTTCTGGGAAAGTCGTTTCAGTAGAGACAAATGAAGAGACAGGCACGACGTTGACCGTAGATATGGGCGACGGGTACAGCGCGCGGTACGGGCAGTTGAAGGAAGTCCCGAAAAACCAGGGGGATTATGTGGAAAGCGGGGAAGTGGTTGGATATGTGAACGAGCCAACAAAATACTATTCCGTGGAAGGCGCAAACCTTTATTTCCAGTTATTGAAAGATGGGGAGCCTGTGAACCCTATGGCTTATTTGGAGTAAGGCAAACAGCAGCCACTTTTGCCCTTGGACAAAAGTGGTTGCTTTTATGTTATGTTGTGCTACAATAAAATCACCCATATATTTTATGCATACAGGCACTAAAACTATAATTTCCCATAAGATAGAGTATAAAGCGGTGGAAAATCCGCAGCACTTTTATTTTACTGGTTTTGGGGCTTTATCATGTTAGGGAATGTTTAAAATACTTATTTCTGGTGCTGCTTTGCATATAGGAGGCTGCCTGCAGCCTCATTACATAAATTGAAATTGGATAGGGAAAATAGATGGAGCCAGAAGAAGGGAACAACACAACATACATCCTGCGGTGCAGCGATGGGACGTACTATACAGGGTGGACAAACAATCTTAAGAAACGGTTAAAGGAACACAATGCAGGGCGGGGCGCTAAGTATACGAGAGGGCGCACCCCAGTGGAGCTGGTCTATATGGAAACGCATGGGACAAGGCAAGAAGCCATGCAGAGGGAGGCATGGATTAAGAAGCTGCCCAGAAAAGAAAAAGAGAAGCTGATTATGGGCTGCTTAGGCAGCAGCCAGACATCAGCTTCCCAGAATGTGGGCCTCTTATAACAAAGGCATATTTGCAACAAAGCAGTACATCATGATAAAATGGCACACGCTGCCTCCCATCACAAATAAATGGAAGATTTCATGGGAGCCAAAGTTTTTATGCCTGGAATTGAAAATGGGCAGCTTCAAAGCGTAAATAATGCCTCCGATAGTATAAATAATGCCCCCGGCAAGGAGCCATGCAAATGCCTGGGTGGACAAGGAGTTGATAATCTGTGTAAATGCCAGTACGCATACCCAGCCCATTGCAATATATAATATGGAAGAAAACCATTTTGGGCAGGTAATCCAAAAAGCTTTTACAAGAATCCCTATAAGGGCGATGCCCCACACCAGCGTAAGCAGCCCATAGCCTACCGTCCCGCCTAAGACGATGATGCATACCGGGGTATAAGTCCCTGCAATTAATACAAAAATCATCATATGGTCCAATTTGCGCAGAAAGCGGTTTGTGTTCTCTGACAAGTCCAGCGCATGGTAGGTGGCGCTGGCGCCATACAGCAGTATCATGCTTAAAATAAAGATAGCAAGCGAAATTACATGGAGTCTATCTGGGTTTGTGGAAGCGCGTATTAGCAGCGGCGTGGCTGCAAATAGCGCCATCAGCATCCCAATAAAATGGGTAATGGAGCTTCCAGGGTCTTTTAATTTAAATTTCATGGCAACATCTCCTCCTTTAAGTAAAGTAATTATGTCTATGTCAACAGTAATAGTATATGTGGAAGTAATGAAAATATGATTATGTAGTAATTAAAACTATGTTGTGCGTAAACAAATACTACACCTTATGCCTGGGAATGTCAATAGGGATATGGAATATTTTGAAAATAGTTTGACAACGCGCCATTTCTCTGCTATGATTAGCAACAGGCTTTGTGTTTAGTTAATGAAAGGAAGAATATGGAAACAGTAAGATTCGATGAATTAGATTTATATCCCCAGATTTTAAAGGGGATTCAGGAAATGGGCTTTGAAGAGGCTACCCCGATTCAGAGTAAGGCAATCCCAATTGTGATGGAAGGGGTAGACGTGATTGGACAGGCACAGACGGGTACTGGTAAGACGGCTGCGTTTGGGATCCCGCTTTTGATGAAAGTGGATGCGCACAATAAGAAAACGCAGGCGATTGTACTCTGCCCGACTAGGGAATTGGCAATCCAGGTGGCAGAGGAAATACGCTGCCTTGCAAAATATATGCATGGGGTGAAAGTACTTCCAGTATACGGCGGCCAGGATATCGTGAAGCAGATCCGCTCCTTAAAAGGCGGCGCCCAGATTATTATTGGGACGCCAGGGCGTGTAATGGACCATTTAAGGCGCAAGACTATTAAATGTGAAGAAGTGGAAACCATTGTGCTGGATGAAGCGGATGAAATGCTGAACATGGGATTTCGGGAAGATATTGAGACAGTGCTGGAGTATATCCCAGAGGAACGCCAGACAGTGCTGTTTTCTGCAACCATGCCCAAGCCAATTTTAGAAATTACAAAGAAATACCAGAAGGACGCAGTGACGATTAAAGTTGTAAAGAAGGAACTGACCGTCCCGAATATTGAACAGTATTATTATGATGTAAAACGTAAGGATAAGGTGGAAGTCTTAAGCCGTTTGCTGGATGTATATGACCCAAGCCTTTCCTTGGTGTTCTGCAATACCAAACGTATGGTGGATGAGCTGACCAATGCGCTCCAGGGCAGGGGCTATTTCGCAGAAGGACTCCATGGGGATATGAAGCAGATGCAGCGTGACCGGGTAATGAACCATTTCCGCAATGGCAAGACTGAAATTTTGGTGGCAACGGATGTGGCAGCCAGGGGTATTGATGTGGATGATGTGGAAGCGGTGTTTAACTTCGACCTCCCACAGGATGACGAGTACTATGTCCATCGTATTGGAAGGACCGGAAGGGCAGGCAAGTCAGGGAAATCCTTTACCTTTGTCAAAGGCAAAGAAGTCTACAAGTTAAAGGATATCCAGCGTTATTGTAAGACAAAGATCCTTGCGCAGAAGATCCCAAGTATGGAAGATGTGGTGCAGGTAAGGCTGGAGAAGATTATGGATCATATCGGGACGGTGATTGAAGAGGAAGACCTGGCTTCCATGGTAAATATGATTGAAGCCCAGGTGAATGAATCAGATTATACCGCCATGGATATAGCGGCGGCATTCTTAAAACTGGCGCTGCTGGGTGAGGAAGAGACTGCACAGAGCAGCATGCAGAATTTTGAGTTTGGGGATACCGGCGCAGAAGAAGGCATGGTTCGGCTCTTTATCAATATTGGCAAGAAGCAGCATGTGAAGCCAGGGGATATCCTGGGCGCGATTGCTGGGGAAACTGGTATGCCAGGAAAATTAGTGGGCGCAATTGATATGTATGATAAATATACATTTGTAGAAGTGCCTCGGGAATATGGGAAAGAAGTTTTACAGGCGATGGGCAATTCTAAGATTAAAGGAAAGACCATCAATATTGAGCCTGCAAACCAGAAGTAAAACGGGAACAAAATATGCAATGACGTTATGAAGCAGCCTAAATTGCTTAAAAGATTTAAGTAATTTAGGCGGTTTTTTTATTTTATAGAAAAGAATGTAGCGCTGTGGGTCATTAAAACAAGCGGCTTCCCATAAGATAAAATCCCTATGGGCAAGATGCGCAGTTTGCTGGAATGAAGCGTATTTCCCCAAGATCCGTTCATGCTCGTTAAAGCGCTTAAGCCCCTAATAATTAAGGGGATAAGGTGAGTTAAAGCGGGCAGGGCCGCGTTGCCCGTGGCTTGGAAGCGCTTGTGTATAACTGCCATTTTTTGCCTGTTTTGCCTTGATTTTGTGAATAACTGTTGACAAATTTAATGTGGGGGGGGGTAAAATAAAATCACAATTTTGATGGTATCAATGAAATGCAGCAGTGGACGGTTTATGCACAGGTGGCAGAATCCAGGTTTTGTGGTTTCCTGGGTTATGATATGGAGGTGTGGGATGTCAGGCAGTAAAAGAAGGTTCGTATCATTTATTTTAGTTTGTTTTATGGCAGTTATGAATGTATTTGCAGTGTTCCCAATGCAAGTAAAAGCAGGTTTTGATTACAGTAAATATAATTCATTGTGCCCGATAACGATTTATCCATGCACATCAGATTCTACATTTCCATCTTATACAACAGTTGAGTGTACGAAAAAGGCGGGGACTATTTATAAAACGGACCGCTGCACAATTATAAAATTTTATAAAAACAGCGAGGGCAAAGACGTCTGCAAAGTAAAATATCCTGTACCAGGAGGGACCAAAACGGCATTTGCCAAAACCAGTAGGTTTATTTATAATAAATCGTTTACTCCAGAAAAAATGACAGCCGCAGCAAAGGCAAATGTTTCGGCGTATGCAGGTTCTTCCACGATTTCTGGATGGTATATTGAACCTGGGAATGCGGTTTATGTATTGGGCAGGAGCGGAGGCAATTCTCAAGTCGCCTATCAAATTAGCGGAGGCTTCAAAGTGGCGTGGGTAAAGCATTATGACGTCAAGTTCCATGCAAATGGCGGCAGCGACGCGCCGGCAGCCCAGATTAAGACCCAAAGTGTAAATTTAACACTTTCAGGGAAAAAGCCGACACGCACGGGATATACATTTCAAAATTGGAATACATCCAAGGATGGTTCTGGAACCAAATATGCGCCAGGCGGGACTTATAAGGCGAACAATGCGTCAACCTTATATGCCCAATGGGCAATTAACTCATATAAATTAACGGTAAATGCGGCAGATGAAGCGATGGGGGTAGCCAGCGGGGGTGGTTCCTATAATTATGGGAAATCTGTGACAATTAGAGCTGTCCCATCAACCGGGCATAGTTTTTTAAAGTGGAGCGATGGAAATACATCTGCGGTAAGAAGCGTAACTGTAACGGCAAATGCTTCCTATACGGCAAGCTTTGCGGCTGATTCGTATAATATAGAAGTGAAAAGTGCAGACGGGGAAATGGGGATAGTCAGTGGAGGCGGCTCCTATAGTTATGGAAGTTCTGCCACAATCAAGGCAAATCCCAAGAAAGGGTTCCATTTTGTGAGGTGGAGTGATGGGAACACATCTGCGGAAAGGAGCATAAAAGTGTCATCCAATGCGGTATATATGGCAGAATTTGCGGCGGATGAATATACGGTTACTGTGAAAAGTGCGAATACAGAAATGGGGACAGTCAGCGGGGGCGGGGTTTATGTAAACCTTTCTAATATTACAGTCGCTGCAAGCCCAAAGAATGGCTATAAGTTTGTGAAGTGGTCGGACGGCAATACCTCGCCAGTGAGGGCAGTTACTGTAACCGGGAATGTTTCATATACGGCGGAATTTGCAGCCGACTCCAGTAGCTGCACACATACGTATGGAAGCTGGATAACAGACCGGGCTGCAACCTGCGTAGTTCCAGGGATACGGCATAGAGTGTGTTCAAAATGCCGGGCTGCCCAAAACGAGGTGGTTGGATTGGCGGGACATCAATTAAGCAACCTTTGGACTGTCCAGACCCCAGCCACATGTGGAACAGAGGGGATGCAGTTCCGTAAATGCACCGTTTGCAGCACATATATGGAAACCAAAACCATTGATAAGCTGGAGCATGAGTTCAGTGTAAAAAGAATACTGGAACACCCAACTTGCGATAAAGATGGGATTACGGGAATTTTCTGCGTAAACTGCGGGGAATGCAATAACGGCGCCACAGAGGTAGTTCCGGCGCTGGGGCATTCCTATCCTGAAGGATGGGAAATTGAAACGGAGGCTTCCTGCACGGCAGAAGGCTTAAAGTCCAGGGTATGTAGTGTATGCGGGGACAAAGAAACAGAAATTATAGAACAAACGGAGCATGATTTCAGGGAGAGCCGGCACGAGCCGAATGGAATGCAGATAGGGCAGATTATACGTGTCTGCAAAAAATGCAGCTATAGCGAAACGGAATTCTTTTATGACGAGATACATGCAGGGGTTGTTGAGGTTGTTTCGGACAGCTATGCGAAGGCGGGGGATACCATTACAATCCCTGTAAAAATCACAGACAATCCAGGGATTTTGGGGTTTCATTTCACATTGCGCTACAATAAGGACATTATCACCCCGCAGCCAGTGTCTGAAACAACGTTTGAGGATCAGGTGATTCCCCAATATGCAGAGGCAGGGAGCCTGTTAAAGGGAGGGGAACTGAATACGGCGGTCAAGGCAGATGCCGCGGATGGCTCGGGAACAAATGAAGCATTGAATATTAGCTGGTACCATATATCTGAGGTGAATGAGGATGGCGTATTATTCAAGGTGAATTTTAAGGTGAATGAAAATTTAGATACTGCAATTTCTGACCTGATTATGGCCTGCGATACTATGGTTGGGGAGGATAATGCATTAATTGTCCCAACCGTTCGGGATGGGGAGGTTACAGTTGTAGATGGCGCAAAATCTGAATTAAAAAAGGGCGACGTGTACATTGATACCAAGATAGATGAACGTGACAGCATCCTCTTGGCAAAGTATCTGGTGGATCGGACAGGCGTAAAACTGTCTGAGGCACAGTTAGGGGCTGCTGATGTTTATATCGACGGGAAGGTAAACACAAAAGATAGCGTACGCCTGGCGCAAATAATAACGGGATGGGATCTTTTGGAAACGGAAACGGTTGCAAACGCATTTTCCTTAACGCCTGATACAGCAATCCGGGTAGGGGAATGTACTGCCCAGCCAGGACAGTATGTCAATGTGCCAATCACAATAGAAAATAATTCAGGAGTTGCAGGGTTCCATTTGAAGATGGATTACGATAAGGAATATATAACGCCGACGGCAATTGAGGGCGGAAATATTATTGGGAATGATATTGTGTCAAACCTCCCAGAGGATGGGTCAGGGATGGCGGCAACGGACACTTTGTCATTTCAATGGAATGAGCCAGACAATATAACAGAGGACGGCGTGTTATGCACAGTGCAATTTAAAGTAGCGGATAGTTATCAGGATGGTCGGCCATTACCAATACAGCTTAGCTGTGAGGAAAACGACCCAATATGCTGTGTTTCTGGCACAAATATAAATGATGTAAATGTAATAATGCATTCAGGCGGAATCAATATAAAAGCGCAGGAGGCTCTGCCAGATTACCCATATAAAATAAAACAGGCCTTTGTATCACTGGATGGACAGGAGGAAGTTTCGGAGCTGCCGTTAAACAGGGATTTCGATGTGACGGTAGAGTTTCAGAAATTAACAGAGGGTCTTGTGCCGTCGAAGGTGGTTTTAGGCGTGTATGGACAAGAAGGGAGGTTGATAGCAACAGAGGCGAAAACAATCGATATACGAATGCTGTTGGAGGGGAAATGCAGGTTCCATGTAGATAAAACTGAGCCTGAGGCTGTGAGCCTGAAGATTTTTATGTGGGATTCAGACAATGGGATGAAGCCTGTGGCAGAATATTATCAGCTCGAATGATAGCGGGCGAATCACTATTGGAAGGGATGCAGAAATATTATAATTTGGAAGGATGGGTGGCAAATGAAAAAGATAACGGCTATAGCCATGGCGCTGTTCTTGGCAGTTGCTAATATTGCAATCTTGCCATGTAAAGTAGAGGCTGCGTCAAACCTTGTAATTAACGGGGTGGATATTGGATATGCGCCAAAACAGTATTTTAGCGAAACTGGCAAGGAATGCACTTGCCATAACAAGGGGATCTGCGTGCCGAAAAAGGCAGGCTGCGTGTGCAAGCATGTAAGCGGGGCGGCGCAATGTTATGGGTTTGCCTTGTGGTGTGAGGATAAGATGTGGGGATATAATGACTCTTCAAAACCTGGGAATTTTAAAAATGTTGGGAGCATAGCGGCAGGGGGGGTTACCAAAGACAACATTAAGAACCTGATTTCAAAAACTCCCATTGGCGCGCATATCAGGACGGGCGGCAGCTCCCATTCGATGATATTAATGTCAAAGAATGATAAGGGGTTCACCATAGCCCAGGCAAATGGTGGGAACAATAATGAATATTCCGGTTATTATAAGTGCCGGATCGGGACGGCGACCTATACTTGGAGCGGATATGCAAAATCCTCTTATGGTAAACGGGGAATTAAATTCATAAAGATACCGAAGGACATGAAGGTTAAAATGGGCAAACCAGCAATTACGTCCTGCAAAGCAACAGCCGATACGGCGGTTTTGGAATGGAAACAGGTATCTGGCGCGGAAAAATATAAGGTGGTCAGGCATGAAGTAAACAATGCGAATCAAAAAATATTTTACACAACAGGGGTAAAGTACACAGACAAAGGGCTAAAACCAGGCACGACCTATTTTTATACCGTATATGCGGTAAACGGCAGTGAAATTTCCCCTAGGTCTTTAATTTATAAGATATATACAAAACCTTCCGCCCCCGAAGGGATTGCGGTAAGCCAGGACAGCCAGTCGCAGCTGACAGTGTCATGGAATAAGTCGGCTGGGGCGAATAAATATAAAGTCCTTTTCCATGAGCCAGGGAAACCATGGGAGGTGTTAAAGAATAACCTGGACGCCAATACGACATCTTTTGTGCATAAGGGGCTGGATGCAGGGAAGAAGTACCATTACCAAGTCGTTGCCATGCGTGTGGGGGAAATCGGGTTGGAGGGAAAACGTTCCATCCAATCAGTGGAATCTGCACAGTCAGGCACAAGGACAAAATTTACCAAGCTTATACGCCCTATCAATCAGGTGAGCCAGAATAGCGATACAGAAGTAATTTTAAATTGGAAAGCCGCGAAAGGCGATTCTGATAAAACATATGTATATAACATTTACAGGGATGGGGGCAGCGAACCCATCAATCAAGCATATATTACAGGCACAAGTTATACAGATACCAATGCAAGTTCTGGAAAAATACATAAGTACCGGGTGCAAATTATGGAAAAATCAGGAACCACCTATGCAGCGCGCGGCGGAAGCGATAATTTTTATGCTGGTTCTAAAATTGCAAAAGAAATATCTGTATTGCCTGAAAATCGGACGGCTATGAGGGTTTCTTGGGATATCCCATCCTCTGCGCCAGACGGGATAAAATACGTTGTCCAGAAATACGACAAAGCAAAGGGGTCATATGTAAAATGTGCGGAAACTACAAGCACAAGTTATGTGGATGCGGGCCTGACGGCAGGACAACCTTACAAATATTATATACAGGTATTTGATGGCAATGGGAATTACCTTACAGAAACTTTTGAAAAGAGCGCCGTTTTAGAACTGTCAGCAGAAGGGATCCTATTGAACAAGTCTTCTGTAGTTTTGAAAAAAGGGGAAAGCATTACGTTAGAGGCTTCTATAATTCCCGACGGCAGCTTGGATAAAACAGTTGCCTGGACTTCTTCTAATAAAAATGTGGCGGCTGTGGATCAAGGGGTTGTAACGGCAATCGCAGAGGGCAGCGCAGAAATTACGGCAAAAACGGAGAATGGCAAATCTGCCGTATGCGCAGTCACAGTCCAGCCTACCGAATGCCAGCACACGTATGGGGAGTGGGTTTTGGATAGGCAAGCAGGCTGTGAGCAACTGGGCATCCGCCATAGGGTATGCGCCAAATGCCAGGCAGAAGAAACGGAACCAATACCTGCAGCAGGCCATTCTTATTCAGAAGAACTGCAGACAACGAAGGAGGCAACCTGTAAAGAAGAAGGGGAAGTGGCACGTGTCTGCAAGATATGCAGCGCCAAAACAGACGTGTCGGTAGTTGGCAAGGCCGCGCATACATACGACAGTGCATGGAAAGTATCAAAAGAACCTACATGTGTGGAGGCAGGCATCAGGTACAGGGCATGTGCAGCCTGCGGGGAGCAGGAAACAGAAACGATAGATACCGTAGAACATAAGTATGAATTGACTGCACAGACAGAGCCTACCCTGGATGGGCCGGGGACAAGGACATATACCTGCCAAGACTGTACGGACAGTTATAGCGAAGAGTTTACAAATCAGGTTAATGAAGGGGCGGTAAGTGTTGGCGGCGCAGCCGCAGACGTCGGGGAGACAGTAAAGGTTCCTGTAGCAATCACAGGCAATCCAGGAATTGCAGGGTTTACATTCCGGGTAAATTATGATAAGTCAGTGCTTACGCCAACAGCGATTACCGCAGGTGATTTGTTAAAAAAGGATGGCAATGTGATTGGTACGTTTACGTCTAACCTTGAGCAGGGGATTTCAGCATCAGAATTAGAACAGGTGGTTGCGCATTGGAACAACAGTGCTAGCGTTACGGAAGACGGAATTCTTTTCTATATAGATTTTGCAGTTAGCAGTAATGCGGGAAAGGGAAGTTATCCAATATGGCTTGAGTATACAGACGGTGATATCACAAACCAAGCCCTAGATGATGTAAAGCCTGATATCTTAGATAATGTCATCACAATTGCAGATGCAATTAGGGGGGACGTTAACCTTGACAGGATGGTGGACCTTAACGACGGCATAATGCTGGCGCGATATTTGGCGAAGTGGAATATTACGTTTAATGAGAGGCAATTAGAAGCGGCGGATGTATATAAGGACAATAAAGTAAATGTAAAAGACGGCGTAAGGCTGGCACAGATATTAGCTGGTTATGAGGATACAGAAAACACAGGCACAGAAACCCGGACATTTTTAGCAGCGCCCGGGGAGGGCAGCATTCCGCAGGTTACCGTAGAAAATTTTGAAGGCGTGGCTGGGGATACGGTCTATATTCCTGTTACGATTGCAAATAATACGGGGATTGCGGGCTTTGGCTTAGAGCTTTCTTATGACAGCGCCTACTTGTCTCCAGTGGCTGTGGAAAGAGGAGATTTAATAGGGGAGGGGGATTTTTCTTCCAATTTAGATGAAGGGAGCAAAAACGGCGCAGGCAAGGTTGCCGTACATTGGAATAATGTGGATAATATAACCGATAATGGGGAATTGTTTACAGTAGAATTTTTAATTAAGGAAAATGCGCCAATGGGTGAGAAGCTTTCCGTAGAGGTTGGCAATCTGGAAGACATGGTATGCGACAAAGACCTTAACAATGTTAATGTTTCCTTGGTACGTGGCGGGGTGACGGTTGCGGGGGATTCAGAAGATATAGTAGACCCGCATGATTTTGACATATACAAAATAGAGCATGTGTTGATGACATTAAGCGATGGGGCTGCTTGCGAGGAAATTCCTCCAAATGGGGACTTTGGCCTTACAGTTTCTGTTGTTTGCACGGCTGAAGAATTCCATCCGGCGCAGCTTGTGGCGGCGGCATATGGTGCAGATGGGGCATTGCTAGAAATTACGTCTGAAATGATTACAAAAGAGATACTGGCGGAAGAAACGCTGGCGGGGGATGTATGCAACCTGCATATAGGTGAGACTGCGGCGGAGATTGCCAGGGTAAGCGTATTTTTGTGGGATCCATCCGCTGGCATGGTCCCTTTGGCACAGCCAGTAACTATTTCAGGCAAAGCATTGTAAAACAGATATGCGCCGTATGGCGAAAAAGATAAGGAGGCGAACATAATGTTACGGAAATGGGCATATAAAACGGTATCTGCCGTCCTGATGGCTTTATTTGTAGTGGGTTGTTTAAAAATTAATAGTTTGGCTGCCGGGACAGAAATATCAGCGGCATCAGGCAGTGATAATCAGAGTGTGGCGGTTACAGTACAGAATCCAGAACTGGCGGGTAAATCAGCTTCTATTATTTGCTATGCCCCAGGATGGAATAAAGATGCGGCAGACTTGGATGGAAACCTTAAGTTTGTTGTTGTCTTAGACCAGGTGGAATTGGATGCGGCAGGCTCTGTAACGAAAACATACCCATTGCGGGATAGCTTGCCCGCTGGCATCTATACGTTGGCGGTAGGAAGTGCGGATGGAGGCGCCCAGGCAACAAAGGAGTTTACGCTAACAGGCTCGGGGGTCCATGGGACATGCACCCATCCCTCTACGGATATAGTTAAGAAAAAAGAGGCTACCTGTACGGCGGAAGGATATACGGGCGATAAAGTTTGTAAGGATTGCAAAGCAGTAATAGAAGTTGGTAAAAAAACGGGAAAAGTAGCCCATAAATTCGGCGTTGGAGTTGTGACAAAAGAACCAACGGAACGTGAGGATGGTATTCGGACATATACCTGCACAGTCTGCAAAGCCACAAAAATAGAAAAAATACCAAGAGAATCTGGAAGCGGCAGCGAAGGCGGTAACGGCAGCAGCGCCCCTCTCCCGCAAAAGGGTTCAGAGGCATCTGTTTCAAAAGCCAATGCAAAGATTAAGGTAACAAAACCGGGGAAAATAGTGAACGGGAAAGTGACAGGGGCAGAGGTGCAGTATATGAAGCCTGTAAAACGCACGGCAAAGGTCACTGTCCCTGACACTGTGTCCATAAACGGCATCTCTTATAAAGTAACTAGCATTGCCCCAAATGCGTTTAAAAATGATAAAAATATTACACAAGCGTCTATTGGGAATAATGTGAAGGTTATAGGAGACAATGCATTCTGTAATTGCAAAAAGCTAAAGAAAGTAAAGATTGGAAAAGCGGTTTCCGTAATCGGGAAATCTGCGTTTGCAAACTGCCCAAAACTGTCTTCTGTGACCTTGGGGGCGACAAAAGACATTGGCAGCAAAGCATTTTACAAGTGCGTTTCTTTAAAGAAAATTACCCTTCCCTCCGGCGTAACTAAAATAGGGAAACAGGCATTTTATGGCTGTAAGAAATTGAGGGCAATCACTATAAAGTCCAAAAAACTGAAATCCGTAGGGAGTAAGGCGATTACAGGGATTCACAAGAATGCGGTGATTAAAGTGCCTGCAAGTTCGCTCAAAAAATATAGGAAGTTGTTTAAATCCAGTACAGGATATAAACGGACGATGAAAATCAAGCGATAAAATGATCTTAAAGACCGTCAAAAAAGCCAGCATTAGGTGGTAATCCGTAAGGATGTTGTTTCTTCAAAGAGTAAAATATAATGATATGTTATTATGCAGACAGCGTAGCCTTAGGGCTACGCTGTTTTGATTTTCTGATTGGCTGTCCTATCCTGTATATGTTCTTGGAACAGTTCTTCCAGTTCTTCTGGTGATGGTTCTCGGACAATGCCCACGCCATTATAATATATTTTTAAATTCTGGTGGCGTTTGCCGTCAATATATTCTGGCTTGGACGCGACAATCTTTTCCATAAATTCGTGTACGGCTTCTGGCGTTTCTTCTGAAAATTCTTCTTTTTCTGCGTCGCTAAAAGGTTCATTCATCGAAATGCTTCCTCCCTCCTGCGGTCTGCCCTGCCTGCTCTGGCGTTTGTATTTAACCGCAGATTTTCAATCGTGTCGTGGATTTGGTCTAAGCAGTTGTCGATATGGGCGGAACGTTTTTCAATCCCGTCTTCATATTTCAGCCGTTTCCTAAGCTCGGTTATCTGGCCTGTCACGCCCTGTTTTTCGGCGGGGAGTGTTTCTTTTTCGGCTGGTGTGGCACGGCGTACCTTAAATGGGACATAACAATCAGTTACTTATCTTTTTCATTTCCAGCATTCTATTTTTCAACTCGCTTTCGATATTTTTTACTTAATAAATTTATCAAAGAATTTATATGCAGCAACACATAAGCTGATAGGCAGCCCAAAGAGGAGACCACCGATACATATCCCAATAATCAGATGGAGCGTTGAATAATCATCTGATAACATATAATATCTTAGTCCCCATACAGAATTAATCAGAAATAAAAAGCCTGTTATTAGTCCATAAGAAACCTTTTTATCTTTGATTGTGTAAAAGAAATGGTCTCCAAAATTGATAAGCCCCCATATCAATATAGCCACACCAAAACAAATCATATTTTTGTTGAATATATAAATGAATGCTGCCAACAGTAGCATAGGATAATAGATAAAAATATTATTTGCCATCCAATGTCCATGCGTCATATGATAGGGCAGCCATTTATGTTCATACATCCATTTAGGGAAATCTCCAACTGCTTCCTCAAATAAATGAAATGGTATGTAGATAATAAGGTTTAATAAGATAAAGCTAATCATGTTTTTCATCCTCCCCGTTAATTTTCTGTTCAAAAATCTTTTCCCATTTTTCTAATGTTTCTAAAAGCATATATTGTTGTTCCAATATCATTTGTCCTAATAAAGTCATTTCCCTTTGCATTGACATTTGTTCTTGTATTTGGTTTTTGGTTTTACAAATGCTGTTCTTTATATTGTCCATACATTCTTTGAAATCTGTATCATCAAGCAATGACATATTTACAATAACGGCGTTGAAATCTAAAAATATTCTGGTTTCACCTGCTGAGAATTCAGACATCAATTCAAGAAACTTTGTTTTCCCACTTGATGTGAGTGTATATACTGTTTTTTCGGGCATATTCCCATTCTTCTTTGTTTCACTAAGGACAAATCCTTTCTTTTCATATTGGATAACTTTTTTGTATACTGTAAAAGAACCTATTTTTACCCATCTGGCTAAATGCCTGTCCTCAATTTGTTTTTGTAATTCGTATGCACTTTTGGGGCTTTGGTAGAGTGAGCCTAAAATTATTAAATCAATAGTTGACATATATTTTCTCCTTTCAATACTGTATAATACAGTATTGGATTATACAGTATTGAAAAATAAATGTCAAGATTCGTTATCTACCATAAAAGGGATTTGCATTAAAATCTATATAAAACAAAGCAGAACCAACAACTGTGATTTCTCACAAATTCATCGGCTCTGCATCTAAAGTGTTTGGCTCTGTGATGGCTGTTATCTGCAAATTCTTTACTTTAATCAATGTTTCCTGCTTGCACTTCGGGCAGTAGGGGGGATAGTTTTTTAAAACGGTATCTTCCCTAATTCTGTCATGGGTCTTATTTCCGCAAACAGGGCAGCGTATCCATTTCGTTTTTTCGTTCATATCTTACAGTCCTCCTTTGAGCGCATTTTCAACAGCCTTTTTTATGACAGTGCTTGAATTCGTTGCGCCAGAGACTGCATCAACATCTGTTTTCTGTTCCTCAATTATTTTCTCTATCACTTTTTCTGCGGCTTTTCCACGTTCATGCCTATGCTCCAAAATATTAATACTTACAATTTCCCCATCTTCTACAGTTACTTCCACTTTGGCATAAATAAAATTCACATCATATTCTCCGATATAAATTCCACCGGGAACATCAGCAATGTCTATTTCATCAAATGTAGTTTCCCTTACGGCTCGTTTATAATCAGCAACGTTCTTTAAGTAAACCGCTCCACAAATTAGACCAATAAGTAAAAAAAGTAAAATGATAACTGAAAGTATTTTCTTTTTGTATATTCTCATTTCAAACACCTTTCAATTTTTCTGGCTATGCGCTTTGGAAGCTCCTTTTTAGAAGATGCACCTGCATAAACCACTTTGCCTATTGGTTTCATGCCTGCAGTCTTAAAAAATTCGTCCATATTCCGTATTGCCCCCCTGCTTTGTCCAAATATCCATGAAAATGGGAAAGGGG
>CAJUDE010000006.1 GCA_910585295.1 uncultured Lachnospiraceae bacterium | reverse complement strand
TTTCGCATTTCGGAAAAGAAAAACCTATGGGACTATCATGGTAGACATTGACACGCATCGGATCATTGACCTACTGGCGTCTCGGGAAAGTGCGGATGTGGCGGAATGGCTAAAAAGCTATCAGTTGTATCCAGGGATGGCTCTGTTTCCTATAAAAGCGCCATTGGACAGGCTGGAAGCCATCTGCAGCAGGTCAGTGACCGTTTCCACCTGGTGAAGGGGCTTACGGATGCGGCAAAGAAATTTTTGCCACGTCTTCTGGCAGCAAATTTTATTCTCCCAACGGAAGCATCCCATCATGACGGAAAACCTGCGGGGGATTACTGGGATAAACCCGCCAAAGAAGACGCACCTGCCGCTGGGCACAACGCAAATGTCAAAAAGAAAATGAAGACAGTGGAACAAGTACGGGAATTCGGGGAACAGGGATTGGACAAAAGTGAGATTGCAAGGATTGTCGGGATAAACAGGGTAACGGCCGCAAAATACCTGAAAGATGATTTTAACCCTTCCAGCGCTTATTACCATACGACGACCCCCAGTAAAATAAAGCCCTATTCTCAGGAAATAAAAAATATGCCCAGTGAGGGGAAAACTTTCAAGCAGATCAGCGCAGTGATTCGGGAAAGGGGATATGGTGGTGCGGATGGAACAATCCGTATGTTTGCCACAAGGGGACGGAGGCTCATGAAGGAAGCTGCTGCACAGGGAGGGACCGGAGAAAAGGTCGGACGGAAGTGGCTGACCAGCCTTTTGTACCACCCTGTTGATGGGGTTAGTCCCCTCAGCCAGGAACAACTGGACAGGGTCATAGAAGAATATCCCATCATAGGGCGTGTTCATGATGCTGTGACAGGGTTCAAAGGGGCGCTGTTTGGCAAAAAAGAGGCCGAGCTTGATAAATGGGCAGAAGAAACCGAAGCTCTTGAGATAGATGAACTGGAGAGTTTTATAAACGGAATCAAAAGGGATATTATCGCAGTAAAAAACGCCATTCGCCTTGATTACAATAATGGACTGGCAGAAGGAAGCGTGAACAAGCTGAAAGTTGTCAAAAGGATCATGTATGGCCGCAACAGTTTTGAGTTGCTGAAAGGGAAACTGTTGCGGCTTGAATTAAAACGCAGAATCAACTAACTTTGGAAAGATTCAAAAAAGTGTTGACAATCCATTGTATCCATAGCAAGCCCCAACACTGCTAAATCATAGCAACCAAAGATAGCGGAAGCATGCAATTTCCCATCAGAAGCCTTTATTTCGGCCATGTCAGTGGCGCATTTTCCAAGGGGCTTTTTAGCTGTAAAATCACGTCTGGTTAAACCACCTGATTTACGGGCTTCTTTATCAGCTTTCGTAATGCCGTTAGGCTTGCGCCCCGGCTTATGGTTAAGGCCAATTTCTCCCATGGCACGGTAAACAGCCCCCCGCCGGGAATGTGTGCACCTTCCGGCTGTTTGGGCTGCAATGCCTGGCACATACGGATTCTCCCGTAGGCGCCGTTGCATCCACCCTCGCTGCATATATCAATCATTGCATCTGCCAATGCCTGACATTTCCAAGGGGCGTCTTTTGCTTTCAGGCATTTGCTAAATGCTTGTCTGGAAACATGAGACGCTCTGCAATAGAAAGGGATTTCACCCTTAATTCTGCCGCCATCCGTTTTAATTGCAATAAACATCAGCCCCTGTTTTATGCTGACTTCCGACGGCTGGCTGCGAAAAAAGCACCTGCTTCTTCCAAAAATTCATTTTTTCTTTCAAACGTCGGGTTTCTTTACCCTGCTCTTTCACCCGCTTTCTAAGCTCGATAACCCCATCATTAAGGGATAAAGCATCGTTAGGTGCATGAACTCCATTTGCACGGGGGTGGCCTTCTTTGAAAGCTTTCACCCAGGTGTAAATAGTCCCCTTGGGGATATTCCCAATCCTTTAGTAGCTTTATGCCCACCGATTTCTTGGGCAAGTTCTACAGCCTGGGCTTTAAATTCACTGCCATATGTTTTTTGGTTTTTTGCCATGTTATTTTCTCCTATTCTCGTATTGGGAATAATTATGTCAAAATCCTTGAGAATAGGGTGTCAACTATTATGACACAACATCAAAACGTGGAGACCAACGTCGAGGAAAGACCTGATGAACCAGAATGATGCTGATATTGTGTCAACATTCAATTCGGAAATCCGGGGGTTATATAATTTCTACCGCATTGCGGAAAATGTCGGCGTACTGCACAAGTATTACTACATGGTGCGTTATAGTATGCTGAAAACCCTGGCAGGAAAACACAGGACAAAAGTCAGTGCCATTAAAAAGCGTTTCATGGTAGACAAAGTGCTAAGAATCCCCTATG
>CAJUDE010000005.1 GCA_910585295.1 uncultured Lachnospiraceae bacterium | reverse complement strand
TAAGGCCCCTTGTGGAACACGAGGTGGATAGGGCGGGGGTGGAAGTGCGGCGACGCATGGAGCTGACCGCCACTAATAGGCCGAGGGCTTGACCAAGGCGTGTGTCTTGCTTCTGTATGGGTTTTCCAATGCGCATGCTTTTGCTTACAAGCAGTATTGTAAGTGAAAGTTTTGCAATTTTATAAAGTGGCCTAGTGGCTCAGTTGGTTAGAGCGCCGCCCTGTCACGGCGGAGGTCGAGGGTTCGAGTCCCTTCTGGGTCGTCCGTACAATAGTATATTGTATGCTTATTGGATGTCTCTTATTCAGTAAGGTATGTGGAATGGGATCTTAGCTCAGCTGGGAGAGCATCTGCCTTACAAGCAGAGGGTCACAGGTTCGAGCCCTGTAGGTCCCATTTGTGCCGGCGTGGCGGAACTGGCAGACGCGCAGGACTTAAAATCCTGTGGTGGCAACATCGTACCGGTTCGATTCCGGTCGCCGGCATTTATGGTTCTTTGGAGCCTGGCCGTAAAGATAAAAGTTTTAAGTAGAATTTTTATTTTAGGGCTTGACATTTTCTAAATAATATTATATAATATGTTTAATGCAGATGTAGTTCATTGGTAGAACGCCAGCTTCCCAAGCTGGAGAGGCGGGTTCGATTCCCGTCATCTGCTTTTTTTGTTTTATAAAATTAGGATTATTAGGGAGGGAAGTAAGAATGGTTAAGCATATTGTAATGTTTAAATTAAAACAGGAATTTGAAGGGAAGCCTGCATTGGAACTGGCAAAGGAAGCCCAGGGACAGGCAGAGAAGCTAAAAGATTTGGTGCCTTCCGTAGAGAAGATGGAAGTGGTATGCAACGCCCCAGCAGCAGATGGGACGAATTATGAACTGGCCTTGATTTGTGATTTTAAGGATATGGCAGGGCTGGAGGAATACCAAAAGCATCCAGAGCATGTAAAATTTGGCAAGTACATAAGCCAGTTGCGTGAGGGCAGGGCATGTATTGATTATGAGTATTGACAGTTTCGGGCGTGTTTGGGCATTTTATCCTGCGGGCAATGGGCTATGCAGCCGGGGTTGCGGGGGATTTGGCGAACGCCGCGAGAGTCAAAGGCCCCATCAGCTACGCAAGGCCTTTGACTTCCCAACGCGCCTAACATGCATCCCTGGCCTTATATGATGGAAAAAGTATCTGCCAGGAGCAGCCAGTTTGCCCGGAAGAGCTGCATAATCTGCCAATAGCCCATTCCGCGTAAGTTAAATTCTTTTACCAGCCCGAATTTTGCCGAAAGGCTTCGGACGTCTTCAAACCATACTTCATGGGATAATCCTTCTGAAACATAATGAAAATAAGGGGACTGTGCAGTTTCGTCGAACTGGATGGCTGCATTGTTTGCAACTGCAATCTGGACAGCCTCTATATTGCCTATGGTAGTTGCTTTGGAACTGCCTTGGACAAAGGGAAGCGTCCAGTTATAGCCGTAGTTTGGGATCCCAAGGCTAATTTTGGAAGGGGGAATTTTAGTCAGTGCATATTCCACCACCTGGCGCACTTTATTAATGGGCGCAACTGCCATTGGAGGGCCATAAGTGTATCGGCATATAAGATATATGTTATAAATATTTTAATGTTTGGGAAGTTTTGGGTATATGGTAAGTTTAAAGTTAGCATTGTCACGGCTGAACTTCCGGTTTCTTTCTTCTTTTGTATATTCTGCATGGTCAAGGATACTTTTTAGCATTTCATTTTTAGCAAGGATGCTGTCTGTATGGAAGTATACATCCAGGATATGGCGGAATCGGGGAATAAACGTGTTTAATGCGTATGCAATTTTCTGCTCTTCTTCAATGGAGCGCTGCAAGTTGGAAATTTCAGTTGTAATAGCCTGTATCTTATCGGAAATGGTTTTCAATCGGCTCTGGAAAACATCTGGGGTGTAAATTCCCTGTTCCAACAAATCATAGGTGCGCTCCTGCTGTCCTTTGGCTAACTGCAATTCTTTTTCATAATTATGTAAGGAATTCTCTTTTATCACAGATTCATTAAAAGTATGGCCTTCCTTTTCCCATTCCAATTCATAGCCCTCTAGCCAGTCCTGTAGGGCTTCCAAAAGTTTCTGTTCTATAAGGTACAAGGGGGCGGAAACATTGTCACAGTCGCGGTTAGGGCAGCGGAGGTTATAATAATTGTCTTTTGTGTTGCTGACTGCCCGGGTAAGGAGGGAGCCGCATTTCCCGCACTTTATAATCCCAGATAGGGGGTTTTTCAAGATTTTATTGCTTGTAATAGGTGCAGCAGGTTTTGAATGGGCCAGTTCTTGGGCTTTAGAAAAAATGTCATTTGGAATGATGGCGGGATGCAGGCCGTCATACATTTGGAAGTCAGGGTTTTTAATACGGATTTTTTTTGTGGTCCCGTTTGTAATTACTTTCTTCTCAATGTCTTTTCCCCAACAAACTTTACCGATATAGACAGGGTTCTGCAACATATCCTTAATGGTGCTGACAGACCATTTTTCGGAAACTGCTGGCTTAATGCCCATGGCATCCAGTTTCTTGCATATCAGAAAGCGCCCAAGGCGTTTAGAAGAGCCGTCTGGCTGTTTTTCACCATAAAGGTATAGGTGGAATACTAAACGGACGATTTCAGCCTGTTCGGGGATGATTTGGAGGGTATAGCCTTTATTGCCTGGTATCTTTATCCGTTCATAGCCGTATGGGGCAGTGCTGGCAATCCATTTTCCTTCCTGGACAGATGCAATCCGCCCGCGTTGGATCCTGCGGTTTATAGTTTTATATTCCCTGCGGCTCATGAAAAGCCCAAATTCAAAATATTCTTCATCATATTCATCTGTTGGATCAAATATTTTCAAGGGGGTTATAATAAGGGTATCAGAAAATTTGAAATATTTTGCAATGGTTCCCTGGTCGCTGGTATCGCCTCGTGCCAGACGTTCCACTTCCACCACTAGGACGCCGTCACATTTCCCATTGCTGATATCCTGCAGCAGCTCCTGGACAACGGGTCTGTCCTGAATGGTCTCCCCAGAAACAATTTCCCGGTAAAATTTAGAAATGGTGATGCCAAGCTTGGAAGAGAGGCCTTCCAGTATTTTCTCATGGCGTAAAAGGGTTTCCCCCTCTCCATGGGCTTCTGCATCACGGTCGGCACGGCTCTTCCTAAGGTATGCATAGTAGGTGCCAAGGGGGTTTAGGGGTCTATTCATGTCATCATCTCCTAATGTAATTTTATGAAAAAGGGTATAAAAAATACACCATATCTTGACGAAGGGTGTAAAGAGTGATACAGTATGTGTGTGATATAGGTGTATCGGCTCTAGTCCCCTTAGGCTGATATGCTTGCCGTTCCAGATATTGGGAGTATCTGGGGCGGTTTTTTCTTGTTAAGGTTATGGTAGTGTGGTATAATCCATTTGTTGTCATACCCAATCCGGAAACGGAAAGGGGGTGAAACGTATGAATATACTGACTTCGCTTTTGGTTACTATCATGGGTGGTGTAGCCTGCCACTACATCATCAAATGGTTAGATGGTGACGACAATGACAACTAGCCAATAAGAAAACCCTCGGACTGCCATTCCGGGGGTTTTCATTTGTGTTCGTATGAACACTGACTTCGCTTTGCCTATTGGCATTATAGCATATGCAGGTATCAAGTGCAATATGCTTCCCGGAAGGTTATACAACGTAAGTAATATTAATTTTTTAATTTATGCGACTTTGGTCGCATAATCAATAACGGTCACAGTAATTTCACTGGAAATCATTTGGATACTGTCTAAAATGGATTCAAGTTTTCTGGCAACAGTTCCAGAAAAATATTCTTCTCCGCATTGAATGCATTTTTCACAAGGTACATTTCTAATTACAATAATGTAGTTGTCTATTTTTTCGACATAATCAACATGAGTGGGTTGGAGTGTCCCTCCGCAATATGCGCACATACTAATGCTCCTTTCTGGTTTTCATGTCAGGCAGCCATTCCTCTTTGCTGGGATAGTAAGCAGTTATGGAATAAATGTAATTCCCATCGGAACCTACTACGATATGTAAAGGGGTGTTGTTTATCCAGGCAAGGATCAAGCAGCTTGGTGTAGGGCGGTCATCAGGATATTGCTTAATGATTTCGCCGTGCAAGATGCAGTTTTCAAAATCAGCGATGCTGATTTTACGTTCACGAAGTCTTTTTAAGGCGTGCCGTGACCACTTTATTTTATCATCTTGGCATAATTTACGTAATTTTTCTATTTCTAATTCCATATAATATAACCTTTCTTTGAATTCAATAAAAAAACCCCCGGAACGCCCTCCGGGGGTTTTTTTGTGTCAATGGACACTGCTTTCGCTTTGCCTATTGGCATTATAGCATATGCAGGTATCAAGTGCAATATGCTTCCCGGAAGACTTTCTTTACTCCTGCATCAATTCTTTGCTCATACTTACAGTAGCCTATAATCTTTTATATAATGGTTAATGAAACAGGATTTAATTCCAATCAATATCGTTTTCTTTGGTAAATTCATGGCATTCAGGGTCTGTTTCAATAGCTTTTAACATTTCCAAGTCAATGGCATCTGGTTCTTCTTCCTCAATATTATCCCATGTGGTTGGAGCGAATTTCTTTAAAATAATATTCCAAAATTCTTCTGCATCATGCTCACTCATTACAGTTACAGCCCCTACACTTTGAATTAGCATCATTCATGATATCTTCATCATGCTGAATCATTTCTTCTGCTATATCCATATTTGTACTATCGTGAGCGGCATCTGGAAGCAGGTGGCTCATAGTAGTATTCTTTTCTATGTGTGATGATTTCCCCTTGTTCGCATTCAATGAAGCGATTTTACTATTTAGGGATTTTAATTCATGCGAGTGTTCCCATTCTTCATTTAATGTGAAGTCTACCATTTTTTTTCCGTGAGGGTCGAGGTCACGGTATTTTTCTACCATGTCAACTTCTTTCATATTTAGTTGGAGGCTTCTGTTTTCTTTATATCCATTATATCCGAAAGCCCCTAATACATCCCTTATTTCGTATATATCACATAATTTCATAAGAATTTCGATGTCTGGCTTACTATTCCCATTTTCCCAACTATATACAGTCTTTTGAGAAGCTTTGTATCCCTGGTTCGTCAGAATCTTAGAAATTTGTTCCACTGTCATTTTGGAGCGTATCCTTGATGCCCTTAAAGTACTTCCAATCTCCATGTGTTGCTCTCCTTTCACTATGTAACATAGCATAAATTTTTTTGCACGTCAATAAAGATTCTGATTTTCTCAGAAAAATGTATTGGCAATCAAAGCTGGCAGCAGCAGTGTAGGAAGAAGATTAGCATTGGTGAGTTATTTCAAACAGAGAAAGCAGTATGAGGGAGTGGATATAAAATTAACCAGTATCTCAGATTTCATACGAAATCGGGATACTGGTTAATGTCACACGATACAAGGGAGGAAAATCCGTCAGCCACGTGAATGGCAGAAATATCGGAGGGAGAAGCGATATTATCTCCATGTTCTAACAATGACAAAAGATATCCGGTAAGGGCTTCTTGTGCCATTTCCATAGCTTCTGGAATGGTTGAACCGTAGGTATTGCATCCTTTCAGATCGGGAAATTCCGCCCAGTAAGCTTCATCTTCCTTGTGGAAGATAGTGGGATATACAAATAACATAAAAAACTCTTTTTTATTTTTTTGAAAGGCGGAGCTGTTTCAGCCCCACCCCTGTGCCAACAGGGGCAGTTTTACTTTACTGCAAAATATTCCTTCTATAATTTGCAGCATTTTTGAAATGTGTCTTTTATTTCATTGAATATCATGTTTAGTTGACTAACATCATCAAAATAGTATTCGCATTCATAATTTGTATCTTCAAATTTATGCAAAGTAAATAGATGTTGCTCTTTTCTAATATATACGCGGCAAATCCACTTAGTAGATGCCTCACCCAATTGCATATATGCGTACCTAGAAGTCTTTTTATATTTAATTTCAAGATTTGTGTTTAATAAATTTTTGACAAAGTCCAGAACTTCTTTTTCTTCCGAAGATACGGATAAAGTATCTTTTTGTGCAGGGGTAAGGATAACATCTGGAGAGATTACGGCGCTTAACCGTTCAGTTATGGCGTCATTTATGTATTCATCAAATGCCTTTTTTATTATCCCCCTAAATTTATCAAGCACGGCCTGCGTTTTTGTCCCGCTATATATATTTTTTGTTATCAGGGATTTTACGAATTGGTCAGATGGGTTTTCAAATTGTTCATGGATAATATTTTTAACCATTGTCATATACTTTAAATCAGATGCGCTATTCAATATAGATTTAACATCAAAAGCATCTTTTTGGAAACGCTTCAATTCGTCTACGGATTCCCTTCTTATGTGTAAAAGGTCAAATTTAAGGAATGGGACAGTGTCCATTTTGTTATGGTCCTCCAAATCAGAATAAAACTGATAAGTAATGCCATTGGTCAATATCCCGAACTTAGCCTTTGTGACGGAAAAATACCGAATCAATTGGTTTATATGCCTGGTTGTCAATTCCGTATTGACAGGTTTAGTTTCTACTAGTATCAACGGCTCGTCATTGATTATTATGGCATAATCAACCTTTTCGCCTTTCTTAATCCCTGCATCAGCAGTATATTCTGGAATAAATTCACTTGGGTTGAAGACATCATATCCAAGCAACTGAAAAAATGGCAAAATAATAGATGTTTTAGTGGATTCTTCTGTCAATATATTATCTTTTATATTCTCTACCCTTTTGGAAAACTGTGTTATTGATTCAATAAAATCCATTATATCCCCCCCTTTTTTCCGTTGTGCTTTTAAATATTTTAACGGTTTAATCAAAAATTTTTACATCCAGTTTAGGAATAAAAGTTATTATGAAATCCTCATATTCCGTATGGGTTCCGTAGTTATTTCTGTACACAACCAATGTATCTTTTAAAAAATTTTCAGTAGGTTCTTTTTAGTACCAAACCTGCTAAGAAAAGTCAAGACTTTTTAGCAGGTTTTATTGTAAAGGTATTTTCAGGATAATTAAACTCCTGGCTAATTTCTGCAAAAATAGAATATAATTTTTCCTCAAAAGCAGAAATTTGTGTTTCTGATTCCATAAATGTGTTCTCCTTAGTGTAATTCTGAATAAATTCACTTTATAAGTGTTTAATCCCACCACCTATAATATTACCTTTTGTTATGCCAAATGGAAGGGAATATTACATTGCCCTTGCATTTGTTCCTAGTCCAGGAAATTGTTGGTAATAAAATTGAGCCTGCCCCAAAAGTAGGTTTTTGCCTTCCTCTGTCATGCCAACATAGCAGTTGATAATTTCTTGCAAACGCATATCTTCGTTTTTGGTTTCTCCTTTTCCAAAGCTTGTAACTATTTCTTTTGTAGTAGATGATGGTTTCTCATCCCAGCCCATTATGTAGGCAGGGGATACATTACTTATGACTGCAATTGCTTCAATTTTATCTGATGGGATATTAGTGATGATATTATTCTCATATTTATATAAAGTCTGTTTTGAAACATGGATTTTATTGGCAAAGTCCACTTGACTAATATCTAATTTTTCCCTAATAAATTTTATCCGTTCACCGACAGTCATTTTTAACCTCCTTTTAAGTAACTAAATGATAGCACAAAAAAGTTATAAAATCAACAAAAAATATCTTGACAAGTTACTGAAATGTGATAATATATGAGTAACTTAAAAAGTTACAAGAAAGGAGAGAAAAGAAGATTGATAAAAACAAATGAACTAAAAGGAATAATAGTTAAAAATGGTTATTCACAATCTGATATGGCAAAGAAAATTGGGATTACGCCAAAAACATTTTATGGAAAAATGAAAATTGGGATTTTTGGAAGTGATGAGATTCAAACAATGATTGATGAACTGCATATTACAGATCCCGTTCCTATTTTTTTTGCTAAAGAGTAACTTTAAAAGATACTATGTCTATAGGAAGCAAAACTGGAAGCGGTAGTGTAGGAAGGGGGTGGAAAGCGGTGGAAAAGAAGAAAAAGGCTGCTTCTTGCACGAAACAGCCTATTCCAACACAGAAAAGTATAAAACCTAAAAAAGTTGAAGTTGTTGCCATAAAAGCAGAAGATAACAGGCTATTGCTGCTGGTTGGAAACGAAACGATTGAAATATCCGATTATAGGACGGAGAGTGCTGCTAATGGGGCAACAAAACTTCACGTTACAATTGTAGGTGAAACTGTATCTACAGAGTTATTAGCCAATTCAAAAAAATAGATGTAATAGGGCTGGCTATCCATGAATTTTTCTGAATAATAGTAGAAAATTTTGAAAATAATCCCTTTTTTACTGGGGTTTTAGTAGAAGTTGATTTGAAAGGGAGGATGACCTCCCTTGATTTTTACTATTAAGGTGAATTGGATTTTTCGGCTAATGAATCAATCATCTTTTTGACCAACTCACGATCTGAATCATTGAGCAGACTATATTGCTGTGCAAGTTGCTTCACTTCATCATCAATATCTAATTCGCTGGTTACATCTGTGAACATGGGTTCAATACCATTAGTAAGCCAATCAAAATTAACATTGTACTCACGGCATATGTCACGAATAGTACGTTCGGTAATATTTCGTGTACCTTTCTCCATATTTGTAATGGCGCCGCCTGACATGTTAATAGCAGCACCAAAAGCACGAGTAGTAAGGTTCAATTCCTTTCTTAATTGCTTTAAGCGTTCACGGGTATTCATTGTTTTCACCTCCATGAAAGCACTATATCACAATTTGTTTTCAAAGTAAACAAAAAAATATTGACAATGATTTCAAAGAATGGTATATTGATTTCAGAGAAAGCGAGGAAAGGAGGAATAAAGGTGACTGTACAAAAAGCAGAGGATGTAAAAGATACTGCATTGAAATTGTACGAAATTCGGATGCAGCATCCAGAAGATTACTTTTATCTGAAAGGTTGGATTCACTGTCTTTTGCAGAAAACGGAATCAACTGATAGTAGACAACGTAACCCGACAAAGCAATTCGTATAAAAATACACAGAAGGAGGTGAAAGGACTATGGAGTCAACAGGAAGAGATTTAGAGAAAACAAGTAGCATAACAATTAAAATTAATGGGTGCAAGAAGTACAAAAAAAGATTGCGTAAGTTGAATAAAGAAATAAAGAAGCTCAACAGGACTTTGGAAAAAACTGTTGAGCTAAAGAAGAAGCTATTTTAATTCGAGTTTGATTTCTGTATGGCAATGGGGGCAGGTTACAGTTTTGCCCATATCATAAACAGAAATGTTAAACGGATGATTACATTCTGGGCAGTCAATTTCGATATGTTCAAGTTCACTAAGAAAATCATCCATTGCAGAATCATCAAATTCAAATTTCATCATATGTATTTTCCCTTCTGTATATACTCAGCTGTTGCAGCAGCCTGTAAAGGGATTATAGCAGATTTACAAGAGTGAAGGTAGCAAAATATTAAGACCGCAGATGCCAGACAGGCAGAAAAAAGAGGAAGCAAAGCTGGCAGCGGCAGTGTAGGGAAAGTCAGGTGTGAGGAAGTGGGAAGGATTATGGAAGAAGCGATTAATTGTGCAGTGCAGCATATAAAGATATTTTTTCAACAGTCGGCGGATGAAACTATGGCAGATTTTGGAGAGCCATGCCAGACCTGTCCATATACAGGGAACTGTGAGTATGGCTGGCTCTCAATAATGGAGCCATTGCTTGTGAAATCTGCCATACGGATTAATTTGGCTTATCCGGGGCATTCAAATAAACTGGGCAACGATGGTATGCATCCTGGGCAGGATAAGGGCATTCTTCGGAAAGCGGACAAGAATATTCGCCCTTCTTATAACCAGGAACCATCGAACCCATCGTCTGAATTTTAAAGTAGTCGATTTTAATGGTTTGCGGAGAAGCTGTATAAGGGCAATCCCCAGTAAACTGATAAATGAGTTTTTTGGTCATAATTTTTTCCTTTCATATGTACTCGGCTGTTGCAGCAGCCTGTAAAGGGATTATAGCAGATTTACAAGGGTGAAGGTAGCAAAATATTAAGACCGCAGATGCCAGACAGGCAGAAAAAAGAGGAAGCAAAGCTGGCAACGGCAGTGTAAGAGGGGGTTGGAAAATGTATGTAGAAAGAGTGTATTATCCAAAGGCAATAGTAGAAGTTGAGATCGCTTATACAGCACCCAAGAAGGTGCAAAGAAAAAAGGTAGTGTCAAGGTGGAAAGGAAACCCACATGTAAAAGTTGAAGTAAAAGGGACAGAGGAAGATTTTGAAAAGGTGGTAATGGAGGTTAGAAAGGCAGTTGCAAAATACAACCGCCTTTCTGAGGGAAAAATGAGTTATGAAATTCATTTAATGGGTGTGGTTAGTTGATGATGGAATTATAAAACAAGAAAGAAAGGAAATCAACGATATTTTACAATTTGCAGATAAGAGTACAACCAGTGTTACATAAATTAAACAAAGGGATGGGAGGTGCCTTATGGGTCATGTGGCAGAAAAGTTTATGTTGGGGCCGACATCAATCATAATCTGTGATGATAAATGTGTCTCAAAGGAAGAAGCAAGAGAAATCCTAAAAGATTTAGCCAGGAGGATAAGGCCGCATATAGTGGAAAAAAATGCAGATGGAACCGCCTGAATGGCGGCAGATGAACAAGCCTGACAAGTGGCGGGGACGGATGTTTTTATTATGTATAGGGCTAATTACATCTGTCCTTTGCGATGCGGGGTAGAAAGTAAGTTTAAATTTAAGGAGCGTGCAGTACGAAATGGGCAATTTGGAAGCAGAAAAATATGAAGAGCAGGGAGAGGTTTTAAGCCTCCTTTTGGATATCCAGAGGAAAAGCGCGCCAATTGAATTAAGCATAGGCTGGGTAAACGTAAGCGGGACGGTGCAGCAGGGCATTGTAATAAAATCAGCGCCCCCGTTAGCTGTGCAGAAATTGGTGGAAGCTGGGTACTGCCTGGATATTATGCAGCAGGGCGTGAGGGTTTATAAGGTATGAGCAAAGAGGATAGGATGGATTAAGGAGCAGATGGGAAAGGCAATGGATGGAATTATGGGGTGTTCCCAATATTTTGAAGGGGAGCCAGACACAGGCTGGGAACTTGTGGGGATGGAGGACAATGGGACACATTACATACGCTATTACGTGGATAAGGAAGGGAAATATTGGCATGCCAGCCAGAAAAAGAAGGGGAGGGCGCCGCGGGGGAAGCTTATGCTTTGGGAGGACAGGCATGGGAGGGCGTTTGCGAAGCGTGTCTACCCAAAAAGGAATGCAAAAAGGAAACAGTGACAAAGGATGCAGCAGGGAAAGGGGAAGGCATATGTTATTGGACAAGCTTAAGGAGTGTGAGGGTTCCGGGGGGCTGATGGAAGCCAGGACGGGGGTGTGCAGGTTTTGCGGGCAGCAAGCAATTGAGGACATGCCCGTAGAGTGGACAACAGAAGAGGCGGACGAGTATGCGGCAGAGACATGCGACTGTGCCAGCGCATCGTTTTACCAAAGGAAGAAGAGGCAGAAGGAGCGGGCGCATAACAGGATAGCCTTCCTGTTCGGCGAAGGGAACCAGTTTGAGGTGGTGTCTGAGGAGGTGGAGGGGCTGCTGCATGAAGTGGTGGAGCTGGTTGGGGATGGGGAAGCCAAAGGGGCTACTGTGGAAATTGGGAATGGGGTGAAGGCGAAGATAAACGCCACAAACAATGGGAAAATCAAGATAACAAGGACAAAGGCAGAGAGGAGCGCGTATGAGGAGTGAGGATGGCAAGGCAGGGGGTGAAGGCGGTGCTTGGGTTTGGGTACCATAACATGGACTGCATGGAGGGGATGCGTGGGTTCCCTGACAAGTATTTTGACCTGGCAGTGGTGGACCCGCCCTATTTCAGTGGGCCGGAAAGGCGTTGCTATTACGGTCGGGCGGTAAGCCCTATTGGGGTACAGCGGCATTATAAGCCGTCTGATGAGTGGGATGTGCCGGGCAAGGCGTACTTTGATGAATTGGCTCGGGTGTCAAGGCATCAAATTATATGGGGCTGCAACTATTTTGATTATCCTTTCGGCTCTGGCCGCATTGTTTGGGACAAGTGTAACGGAAACAACAGTTTTTCAGATTGTGAGATAGCTTATTGCAGCATGCATGGCTCTGTGAGGCTATTCCGGTATATGTGGAATGGCATGATGCAAGGGAAGTCAATAGTGGAAGGGCATATGCAGCAAGGGAATAAAAAGCTGAATGAGAAGCGGATCCACCCTACGAAAAAACCTGTGAACTTATATCGGTGGATTGCCCAGAAATACATAAAGGGCGGGTGGAAAGTGATTGACACCCATGTGGGGAGTGCAAGCAGCCTGATAGCGTTCAGTGAAGCAGGGGTGCCGTTTGTCGGATTTGAAAAAGATAAGTATATGTACCAATTATCAAGGGCGCGGTACCAGGAGGAAACAGCACAAATGCGGCTGCAATTTTAAAAGGCAGGAAGTGGTTTGGATGGAGTTGTTTAGCATTGACGGGGAGGAGAGGGGTAGGCTCCTTACCTTATGGAAGAGGTGGATGCCATGGATTACAGTAAAAAGACAGCACGGGAATGTGCTGAGGAGTATGAGCGTTATGGGGCTACAGTTTTCATAAATGATGGCAAGGTTCGCGGTGAGGATGCGGTCCCCCCCTGTTGCCAGGGGGAACCACGGCTAGGGGGTGGTTTTGTTGGGGAAAGAAGTGAAATATACGGATTACTGCACAACATTCTATGATGCAAGGGATGGCATGGTGTATTTCTATGATGAAATGAAAAACAGGATGATAGGGAAGCAGGAGGTTTCCGGCAAAGAAGAGGCTGCTGCCGTGATGCAGGAGTGGCAGGGAAATGCGCCAAGGAATGTAATATGCGAAATGCTGCAATGAGGTTGGCAAAGGTGGTACCTTGCCGCATGGCTATGCAAAACATATGTTCTAATTTCAAATGTAGCAAAAGGAATGCCCCAGGGGTACGGGAATACCACTGGGGCGAAGCCATACACATACAGCTTCCAACACCTTAATTATAAGCGGCGTATGGCAGGAAGTCAAGTGGGGGCGCGTGATTGCAGCCCATTTCCCGCTTGATAAAACAATTAACTTTCCGACAGGGAGGGAGTGGAGGGGGTGTCCTTATGCCATACGTTAAGAGGGTGACCAGGGCGGGGAAGACAATAGAAGTGGAGTGTTATTATACAAGCAGGTATAAAAAGAAGGGGATCCGCAGGGGTGACAAGGTGAGGCCAACCACGGAGCAGCAGAAAAAAATAAACACAAGGAGGGCTGAGAGGGAGCTGAGGGTTCTGATCAATGCCAACTACGGGTATGGTGACTACCATGTGGTGCTGCCCTATGTACGGGTGGAGGGGGAACCGCCAAGGGGGAGGGAAGATATGCGTAAGGACATGGACATATTCCTGAGGGGGTGCAGGAAGGAGTATAAGAAGGCTGGCCTGGAGTTCAAGTATATCCATGTGATGGAGGTTGGCAAGAAGGGCGCCCGCCACCACCACCTAGTAGTGAACCGGATAGACGTGAAGATACTCCAAGAGTGCTGGTATAAGGCATACGGGGGGCATACCAGGGTAAAGGTTTTCCCATTGGACGACAGTGGCCAGTATGCGGAGTTGGCGGCCTACCTGATCAAATACACGGACACGCACAGGGGGAGGGGGGAAGGGGCGCTGCAGGGGAAGCGGTGGAACTGCAGCAAGAACCTGGAAAGGCCAGTGCCAGAGTACATCATAATCACGGACAGGGAGTACTTCCGGGCGGAGGCAAGGCCAGTGAAGGGGTATTATGTGGACAAAGCCAGCGTGGGCAGGGGGGTGCATAGCCCAGAATATTGCGGGTATGGGTACTTCCGGTACACATTGGTGGAGCTGCCTAGCTGGGGCAAGGATAGGGTTTTCACAAGGGATTGAAATCATTTAAGGAGGAGCTGGGATGGGGAAATTATCAAAGAAAGATATAGAAGAAATGAGGGAATTTTGCTCCCTTGGCTGTGAATACAGCGGAACGGAAGAGGTTGTTTCTGAAATTGTATATGAAACATTGGAATCAATGGATAAATTGGGAATGAAAACCGCTATGAGAACTGCTGATGAAATCGGATTGGTTGATGGTAAAGAGTTTGCAACGCTTGATGATTTTGTCCGTATTTTTTGGGAAAAGGCGGTTGAAAAGATTCTGGATATTGTGGAAACACAGTAAAAGAGGATTGGGAAATGAAATTTAATTTGTGTGAACTCAAAACAATAGAACAGCTTTTATCTAACCGGATAAATGCTGACTATGACCCTGATATTGACAGATTGCTTTGCAAAATCAGAAAAGAAATCAACGATATTAATCATAAGATTAATCAGACAATAAAATGGGCTGGTAAAGAACAATAATTTGGTACAACTCCCCTCTGAATCTACTGTGCAATATTATTGGGCGATTTAGGGGGGATTGTGGAGGGAAAGGGAAATATGGATAAACTTATAATTTGCGAAACAGATAGAGGAAGATATGCAGTAAGACCTATGAGTTGGGCGGGAATTTGGAATGAGAAAGGACAGATACAAGAATCTCTTAATCATTTGGCGCTGTTCATAGAAAAAGAAGATGCTGAAAAGTTTGTGGAATGGAAAGAGGCGGAGGAACAAGGGAAACTGCTGAAATTGCCTTATGCGTTGGGGGATACAATTTATACACTCAATCCATTACCAAGCGGGAAAACTGTCATAGGAGAAACAACAGCAGATGCCTTTATGTGTGCCTTGAGTATGTTGGAAGGCAGAGTTGGGGAAACAATATTTCTGACACTGGAGGAAGCCGAGGCTGCATCGAAAGAATTACTTAGAACTGCAGAATAGCTGTAGACAGGTGGAAGTGTTGAAGTGGTTTGCAGGAGAATGGGAGAAAAGAAAGAATGGGTAATGATTTGATTAGCAGAAGCGCTTTATTATCGAAAATGACAGACAGAACGTTTCGATCTGAATTGCATGAATATCGTCATTATCAAAACATAGTTAAAATGATGCCTACAGCTTATAACGTGGATAAGGTTGTGGAGCAGTTGGAACAGCAAAAGAATCAGTATTTTAGGCGGGCAGAAGAAATAAAAAATAAGTTTGGTGAAAATTACGAAAGCCAAAAGAATTACGGAAAGGCTTGCAGTTATGACCATGCAATAGAAATCGTAAAATCCGGCGGAATTGAATGAGGGCAGGTGGAAAATGAGGTATAAATGCATAAAAGAAATGTGTTTGCCGAGGTGTGACGGTGATGGTTTTGAAATTCCAAACGAATATGGATTCGTGGAAATTGGTAGTGTTTGGGAGAGATATGACAGGAGAAACCTTATTGGTGGAGACGTACACCTGGATTCACTGAACGATAATTCGGATTTTGGATGGGTTGAAACATCGTTTGAAGAATTCGGAGAGAATTTTGAGTTGATTGAATGAAATAGGCGGGTGCATGGGAAGTGGTTTGGATGGGCAGGCACATCCCATAGCGAAAGTAACTGGGATGACAGTGAAAGGGAAAAATAGGAAAAGGGGGATTATGGGGTGCGAAATTTCAAGGTTGATAATGAAAGTGGGAACCAGGAGGCGTTGTTCGCGTGGGCAGCCTGCAATGTGGGGCGCATGCCAGAATTGGAATACCTGCACCATGTGCCGAATGGCGGGAAGAGGGATAAGGCGACAGCGGTTGCACTTAAAAGGAGGGGTGTGAAGGCAGGGGTGCCGGACATTTCTCTTCCGGCGGTACGGGGAGGGTACCATGGGCTATACATAGAGTTGAAGGCAGGCAGGAACACCACCACTAAGAGCCAGGAACGTTGGCTTAGTTACCTAAATGGGCAAGGTTACTACACAGCGGTATGCTATGGCTGGCGGAAGGCCGCAGAATTGATAGAGCAATATTTGCTGTGTCCAGAGGCGTTGCCTGTGGCTGGGGGACAGTGGCCATAGGGCTATATGGTGCAGCGGAAGGAGGGGTGGGATGAAGAAACATCCATGGAAGGGCAGGGGGTGGCATATATTGCAATGTAAATTATGTAGCAAGAATACAGGGAAATAGGGAAGAACCTTATTTGTTGGATAAGGTTGCGATGTGCAGTAAAGGAAAGGATGGAGGGAATGGAGGGAAAAAATAAGATAGACAAAATAATAAATTCCATAGCGGCCATAGCAGCAATTGCCTTCCTGATAGGGGCATTGGTTGCAATATGGGTAGGCAGCATAGGAATAAAAATATCATTGAGCGCAATTGTGCTGCTGGCTGGGGATTACCTGGCATTCTTATGGATGCAGCAGGGGGAAAAAGGAAGAGGGAAAGGAAGGGATTGTGAGGATGGCTGGAAAGGATAAGAAAATAGGCATCACAAGGCAGCAATATAAAGACATCAAGAAGAAGGACCACCAGCAGATGGAGGCTTTTTTGATTAAGTTCTGGCAGGATGGCTATAAGGAAGGGGCGGCAGCAAAGAAGGGGAGTGTATTGCCTGCTGATATTGAGGGCGCAATAAGGGGGATTAAAGGGATGGGGGAAACAAGGGTGCGTGCAGTCATGCAATGCATCTATAAATTATATCAAGATGAAAAAGGTGGGGTGGAAAATAATGAGGGCAGTTTTGGATAAGGAAAACGGTAAGAGCCTGGGCGGCCAGGGAGGCGTGGCATGGGAGTGACAAAAGAAACAAGGGAAGCGATTATTACAACAATTGATGAAGTGTTCAAGAAAATGAACAGCATTTCATGGGTGGACCGCCAAAAGGCAATGAAGGAGGAGGCCTTTAAGAATACGGAGAAAATCCTTTATTGCTACCAAACCCTGAAAGAGCATGTAGAGGATGAAAAGGAATACCTGGCAATGGCGTTGCGGGGGAAAAGCGCAAGCTTCATTACATACACAAAGAATAAGGTGGGGCAGACAGACGAGGAGGCCATATTAAGGGACAGGAGGGCGTCTTATGAACGTAGCCTGAACGATGTGGGGCGCATTGAGAAGGCATTGGGAAAGATAAAAGGCAGGAAGGGCTATGAGGTCATAGAGTTACGTTATTTAAGCCGCAAAAGGCAGGCAGAGGGGGATAAGGTCATGGAAGAGGTTTATACCTATGAGGAGATTGCAGACCTTCTTTCTGGAAAGGGAGGGTATAATAATAATTTAAACGAAAAGACGGTGAGGAATTATAAGAATGCCCTGGTAAGGGAACTGGCGGTGCTGCTGTTTGGGTCAGATGCAATATAGCATTGGGCAGGTAAAGGGGCTTGACAGCACGCCCGATTCAACACCCTGGACAAGTCTGTTCTACTATGGTAGGATAATTACAATAAAATTTTTGGAAATTATAACAGGCGGCATCTGCTATCCAATGGCAGGCGCCGCCTGTTCTTGTAAAAAGGGGTGGAAGCATGGGATATAAGAAGTATTGTGCGCGGTGTGGGTGCAACAGGCTTATAAGCATATCAGAGACGTATTGCATGGCACATGCGAGGACAAGGGCAGAACGCAACGCAGCGTATGACAGGACACATAGGGATAGAAAGGCGAAGGCTTTTTATAATTCTGCTGAGTGGAAGGCGGCAAGGCAAGCCGCATTGGCAAGGGACACTGGGATAGATGTTTATCTCTTTATGACAGAACGCAGAGTAGTGCCGGCTACAATGGTACATCATATTGTAGAATTGAGAGAAGACTATGGAAAGCGTAGCAAGCTTAGCAATTTGATAAGTGTAAGCGAGGCGACACATGAGGGAGTGATCCGGCAGGCATATGGTAAGCCAGATAAGAAGGCGGAGATGCAGCAGGCATTAAGGGAAGCAGTTAAGGGATATCAAAAGATAGTGGCAGGGGGGTAAATTAAAGTTTTTTTGGTGTTTTTATTGACCGCAGCCCCCCCTAATCTCTGCAAAAACTCCCTAAATGAAATTTTTTTGAAAGGGGTGAGGGTTATGGCAAGGCCAAGGGAACCAATTGCGCTGATTGAAGCAAAAGGGAGGAAACATCTGACAAAGGCAGAGCGTGAAGCACGGAAAACAACGGAGGTGGTTGCGCCTTGCGACAAGATAGAGCCGCCTGCCTGGCTGTTGAAAAAGGAAAAAGAAAAGTTTAATGGGCTTGCAGGGCAGTTGATTGGCATTGGGGTCATGTCAAACCTGGATTGTGATGTTCTGGCGCGGTATGTCAGGTGCCAAACGGAATATGAGAAGGTAACAAAGCAACTTACGAAAATAAAGTTTAGCCCAGACAAAAAAAGTCATCTAAGCAAGGAAGAGCAGTTGGCGGGGCAGGTTGGCAAGTACAATTACCTACAGAAGATACAAGCAAGGCTGGAACGCCAATGCAATGCCGATGCAAGGGAACTTGGGCTTACGATTGCGAGCCGCTGTAAGCTGGTGGCGCCACAGAAAGAGCAAATGCCGAAAGAAAATAAATTCTTGAAACACGCATAGCATGGAAATGGAAGACCGAGTAACAGAATTTGCAAAAGAAAACCTGAAAAATAATAGGGAGTTTGGGGAGGATGCAAGGCTGGCATTCAAACGGCATTTGGATGACCTAAAACGTTCCAAAAAGGCTGGCCAGGCGTTCCCGTATAAATTTTGCCCAGAAAAAGCAGGGGATGTCATAGAGTTGGCCAATAAATTAACAATTGCGGAGGGTGAGGGGAAAGAAGCCTTCACTTGCGCGGGGTTCCAGGAGTTCATCTTGGGGTCCCTTTTTGGATGGGTGCATAAAAACACTGGGAAACGGAGGTTTACAGACAGCTATGTGCAGTTGGGGAGGCAGCAGGGGAAGAGTGTCTTAAATGCCATTTTAGGCATAAAATGCAGTAATTTTGACAATTACAATCATGGGCAAATATATTGCACGGCGACAAAATCAGACCAGGCACGGATTGTGTTGAAAGAGATTTCAAAATTTATTAATGCAGATGAAGACCTACAAGAACTGTTTGAAATAAAAGACTATAAAAGTGAAATAATTGGGAAAGTCACAAACACAGTCATTCGGGCATTAGGCCGTGACACAAAGTCAATAGATGGCTTCCGCCCATATTTAGGGATTGTGGATGAATACCACGCGCATAAGGATAACCAAATGTATAAGCTGTTGAAAGGCGGCACAAGGCATTTAAAGCAATCATTGGTATCTGTCATCACAACGGCAGGGTTCAACCTGAATGGGGCATGTTATGAACTGTACCAGTACTGCAGGAGGGTATTAAGGGGGATAGATGAGAACGACAGGCAGTTTATTTACATTGCCCAAATGGATGGAGGGGATGAAAAATGGGATCCAAGGAATTGGGTCAAGTGCTGCCCGTTGACGGGGAAAGACCAGGAATTAATGGCAATCATGCTGGAGGATGCCAAGAAGGCAAAAAGCATGGGTGGGAAAGAATTGCTGGATTTCTTAACGAAATCGCTCAACATATGGGTGACAAGTGGGGAGATAAAATTTATAGATTTAGCAGAATGGGAGAAGTGCGGCTCAGAAAGGGGGCTGGAAGATTTTATGGGGAGGAAAGTGGTCATAGGGTTAGATTTGTCAAGTGGTGGCGACTTGACAAGCTATACCATGGAATTCCCATATGAAGATGAAAAAACGGGCGACCGTAGGTATTTCCTACATAGCCACAGCTTCATACCGAAAAACCGAATGCAGGAACATATGGAGATGGAGGACAATGCACCATATGTAATATGGGAAAAACAGGGGCTATTGACAGTAACAACAGCGGCAGGTGGGATAAAGACAGATTATAAGGCAATTTTAAGGAACCTGCATGAGGTTGTGGACAGGTATAATCTGGATGTGTCAGCTATTGCCTATGACCCGCATAATTCAAGTGTCTTTTTACAAGACTTGGAAGAATTTGGATGTGACTTAATTGAGGTGGCACAAAGCGCAAGGAGCCTGAATGATGCCACTGTGGACTTTCAGTTGGAAGTGAAGGCGCATAACATAGAGTATAACAAAAGTAATGTGTTGTTAACCAGGTCAATGAATGATGCAATTCTATCCGAACCTAACAGCTTTGGGGAGATAAAGATAGATAAAATGCTGCAAAAGAACCGCATTGACCCATGTGACGCTTCAATTTGCAGCCACAAAGTGGCCATGGGGATGGATTTGGATGCCATTGATATTAATGATAGTGTAGATGCGTTCCTGGGTTTATATGAATGAAAGGAAGGTAGTGGGCATGAATGTTTTTGAGGTTCTAAGGGACAGGGTGGCAGGGCGGCGGGAAAACCATAAAGCGGTAGGGCTGGATGACGAAAAATTATTGGAATGGTTGGGCATATCTGCCCCTTTTAACAGGCCGATACAAGAGATCACATATTTCACATGCTTAAAAATGCTTTCAGAAACGGTAGGGAAAATGCCAATAAAGTTTTATGGGAAGGGGAGGGAAGAGGCCGAAGGCAATGCTGCCTATTATCTGTTAAAGCGCAGGCCAAATCCTCTGATGACCCCAACAACCTTTTGGACAACTGTGGAAAATAACCGTAACCACTTCGGGAACGCCTATGTGTGGGTGCAGGGCGAATTTGGCAAGAAGAAGTATGGAGGGGAGTTCTCAGTGAAAGGGCTGTGGGTTATGCCAAGCAATGATGTGACGGTCATTATTGACGACAAGGGCATATTTGGAAGGGGAGGGGGCATTTATTATTGGTATTCGGATAAATACAGTGGGGAAAGCTACTTCTTCAAAAACCAGGAAGTGCTGCATTTTAAGACATCAACCACATTTGATGGGATAACAGGCGCAAGCGTGAGGGAAATCTTAAAGAACAGCATTGATGGGGCAATAGCAGCTCAGAATTTTAAAAATAACTTATATGAAAGTGGGTTGACGGCAAGGGCTGCCCTACAATACACGGGGGATCTTGACAAGAAGAAAGAGAAGGCCTTGGTTAAGAGGTTTGAGGAATATGCGACAGGCGCAAATAATGCTGGGAAGTTCATACCTGTCCCGATTGGGATGCGCATAGAGCCGTTAAGCATCAGCATGGCAGACAGCCAGTATTATGAATTGGCAAAGTATACAGCATTGCAGATTGCTGGCGCATTTGGGATAAAGCCGAACCAGATTAATGATTATGAGAAAAGCAGCTATAGCAACTCGGAAATGCAGCAGCTTTCTTTCTATGTGGACACTGAGCTGTATATACTCAAGCAATATGAGGAAGAGATTAATTATAAGCTACTGGACCCGGCGGAGGAAGAGGCGGGGCTGCATTACAAATTCAATGAGAATGTTATCCTAAGGACAGACACAAAGAGTCAGGCAGAGATATTGAGCAAGTATGTGCAGAATGGGATCCGAACGCCAAATGAGGCAAGAGCATTGCTGGATGCGCCAGGCAAGCCAGGAGGGGATGACCTGATGTGCAATGGGAATTATATCAAGCTGACACAGTTAGGTGACAATTACAAAAAGAAAGAAGGGATATGACAGTGGCAATACTGGAACTGAAAAAACGTGGATTGAACCATCAGTACCAGAAGGTTGGGAGCATTGAGATCCGAAACCAGGCAGGGCAGGAAGCCGACCTTTGCTTCTTTGGGGATATTAATAGTGAAAGCCTGGGGGAATGGCAAAGGTATTACCCAGAAGATAAGGCTCCAAGCGATGTGCAGGAATTCTTGAGCCAGCTAGAGGGTGTGCAAAGAATCAATGTTCATATCAATAGTGGGGGTGGGAATGTGTTTGGTGGCATTGCCATCTACAACCTCCTGTTAAGGCATGGTGCGGAAATTATAGTGTATGTGGAAGGGCTTGCAGCAAGCATTGCATCGGTGATTGCCATGGCAGGGGACAGGATTGTCATCCCACGCAATGCGCAGATGATGGTTCATAAGCCGTCCAGCATTGCGTGGGGGAATGCAGATGAAATGAGGAAGGAGGCAGATATTTTAGATGGCTGCCAAAAGGTCATTTTGGACACTTATATGCGCCATGCAAAGGCTGGGGTTACAGAAGATATGGTAAATGCCCTGATCAATGCAGAAACATGGAAGAATGGGGAGGAATGGCAAGAATATTTTGACATTGAGGTGAGTGAAGGGAACACCGCCGTAGCGGCAGCCAGTGAGTATTTCGGGAAATACATACATTTGCCAGAAAATTTCAAGGAAAAACTACAGCTATGTGGTGGGGTAGTTGACACAGAAAAATTAGCAAACCTTGTCGCGGACAAAGTGTTAGGCCGGATAAGGGAGGAAACAAAGGAGGAGCAGAAAGCGCAGATGAAGGATTATTTAAGGCAGGCAGGGGAAATATTGGAAGATCTTGATTATTGTGTTTAGGCAAAAAATGGAGGTTGAAACATGGGCAAAGAACTGAGGGAGCTTCTAAACAAAATTAACGGGAAAAAGGCAGAAGTGAGGAAACTGGTGGAGGAGAAAAGGCTGGAGGATGCCAAGGCGGCAAAAGGGGAATTGCGGGAGTTGCAGGAGCAGTTCAATCTCCTTGCAGATCTGGAAGACAGGGACATGCAGCAGGTGAAAAGAAATGCGGAAGAGGGCAAAGGGGATGCCGTAGGGGCAACCAGTAAGGAAAAGCAGGCCACAGCGTTTGTGAACGCAATTAAGGCGGCGAAGAGGCAACAGCAAGTTTCGCGGGAAGATGCAGAAATCTTAAATTCCATGTCAGAGGGCAGTGACGAGGATGGGGGCTTAACTGTCCCGAAGGACATAAAGACAGCGGTTAAGGAATTGCGCCGTAGCGAAGATGCGTTAGAAAACCTGGTGAACATAGAATATGTGAAAACAAACACTGGGAACAGGGTAATTGAGCGGGAGGCAGACCAGACACCTTTTGACAATGTGGACGAGGGGGAGGAATTTCCAGAGTCCAATACCCCACAGTTTGACCTTATTGAATACAAGGTGAAGAAAAAAGGCGGGATTTTAAAAGTAACGCAGGAGTTGCTTGCGGACAGTGCGGAGAACATTATCGGCTACCTGAAAAAATGGATTTCAAAGAAGGCGAAAGCGACAAGGAATTTCATGATTGTCAAAAAAATTAAGGAAATCTGTGCTGGCATAGAGGTGCCAATCCAGTGCTTTGATGACCTTAAGGACATTTTCAATGTCATGCTTGACCCAGGCATTGCGCTTGGGGCTGCTGTGGTAACGAACCAAAGCGGGTTTAACTTCTTAGACAAGTTAAAGGATGAGCGGGGAGACTATATCATGCAGAAAGACCCCACGCAGGCAACCAAGCGTTTGCTTTTTGGGGAATACCCAGTTGTGGTGGTGTCTAATAAAACCTTAAAAAATATTGATGGCAAAGCGCCAGTTATTTGTGGGGATCTGAAAGAGGCGATCACGATTTTTGACAGGGAAACACTCACGATTGACATATCAAGTATTGCGGCAGGGGCGTGGGAACATGACCAGACCAAAATAAAAGTAAGGGAACGTTTGGACATTAAGGGGGTAGACGAGGAGGCAATCATCATGGGGCTTGTGGATGTTGGGCTTGCGACGGGGGACAGTGATAACGATGGAGTGAGGGACGACAGGAATGGGGACGGGATATACAATGAAGCGGAGCTGAATAGGTTAAGCCGGGAAAACATACTGTTGCTGGCAAAGGAAAAAGGGTATGCAATGACGAAGACAGCGGCAGACCCAAAACCAAAAGTGGTTGCGGAGTTCTTGGAACAACAGGGATCGGTTACAGAGGGAGCCAGTTGGGGCTAAGCAGAAAGGGGCATCATGATACTTGCATTGGAGGAAGTCAAGAATTACCTTAGGGTGGATTTGGAGGAAGACGACCCGTTGATTGAATCCCTAATTGCCGCGGCGGAATCATACCTAAAGAACGCCACTGGAAAGGAATACCCACTAGAGGATAGCGCAGGGAACCGTATGGAATATGCACTGGAAAAAGTGTATCTGAAATTGCTTATCGCCTATTGGTATGAAAATAGGTCAGCAGCCCCAGGAAATAAAATGTCAGGTGGGGCAGTGCCAGATGAATTCACTTTCAGCACAAAATCTTTAATGTTACAATTACAGCTATAAAAGGGAGGGAGTATGGATATTGGGAGGACAAACAAAAGAGTCACATTCTGCAGGCATGTGGAAGAGGAGAATGGGTTAGGGCAATTGCAACAGAAGCTAAAGCCTTTCCGCACAGTTTGGGGGAGCGTGGAGCCAAAAAGCGGAAAAGAGTACCTAGAGGCAAATAAGGAAAGGCCGGAATTGACTTATGTTATCACGGTAAGGTATCAGAAAGGCATAACGCCAGACATGCTTATACAGTTTAAAGGGAGGATGTTTTTCATCAAGTCAATTCGTAATATCCGGGAAAAGAATGAGATGCTGGAAATATTATGTGTAGAAAAAATAGCGGAAAAGCAGAAGGCAGAGGTAAGATAGAGGTGGTGAAATGGCAAGTTTTAATTTTAGCATGGAGGGGATGGAGGAACTGGAGAGGGATCTGGGAGAGGCAATGAAAAGATACCCAAGAACAATGGAAAATGGGCTAATCAATATTGCGAGAAGTTTTAAAAGGTCTGCCATAGAAAGGACACCAGATGGAAATAACCACAAAGGGGATGATTCGACAAAATTAAGAAAAAAGTTCGGTATGAAGGCATATAGAATGGGGATGGCAAGCTTAGTGCTTGTATATAATAGTGCGCCACATTTTCATTTAGTGGAAGACGGCCATGAACTTATAAGCCATGGTGAGTTTGCTGGATTTGTCCCTGGCAAGCACATGATGGAGAAGACAAGGAACGAATACGAGGATATTGTGCCAGAACGGTTTGAGGCTTTATGTGACCAAATATTAAGGGGGCATGGATTGTGATGCTGTCACAGGCTGCAATTAAAACGGCTGCAAATGGGTTGTTGAAAGAGGCCACAGGGTTAAAAGTATATGGAAAGGAAGTTACGGAGGGCTACAGCACGCCCTCTTTATTTGTTGAAGTCGTCCCAAAACCATTCAGCCGGAAAACCAGAAATTTTGCAAAGTCTGGATTCACGATAAAAATAATATTTTTCCAGGAGACGCCAGAAGAGTTTGCGCAACTACAGTTTGTAGACACAGTAAAAGAAGCCTTTGGGATGGTCTTTGCCGTGCAAGGTAGGAAATTGACTGTGGGCGAGGTGACCTATGACTTTATAGGGCAGATGGAAAATATACTCCAAGTTTCTGTAAATTTTGAATTTTATGAGAATGTAACTTTGGGACAAGAAGGGGATATTGCAAAGGAAATGGATTTCTGTCTCATGGAGGCCAAGGAGGGAAAATATGGAAATTAAAGCACCAGAAATCAATATATCGTTCATTGACAGGGGGAAAAGCGCAGTCCGCAGGGGTTCCAGGGGGATTGTGCTTTTAGGGGTGAAAGATACGTTTGTTGCGCCCCTGGTGAACCCCATAACCGTCATAAGCCCAGGGGATATCCCTATAGAAATGGCAGATGCCACAAAGGAGCAAATTAAATTGGCATTGTTAGGTTACCAAAATACGCCTATGAAAGTCCTGGTTTATGGAATGGGGGTCAGCGGCGAGGGGGAAGGCTTGGATGGGGCATACATAACCGCAATGAAGGCATGGGAGACAATAAAGTTTGATTACCTGGCCATCCCTACAGTTTCTACGGATGGGAAGGCGCAGGAGGTTGCGGCATGGGTTAAGTCCATGCGGGAGAAAAAAAAGCGGGTCAAGGCAGTGCTGCCACATACGCCTGCTGACCATGAGGGGGTAATCAATTATACGATTGATAGGAATGTATATGTAGAGGACGTTACACAGAAAGATGGGGGGATCCAGAGGATTAAGACAGAGTATAGCTGTGAACAGTATTGCAGTAGGATTGCAGGGCTGGTTGCAGGGACACCATTACAGATATCGGCCACATATGCCCCTATGCCGGAGTTAGAGGATTGCACAAGGCTGGAGGATATTGACACGCCAGTAAGAAAAGGGGAGTTCATTATCTTTTATGATGGCGAGAAAGTAAAAACAGTGAGGGCAGTGAACAGCTTTGTCACGACATCGGAAGGGAAAGGGGACAGCTATAAGAAAATTAAGATTGTGGATGCCATGGACCTAATTGCAGACGACATAACAAAGACGGCGCAGGACAGTTATTTGGGTAAGTTTACAAATAATTACGACAATAAAGGTGTCCTTATTACTGCCATCCAAGGCTATTTTATGCAGCTATATATGGACGGCATAATAGATGAGGGCTATGAAGTGGCGTTTGACTTTGAGGCCTTAAGGGCTTACCATCTGGGCAAAGGAGAGTATAAGGAAGAGCAGTTAGCGGCAATGGGGGACATGGAAGTGGCGAAGTTAGACACAGGTTCCCGTGTATTTTTAAAAGGGAAGATAAAGATTGTGGATGCAATGGAGGACATTGACCTTCCCATTGAGATATAAGGGGGTAGACAGGGAATGAAAGAATTCAAGCCAGAACAGGTGATAAGCGGAACCTGGGGGGAACTTTGGTATGATGGTGAATACATGGCTGAAATCGTGGGCGGTAAGGCAGAGATAACCTATAAGAAAACAGGGATCCAGCAAGCGTGCAGGATGATGGAGGGGCAGAAAATCACTGGCCTGGAAGCAAAAGGGGAATTTAAAATCTACCACATTAACAGCACAGTCATGAAGAAAGAACTGGAGGCAGTGAATAAAGGCAAGACAGCAACCCATACAATCATAATGAAACTGGCAGACCCGGATGCATTGGGGGCGGAAAAAATTGCGTTTTACAATTGCGTGCTTGACAAAGTGATTTTAATGGACTTTGAGAGCGGGAAAATGGGAGAACGGACATATGGCTTTACGTTTGACAGATGGGAACTTTTGGAAAGCATAAATATGGCAAATTAACCAGATGGAGGTAAGGCAATGAATTTAGTGGAAAAATTAATGAAAATTGACCGTGGGGAACTCAATAAGAAAAAAACAAAGGAAATCCCAAGCCGGATGTTATCTGAGATTCTGGGGGAAGATGCAAGTGTTACTATACAGAGCCTGAATCCGCAGGAAGTGCTGGAACTAACTATGGTAGGGTTGGATGGGAATGGGGATCCAATTCTTGAAAAAAGCCTTGAGACAAACAGCCTGCTGGTGGCAACGGCAATGATAGACCCACAGTTAAAGGATGCAGGGCTGATGGAACATTTAGGGGTGCATACCCCAGCAATGGCAGCTTTGAAGCTGTTCAAAGGGGAAGTGAATAAAATTGCTGCTGAGGTGAATAAGATGGCAGGGTTCGACATGAAAGGGGATGACTCAGACAAAGAAATAAAAAACTGATAGAAACCGATAGTGATGTCCAGTTTGATTACTTGCACTATCGGTTTTTGCATTGGAGGGTGGGGGAATACATAAACCTACCCTATGGGGAAAAACGGATCGCACATGCATACATGATGCAGTATATAGAAGAACGCAATGGGGAGATTAGGGCAATATTTGGAGAAGGGGAGGAATAAGGGGTGGGGAGAGTAATAAGCACCTGTCTGCAGTTCATTGATGCATTCAGCAACCCGTCACGGCAAGCAATTGATGGGATGCGCAGGATGTCCAGGGAGGCAAAGAAGGCGGGCAAGGAGATACAAGGAGCGGGGAATGCAATCCAAGGAGCGGGGAAAGGGCTTATGCAGAACATAACTGCCCCGGTTTTGGGAGTAGGGGCTGCTGCATTGAAGACGTCAGCAGACTTTGAGAATGCAATGGCAAAAGTCAGCACCATAGCAGATACGACTAAAACACCACTTGATGTGTTGAAAGGCAAGGTCGTAGACTTGTCCAATGAGATGGGGGTAGGGGTTGCAGACATTGCAGAAGCGCAGTACCAGGCCATTTCAGCAGGCGTTGACACGGCATCAAGCATTGAATTTGTGTCAACAGCAATAAAAGCCGCGAAAGGCGGGTTTACAGATGCAACAACAGCAGTGGACGGCCTGACAACAGTATTGAACGCTTATTCATTGAAGGCAGACAAGGCGACAGAAATAAGTAACCAAATGCTTATGGCGCAAAATTATGGGAAAACTTCCTTTGGGGATATGGCAAGCAGTATGGGGAAGGTCATACCAATTGCATCAACTTTGAATGTATCAACGAAGGAGCTGTTTAGCAGTGTTGCAGTCCTTACGAAAAATGGGATAGCCACAAGCGAGGCGGTAACGGGACTGAAAGCGGCTTACAGCAATATTATGAAACCATCCTCAGATGCAGCGAAAGTGGCAAAGAGCATTGGGCTTGAATTTTCATCGGCGCATTTGCAGAGTGTTGGGTGGGCTGGATTCCTGGAGGAAATTAAGGTGAAGACAAATGGGAATGCAGAGACAATGGCCAAGCTTTTTGGGTCTACGGAAGCGCTGAACAGTGTGCTAGTGTTGGCTGGGAAGGGTTCAGCAGATTTTTCCGAAGCGCTCACACTAATGGAGGAAGCAGGTGGAGCCACACAAGCCGCATATGAAAAGATGTTGACGCCTACAGAAAGGATGAATATATCCCTTAACAAAATAAAAAATTCACTCATACAATTTGGGACTGCCCTTACACCCGCGTTTGGGAAGGTGGCGGAGGTAATAGGGAAGGCCGGGGATAAACTGAATAACCTGTCTGGCGCACAGGTGGAGTCCATCCTGAAATGGGCCGGGATAGGTGCCGCTATAGGGCCATGCATAATGGTGTTTGGGAAAGCAGTGACTGGAGTTGGGGCAGTAGTAAGTGTGTTTGGGAAGATAAGTGGGGCCATCACGAAGGCAGGGTCCATTATGGCATTGCTCACAAGCCCAGCTGCAATTGTAATAGGAGTTCTGGCTGGGATAGCTGCAGCTGGGGTGCTGGTGTATAAAAATTGGGGCAAACTCAAGCCAGTGTTTATGTCTGTGATGAATGTTGCAAAGGCAGCGGCCACAAATATGGGGAAATCAATTAAAAATGTAATGGTGGCTGTAACGCCTGTGGTACAAGCGCTTATGGCGGCATTGTCAGCAGCTTTGCCAAAAGTGATAGAAGGCATGAAGGCAGCAATCAAAACAATTTCACCAGTAATCAAGATAATTGTGGGGGTTGTGTCGAAGGCGGTGCCTATAATAGCCATTACATTTGTCGGGGCATTGAAAAAATTAAGCCCAGTGGTGAAAACTGTTGGGAACATAATCAAATCCGTAGCCCCAGTCATTAAGAATTTATTGGCTGGGGCTTTTTCTTTTATTGGGAAGACAATTACAAAAGTTATGCCCCAGGTCAATAAGATTGCCCAAGCAGTTGGGGGTGTGCTGCTCCATGCATTATCAAAGGCATCACCAGTCGTTATACGGCTTGCAGACACATTTTCAGCGGCATTCACGGGGATATACAATATTGTAAAGGGAATTGTGAAAAAATTGCAGCCTGTGTTTGGGCTGATAGGGACCATTGTGAAAAGCGTAATGGGAATCGTGGAAAAAACAATAGACAAAAAATTCCACTCAGCTGCAGATATCATAGAAACTGTAGCAGGAAACATAAAGCAAATTATAGATGGCGTGATAAAAGTATTTGATGGCGTTATAACATTTGTGACAGGTGTGTTCACTGGGAATTGGCGGAAGGCATGGGAAGGCGTGAAGAATATTTTTGGCGGGGCGTTTGAAGCATTGGTCGGGTTATGCAAGATCCCGCTGAATTCAGTCATCAATGTAATTAATAGAGCAATAGAAGGAATTAATGGGCTTTCTGTGGACATCCCGGAAGGTGTTCCGTTTGTAGGGGGGAAACATTTTGGTTTTTCGATCCCAACTATCCCTGCATTGGCGGAAGGCACGCAGGATTGGCGGGGCGGCATTGCCCAGGTGAATGAGAAGGGAGGAGAAATTATAGACCTCCCAAAAGGGTCCAGGGTTTATCCCCATGACCAAAGCGTGCAGATGGCGCGCAAATCAGCGATGATGGAAATGGCTGCAATGAGGCAGGTGGTGGAAAACTTAAAGGGAGTCGCCGAAAGGAAGATGGTAACCACACGCCAAAAGGCAGTAATTCCCCAGAAAATGGCGGACAGGGGTTCAGTGGCGCCCAGGCAGAAGCTTGCAATTCTGGAAAAAACAGGGCATAAGGGGTCAGCAGCACAAGGGAACGGAAGAAGGCCTAAAAAGCTAACAGAAAAAGGAGGGGTTAGGAGCATTACAATAAAAATCCCAAAGTTGGCAGATAGCATTACCATAAAGGATGAACGGGATATTGGGAGGCTTACAGATGAACTAGCAAGGAAATTGGTGGACACAGCAAAAAACATGGGGGTGGCATAGTGGAAATTTGGCTAAAGCAGGGGGGGCTGGAATTAAGGCTCCCAATCCTACCACGGGAAGTTGGGGGGACTAGGGAACAGGACAATAAGACAGAGATTGTAAATGCTTTAGGTGAAGTAAACCTCCTTGGCCTTCCTAAGCTGGAGACGGTTACATTAGAGGCTCATTTCCCTAAAAGAGCCATGTATTATGACCAATACAGCGGTTACCCAAGCCCCAAAAAGTGCGTGAAGATGATTGAAGAAATGAAGAAGAAAGGCATTGTACGTTTTATCGTTGTGCCAATGATAAATTATGAGGCAACCATAGAGCAGTTTGAGTGGAAATATGTAGATGGGACAGGGGATATCTATTACATATTGCAAATGAGGCAATACCGTAGGGCGGTAAGGAAACGGGATGCAAAAAAGGTAAAGAAAAAAAGCGTCACTGTAAAGTTGGATGACACGTGGGCAAAACTGGCTAAAAAATATACTGGTTCCAGCGCGAATGCAAGGCGGATAGCAAAGGACAATAATATGGGGAATTGCAAGAAGCCCCCTATTGGGAAAAGGATAGTGATAACCCCATGATTGTGAAATGGACAAAGAAAAGCAATGGAAAAACACACAACATAACAAAGGCAGTTGGCGTGGTCACTTGGAGCGGTTCCACAACACAGGCAGCAAGGCAGGCAGGGATAACGGTATTGAATGCGCCGGGGGATCCAAACATCAAGGAGCTGAAATTGAACCTTGCGCCAGGTGACGTGATAACGCTTTATGAGGATGGCAAAAATATTTTTTATGGGGAAATACAAACTGTTGAGAAGAAAGCGGAGATAGGAACGGTGTCGTATAATGCAACAGACCTTTTGGGGCATCTGTTGCGGATTACGCATAAAGGGAAGTACCGGAAAAAAACAGCAGAGGGCATTACAAAAATAGTTTGTAAGAAATATGGGATACAGACAGGGAATATTGCGAAGACCAAAAAAGAGTTGGATAAAGTTATCATAGATGGGAGCAGCATTTATGACACTGTTATGGTTGCATATACAAAGGCGGCAAAAGGAACCGGAAAAAAATATATGTGCTATATGCAGGGGAAAAGGTTCAGCACAAAAGTGAAAGGCACTGTAGTAAGTGGATATTCATTAAATGAGAATAAGAATATTGTCTCGTCTTCTTTTGAAGAAACCATAGAAAATATGGTGAACCAGGTGGCTATTTACGATGATAAAGGCAAGCAAGTAGGGATAGTGAAAAACCAAAGCCATTTGGAACGGTATGGCCTATATCAGGAAAATTACACGAAGGAAAAGGGCGTGAATGCAAAAAGGGCAGCTAAAAATATGATGTCAGGTGTTGAGAAAACGGTGAATGTTGAAGCCATAGATGGGAATGTTAAATGCACTGCTGGAGTAGGCATAAAAGTGCATGACAGGGCAACAGGGCTTGATGGTATTTTCTGGATTGAAAGTGACACGCATACATGGGAAGGGGGCAGGCATACCATGAGCCTGGAACTGAATTTTAAGAATATAATGGATGAAAAAACCACATAAAGGGGGAAACGGAATGAATGGCTATGAGAAGATTATAGACTTAATGCGCCAGCAGGGGGCTGTCCGCAATCTGCCAGCCCCAAGGCTTGCAGAAATGGCAGGGGTGGCAGAATGTGATGTGGGAAATATGAAGCTGGAACGTGAGGACTTCTTAGTGGCGGAACATTTAAAGGGGAACCTAATGGAAGGGGACACAGTATTAATACAGCGCGTGAGTGAGGAGAAATATGCCATTATAGAAAAGCTGGTGGAGTTATGAGCCTTTTACCAGCATATTTGGAAGACGAAGAAATATTAGGGGGATTACAAGAAATATTGGCTACGCCCAAAGAATTTGGGATGAATTTTGCTACAGGGCAGATGACAGGGGAAATAGTAGAGGGGATAGAAGCAGTGAAGGTTTGGTGCTACCTGGCGTTAAAGGTGGCGCGGTACCGTTTTTTTATCTGTAGTTGGGATTATGGCAATGAAATAGAAAGTCTATATGGCAAAGGCTTCAGTGCAGAACACATTGAAAGTGAAGTGGCGCGGATGATAGAGGAGTGCTTGCTTGAAAATGACTATATAGAGAGGGTGGAGGTTTCAGATGCGACCTATAAGAGTGGGTGTTTTATTGCAACAATAACGATAGAAACCATATATGGGGAAACTGGCAGCCATATCTATGAGGTGGAGGTGGCATAGATGCATGAAGATAAGGATTATGAAACCATATTGGAAGGAATGCGCGCGAGGGTAAGTGGGGACATTGGAACTGGTGAAGGCACATTGGTCAATTTTGCCTTGGCGCCTGCAGCAGCAGAATTGGAAGAGATATACAATAACTTAGAGGTGGCAGACCTAAATGGGAGCGCATTGACCTGTGACAGGGAGCATTTAGTTATTTTGGGGAATGAAAACAATATACCTGTGCGGGCTGCTACCAGAGCCATATGGGTTGGGAAGTTTAATGTTGATTTTGGCGTTGGGGAACGCTTTGAGGCCGGGGAAATGACATATACCTGTATAGGCAAGTTAGGGGAGAAGGAGTATTGCCTTGAATGCGAGACAGCGGGGAAAGCTGGGAATATAAAGCCAGATGACGAATTGCTGCCAATTGAATTTATTGAAGGGTATGAGGCTGGGGAATTAGTGGAGTTGCTGGAAGTGGCAGAGGATGAAGAGGAGACAGAGGCATACAGGGCTAGGTACCTTGAGGAACGCAGGCAAAAGTATGTTACAAGCGGTAATAGGGCGGATTATAGGAAGTTTGTGAAAGGGCTGCCAGGAGTAGGGGGTATCAAACAAGAACGTGTGACAAAAGGATATAGGCGCATTAAAACATATATTCTGTCATCCCTTTGGGGAAGGCCAGATGATGGGGTGGTAGCGGCGGTGCAGCAGGAAGTGGATCCTATAGGGAGCCAAGGGGATGGGGAAGGGAAGGCGCCTTTTTGGCATATCGTGGACGTTTATCCAGTGAATACAAGGGAAATCAGTATAAGCGCGAGGTTTGAGTTGGCAGCAGGGGTAATTTTTGATAGGGTGCGGGAAAAATTGGAGGAAACAGTAGAAAATTATTTTACCGAACTTAACAAGACTTGGGAGGATACAGGGAAGGACGGGCTAGTTGTGCGTGTGCTTAAAATAGCTGATGCAATGATGGGGGTGGAAGGGGTGGTTGACATTCAGGAATTGTCATTGAATGGAGTGGAGGAAAACATGACATTGGAGTGGGATACTATACCAGTAAAAGGGGTGATCACGAATATTAATTGATTATTGTCCAGAAGTGGTGAAGAAAATCCGGGGAATAAAGGAAGTTTGTAAAGCGGAGCAGCCAGAATTTGATAAAGTTCATACAGAGACAGACCGTTTACTTATGAATAAGTTTATAAGCACATCTGATGAACATGGATTAGAAAGGTTAGAGAGGGAATTTGAGATAACTCCCATTCCAGGGCAGGGGTTGGAAGAGCGCCGCATAGCAATATTGATCAAAGCAACGAAAAAAAGCCTCAGCTTTAAAGGGATGCTTGAGTTGGTACAGGTTTATTCATGTGAGGTCAACTTGGATCCAGATTACAATAAAGGGGAATTAAACATTGAAATTGGTGACACAGTAAATAATGTAAGGGAAGTGTACAAGACGTTGGATGAAATTTCAGGGCTTAATATCTATCTGTATTTCACGCATGAATCTGAAATTTTGTCTAGGATTGTGGAAAGCTCAAAGAAGTTAGAATTGGGTACATATATCCCAGCATGCATGGATTCAGGGAGACAGTTTGCCGGGGCAGATTTTGGGACAGGCATAAAAGTAGTGGAAACTTTTCAAGATGCAACTGTCATCAGCCGACATGATTTATGGCGTTTGGATGGAAGTGTGAAATTAGATGGGGGTAGGTTACTGGATGCAGAAGAAATAAAGGAGGAAATATAGATGGCAGCAAAGGCAATAACGACACTTGCAGCAAAAAGGAAGATGCTGCTGGCGAGGGCAGGGAAACAGGCATTGCCACCCATTAAACAGATGGTCTTTGGGGCAGGGGGCGTAACAGAGGCAGGGGAGGTACTGGAACTGGAAGAAGGGCAGCAGGAATTGAAAGATGAAATTTTCCGAAAGGATATTGAAAAGATAGAAGTCATTAATAACATGAAGATTCAATACTGCTGCACCTTGGATGAAAATGAATTATCAGGGGCTGACATAAGCGAAATTGCACTTGCTGATGAAGAAGGAGATTTGGTTGCCATTAAGAATTTTAAGGCAAAAGGAAAGGACAATGATTTCTCAATGACATTCAAAATTAATGACACAATGTAGGGGGGAGTAAAATGGAAAATTTTGAGATACCAGAGGATTTAACCTATACAGAGAAGATTAGGAAATTTGAGCCAACAGACCCAGCCCATGCAGACTTGCTTAACATGACGGTTCAGGCACTGGTAAACAATATAACATTTCTAAAAAGGGTGCTGGGGAAGCAGGGGGTTGACATACAAGGACAGCTTCAGCAACAATATGAGCAGCTTACAGGGTACACGGATACTAAAATAGGGGAACTCATAAACGGGGCTCCAGAAACGCTTGACACTATCAAAGAGGTTGCAGATGCTATCTTAGAAAACAAAAATGTAGCGGAAGCCCTTAACGAGGCAGTCGGGAAGAAATTGAATAAGGAGGGGGATGCATCAGACACCACTGTGGCATTCACCAGTGAGGATGACGAGAACCCAGCAGCATGGGCAACCATGCGGAAGATAGTCAGCGGGAAGTTGAAGGATGTATTGGGAAGTGTCTCCCTTATGGCTAAGAACCTCCGTTACTTACGGAAATTGCTGGGGGCGAGCGATATATCCAAGCTGGCGGATGGGACAGTCACAGGGGCGCTTAGTAAGTTAAACACGGATTT
>CAJUDE010000004.1 GCA_910585295.1 uncultured Lachnospiraceae bacterium | reverse complement strand
TGCGGAAAAAATATCACCGCAATGGGAGAAAGAGAGCTTGCCGATGTGCGTCTTGATGAAATGGGATTTATCTTTCAACAGATGTATATGCTGAAAAACCTCACCGTTCTGGACAACATAATCCTCCCCGCAGCACAATCAAAAAAGAACAGGTCGAGCCGCAGGCAGACCGATGAGCGCAGCAGAGCGCTTATGCGCAGGCTCGGCATCGATGACGTGGGCGGCAACGACATCAACGAGGTGTCCGGCGGACAGCTTCAGAGAGCCTGCATCTGCCGCAGCATGATAAACAATCCCAGGATGATCTTCGCCGATGAGCCCACAGGCGCATTGAACCGTGCAAGCTCTGACGAGGTCATGAACGAGCTGCTCTCCCTCAACCGTGACGGTACGACGATCATGTGCGTGACCCACGATTCAAAGGTTGCCGCCAAGTGCAGCAGGGTGCTTTACATTGTGGACGGCGGTATCGTCGGCGAAAAAGAAATGGGAGATTTTGGCGGCGGTGACAATGAGTTCCGTGACCGTGAAAGAGAACTGAATAACTGGCTTATGGAACAGGGCTGGTGATACTTGAAATAATACTTGCAGGTGGTGATTTTATGACCGATATTCTGATTGTAGAGGACGATAAGGAACTGGCGGACTTGCTGACCGACTTCCTGCGTGAGGAAGGATATGTCGTATCAAGCGTGAACAGCGGAGAACGTGCCGTACGTCTTTTTGAACGATATGGCGCAAGGCTTGTAGTGCTTGACATCAATCTTCCTGATATGAACGGCTTTGCGATATGTTCAAAACTCCGGGAAAACACGGATACTCCCATATTGATTGTTAGTTCAAGGACGGGCAGGGAAGATAAGCTGAACGGCTATGAACTTGGCGCTGATGATTATATTGAAAAGCCCTATGATATAGATGTTCTTATCGCTAAAATTAAGGGTATATTCAAACGGCGGTATCAGCATGATATATTATCGGCGGATGGTGTGACACTTAACCTTGCAGATAAAACGGCGGTTATTGACGGAAAGCCCGTGGAACTGCCTTCAAAAGAGTTTGATTTGCTGGCGCTTTTGATTGAAAATCAAGGCAAAGTTCTAAAAAAATCGTACCTGTTTGGCGCTGTCTGGGGCAGCGACAGCGATTCGGAGCTGCAAACGCTTCATGTTCATGTCAACCGCATTCGCCAAAAACTCGGTGATGACCCTAAGAATGCAAAGCGTTTGCTTACTATCTGGGGCGTGGGGTATAAGTTTGTATGAAAGCTTACAAAAATCTGTGTATCGCAGTGATGGCCGTATTTCTTTTACTGACGGCGGCATTGAACATATTTCTCGTGGGATCGAAAGATAATAGTGAAGGTATTTATCGTGTTGAAGCCAGGCGGCTTGCGGGTGAGATAGCACAGACAGGCAGTTATGACATTGAGAAATACCCCCACATTACAGGCGTGTTTACGGGTGACGATATCTACCGTTCCGATGAGCATTATCTTATCATAGAAGCGGGCGAAACGCTTTATCGCGTTGAATATACCGTCGGGAACGGACAATATGGCATTGCTGCGGTCAACTGCGTATTAGGTGCGCTGTTCCTGTTGCTGACAGGTCTTTTGTATTATATCCGCAGACATATCATCGCGCCTTTCAACAGGCTGAGTGATGTTCCTAAGGAGCTTGCAAAGGGAAATCTTGCCGTGCCGATATCCGAAGAAAAAAGCCGTTTTTTCGGCGAATTCACATGGGGAGTGAACCTCTTGCGTGAGAGCATCGAAAACAGCCGCAAAAAAGAGATTACGATGCAAAAGGATAAAAAACTTTTGCTGCTCTCCCTTTCCCATGACATAAAAACACCTTTGTCGGCTATCAAGCTGAATGCAAAGGCGCTTGCCAAGGGATTATACAAGAACGAGGAAAAACAGCGTATCGCTGCCGAGAACATCAATACCCGCGCGGATGAGATAGAGCACTTTGTCAGCGAACTCTCAAAGGCGGTAAGCGAGGACTTTATGAGCTTTGAGGTCACGCTCGGCGAGGAGTTTCTCAGTGTTATCCTCACAAAAATAGACGCGAGATATGCTCCCCAGCTTTCCATGTCGGGAACAGAGCTTTTGATTCGCAAATATGATGACTGCATTCTTTCCTGCGACCCGAACCGCCTTGCGGAATGTTTTCAAAATCTGATTGAAAACGCAATCAAATACGGAGACGGCAGACGAATTGAGATCGGCTGTGATAAAATGGACGGCTGTGAGCTTATCACGGTGTCAAATACGGGCTGTACACTTGAAGCAAAAGAACTGCCGCAGATATTCGAGAGTTTTCATCGGGGAAATAATGCAGATAAGGTGCAGGGCAACGGGCTTGGACTTTTTATCTGCAAACGGGTGATGTCACTTATGGGTGGAGAGGTGTTTGCGGATATTCGCAACGGATGCTTCTTTGTGACACTGGTTGTGAAATTGGCGTAAAGTAAAGACCGCTTAGTTGGATGGTGTTCCGTAAGGAAGTTGTCTCAAAGACTGAAATATTTTGATATGCTGCTATGTAAACAGTGTAGCCTTGCGGCTACTCTGTTTTGCTGCTCTGGCTGGATGTTCTGTTCCGTATATGCTCTTGAAACAGCTCTTCCATTTCTTCAGGCAACGGCTTCTTTATTCCGGCGAGCAATGAGCCAAATATCCGCGTGGGCGCGGCTGCTTGGTTCATTGCTCGCCGGAACAAATGTCAGGCGCCCTTTAAAATATTTTTTAATACTTCTTTTACGGATTCTGTCACTTTGTCGGCATACTCTGCCACCCCAGGCGCGGCGGTGGCCATCGCATAGCCTGTGCCTGTTAGCTGGAGCATCTCAATGTCATTGTGTTGGTCCCCGAAAGCGATGCCATGTTCTGGCAGGATTCCTAAATGTTTTAAAAGCAAAGAGAGCGCTTTTCCCTTATCTGCATTTGGCGCAAGGAAGTCGACCCATATCCTTCCGGCAGTGACGACCCGTATTTCAGAGGAGAAACGCTCTTTTAAAAACGGCTCCAACTGTTCGGTGCCATTGAAATCACAAATGGCCAGTTTTAGGAAGGGCTCTTCTACCTGATGCAGGTCGTCAACAATTGCAATGTCATTTTGGATCACATCACGCATATGGTGGATAAAATCTGGGTTCTTAGAATCTGTGTAATGCTTAGACTCACAAGAGAGCAGCGTATGGCAGTTTTTATATTCCTTTCCTGCATCAATAATGCGAAGCCCAAGCTCCCGGTTAATTTCTCCCCGGAAAATAACTTTTCCGCCATGGATGCAAAGTGAGCCATTTTCTGTAATATAAGAAATTTCATCTTTGATGGGTTGGAATAAAAAGCGCATGCTCTGGTATTGCCTCCCGCTTGCAGCGATAAAGTGGATCCCCTGTTCTTTTAACTTTAGTATCAGGCCAAGTATCTCAGGGTCGATGTGGTTTCCGCCATCTTCCAATAAAGTTCCGTCAAGGTCGCTTGCGATATACTGAATCATAATTTTTCTCCTTTTTTCTGTTTTGCTTTCATGACAAACACATAAGCTGGGGGAAGGTTCCCCATAACATGGATGCAGTCTTTGAATTGAAAATGCTGGCAAAAGAAACTCTTTTTTAACAATGTGTATTGAAATGTGATAAATATTCCCTGGCGGCCGATTGCCCGCTGAATGGCGTGGACGATATGGCCAGAGGTTTCTTTGGGGAGCGAAGCGAAGGGCAGCCCAGAGACAATGTAATCCGCATGGGAAAAACCGTGCTTTTTTAATATTGCGCCTGCATGTTCCGCGCTTCCATGTACAATGTGCAAATTTTTTTGGCCCCGGTATTTTTGTTTCAGCAGTTTGCAGAATTCCTTGTTTTGCTCAATTAAAATCAAGGTTGTGCTTGCTTTCCGCCTGCGGGCTAATTCATCTGTGAAAACGCCTGTCCCTGGGCCAAATTCCATAATGCAAGAGGCACGGCTAAAATCAATGGGCTGCACCATTTTCCTTGCCAGTTTTTTGCTGCTTGGCGCAATAGCGCCGATAGATCTTGGATGCCTTAGGTATTGCCAAAAAAAATTTAACATTATTTTTCCTCCGTCTGCCTTGCATGATATGTGTTATAATATTAAGGTAAAGGGAATTATCCTTTTCCATAAAATGCTAACCTTTTCTATTATATTGCGGCGGGCAGGGGAAGTCAAGAAGTGGGATGGTGGGATGCCATGCCAAATTCGCTTTGTGGTATGGCGGCAGTAGATTTGTATCATGGGATTGAAAATGCAAAACAGGAAGGGGGGTTTAGGCTATGCGGATACGGAATCAATTGATAGGAAGCAAATGTAAGGAATTAAAATAAATGTTTTTTTACTAGGAGAGACAATATGGAACAAAAGATTTATAAAGAATATGTCAAAATATTGCAGGAGGAGCTGGTTCCTGCCATGGGCTGCACAGAGCCGATTGCCATTGCGTATGGGGCGGCGGTTGCTGCGGAGGCGTTGGGGATGGAGCCGGAGCGTGTGGAGGTATGGGCCAGCGCAAATATTATTAAAAATGTGAAAAGCGTGGTGGTGCCATGCACTGGCGGGCATCGGGGGATAGCCGCGGCAGTCTGCGCCGGGATTGTTGCGGCAGACCCACAAAAAGGGTTAGAAATCCTTGCCTATATGACAGAAACGCAGAAGGAAGAAGCAAGAAATTTAAAGGGGCGTTTGCCCATTAAAGTGAATGAGTCCCAAAGCGGGTATATTTTTGATATCCAGGTCATGGCCATTGCCGGGGAACATTCCGGGTTTGCGCAGATTGCCGGGTTCCATACCAATGTAATTTCCATAAAGAAGGATGGGAAGATGATACAAGAGAAGGCGTATGCAGAACAGAAGCAGCTTTATGCCACAGACCGGGGGACACTTACCGTAGAGAAGATTGTTGCATTTGCAGAATGTGTGGATATTTCTGATGTGGAAGAGGTGCTGGAGCGGCAGATTGCATATAATACCGCAATTGCGGAAGAAGGGATGCGCGGGGCGTGGGGCGCCCAGATTGGCAAAATCCTGATGGAGTTTTATGGTGACAGCGTGCATAATAGGGCAAAGGCAATGGCGGCAGCAGGGTCCGATGCCAGGATGAACGGCTGTGAGCTTCCAGTCATTATCAATTCCGGCAGCGGCAACCAAGGGATGACGGCATCCCTGCCAGTCATTGTATATGCCAGGGAACGAAAGGCTTCTAGGGAAGACCTGCTTCGGGCTTTGGTGGTCTCGAACTTGGTCACAATCCATCTGAAAACAGGGATTGGGCGGCTGTCGGCATATTGCGGCGCAATCAGCGCAGGATGCGGCGCCGGGGCAGGCATTTCCTGGCTGTATGGCGGGCGCGCATATGAGATTTCCCATGTGATTGTAAATGCGGTGGCAATCAATTCCGGCGTGGTCTGCGACGGGGCAAAGGCAAGCTGCGCCGCAAAAATTGCTTCGGCGGTGGAAGCCGGGCTTCTGGGGGTGCATATGCAGCGGAAGGGTATGCAGTTCCATGGAGGGGAAGGGATTATCGAAAAAGGCGTGGAAAATACCATTAAAAATATTGGGGAGCTGGCTAGCCAGGGGATGCGGGAGACAGATAAGACGATTATTCGCATCATGACTTCATAAAATCCTTTTTGGGCGTATGATATCCAGGTTTTGGGGAAAAATAAGGCAGCAGGATATTCAATAACCCAAGCAATAAGGAGAAGGAGTGGATGATATGACGCAGGTGTACCCAACGTTTATATTCCATGTTGGAAATGGGGCGGGGCATCCTTTCTTGGTATGTGTCCCCGATATGGAAATCCAGATGGAGGGGGACAGCTTTGCAGACGCCATTGAGGTGGCGAGGGATGCGATTGGGTTGGCTGGGATTTCGATGGAAGACAAGAAAGAAAAACTTCCGCTTCCGTCCGATGTGTCGGTGGCAATACAGAAAGTCCACGACAGCGCGGCAGGCATAGACCTGGAAAAAGGGATTTTAGCTTTTGTGGATGTGGATTTTTCAGAATACCGAAAGAAAGCCGCTGGCGCAGCCCATTAATAGCCTATTGGCTGCAAAGGACAGGCAAGATGCGGATGTCCCTGCAAATGCAGGGGCATCCATGTATTCCCGCAAACACCCCGCCCCTTGGGAAAAAGAACAAGCCATACCCTGCCCTGCAGCTTACGGCGGGGTATTTGGTTCCCACTTTTTTTCTAAAAGGCGCAGCAATACGTCAATCGATATGGCAAGCAATGCGGATAAGACGCTCCCCCATACAATTTTTGCATAATTCATGGTGCGAAGCCCGTCAAAAAGGATTGCCCCAAGGCCTCCAGCATTGATGGAGGCAGCAATTGTGGCGATGCTTACGGTTGCAACCAGGGCGATGCGTATTCCGGCAATTATGGCTTTTTTGGCTAATGGCAGCTTGATTTTGAAAAGAAGCTGCATAGGGGCCATCCCCATGCCCACTGCAGCTTCCACAATGCTTTCATCCACGTTCTCTAACCCTGCAAGGAAATTACGCAGCAAAAGGTACTGGTTGTATACCACAAGCACAGTGACTGCCGTTGTCCTGCCAAGCCCAGTCAGGGGGATTAGCAAGGCGAACATGGCAAGGCTTGGGATGGAATATACCATGGACAGCAGTCCAAGGGTTACGTTGGACGCAGCCTTGGAATAACTGCATAGTATGGTTAAGGCTGCGGCAACTATAAGGGAAATTACCAAAGCCAGTAGCACAAGCAGCAGGTGTTCTAACGTTGCTGCTATTAAATCATCATAATGCTTCATAATATAATCTATCATTTAAATTTCTCCCAAAATGCTTCTTTTGCCCTTGCGGACTCTACCAAGGACTTTACAAACCCTTCTGCTGGGCGGAGGATTATGTCTTTAGGGGCGCCAAACTGTAAGAGCTTCCCTTCATTCATAATCATTACCCTGGTACCCATCTTAAATGCCTCTTCAATGTCGTGAGTCACAAACAGGAATGTTTTTCCCATCCCCTTGTGCAGGGCTAGAAGCTCGTCTTGAAGCCGGGTGCGAGTAATAGAGTCGATTGCGCCAAACGGCTCGTCCAACAGCATAATTTTGGGGTCTACGGCCAATGCCCGGGCAAGCCCTACACGCTGCTGCTGGCCGCCGGAAAGCTGGGCTGGGTACCGATGTTTAAACTCATCCGGGCTTAAGCCGACCATTGCCAGCAGTTCGTCCACCCGCGCTTCTGTTTTGGATTTCTCCCATTTTAACAGGCTTGGGACCATAGCAATATTCCCGCCGACAGTAAGGTGTGGGAACAGCCCGATTTGCTGTACCACATACCCGATGCTCCGCCTTAAGGGTACGGCGTCCAGGGTGGAGGAATCTTTGCCGAACAGGGTGATTGTCCCGCTGTCAGGCTCATACAAACGGTTGACCATTTTCATAAGCGTTGTTTTCCCACAGCCAGAGGAACCTAGGATTGTGATGAATTCCCCTTCTTCTATGGTAAAGCTTACATGGTCGACCGCGTTGTGGCTTGCACCGCGGAATGTTTTTGTTACATTTTGAAATTCAATTGCATGTGCCATACAAGAAGCCTCCCACTAATTTATTCCTGCGGGCAATGGCCAGCAGCCGCGTTTGCGCTGATATTTGGCGAATGCCGCGAGGGTAATTGCCCTATGGGTGCAAATGCCCCGCCCGTTAGGGCAAAAAGAACAAGCCAGGCCATGCCCCGTAGCTTGCTACGGGGTACTTGGCTTGCGTATGGAATCGTAAAATTCTTTTGCTACATCCTCATATTCCTGTTTTTCAATGTCCACTTTTGCATTTAAGGCAATCATGGTTTCTGTGTCTAGTTTGGCGCTTACTTTATTTAAAATATCAGCAATTTCAGGATATTTTTCCAAAATGTCATTCCGTACTACGGGAGCCATATAATAGGGCGGCCAAAATTTTTTGTCATCTTCCAGGTAGGAGAACTTCTTTGTGTCAACAAGCGGGGCGTCGGTGGAATAGGCTGGGCATGCATCTGCTTCCCCGTTTTCTAAAATCTGGTATTTTAGCCCGCTGTCATACAAATTGATGGAAGCGAAATCAAATTCCCCATAGACTTTGGCAAGGCCGGGAAGCCCGTCTTCCCTCTGCTCAAATTCCCCCTGGGAGCAAAGGCGGATGTTCTTTGCATTTTTCTGTAAATCTGACATGGTGGCAATCCCATATTGCTCTGCAATCTCTGTGCGGATGGCAATTCCATTCCGGTCATTTACCTGGGTGGAGTCTAGCCAGGTCAGGTCGAACTGTTTGTTATATTCCTCTTTTACAGTCTGGTAAACAGAGTCTGGGTCGCTGTCCATTTCCATCTGCAGGATAGATAACAGGGCGGTCCCTGTGTATTCAGGGTAGAGGTCAAATTCATCCCCTGTAATTGCAGTATGCACGATAGAGCCGGCAACATTCATTTTCCTGTCCACTTTAAAGCCTGCGTCTTCTAACGCCAAGGCATAGATTTCACTAACAATCAAGCCTTCGGTAAAATCCTTCGACCCAACACGGATTTCTTTTTTTGCGGAACCTCCGCATCCAGCCAGGGGGAAGGCAAGGCTGGCAAAGAGCATTGCAGCAGCCAGGAAGGGAACCATTTTTTTTGTTTTCATAATTAGTATCTCCTTTAGATTCTTTTGTATTTTAAACATATTTTCTCAAGCAGGGAGAAGAAAAATCCAGTGGATAAGGATAAAAGGGCAACGGAACCGCCGCCAATTAACAGCAAATCGGTGCGGAATAAGCCAATGCCAGTAAAAATAAGATCCCCTAATCCACCTGCGCCTATTCTTGCCGCCAGGGCCGCGCTGGCAATGATTTCCACGGCCGCCGTTTTTATGCCAGTAAAAATCAGCGGGAGCGCCAGGGGAAAGCGGACGTTTGCCCAAACCTGCCTAGGGGACATCCCAAGCCCTTCTGCAGTTTCCAGCAAAAAAGGCGCAACCCCGTCAAGCCCTGCCGCTGTATTTTCTAAAATAGGCGGGATTGCTAAAAGAACCAAGGCTATGGTCGCCGGCATGGCGCCAGTCCCTATAATTGGGAGCATCAGCAGTAAGATTGCAAGGCTTGGGATAATCCGAAGGAACCCAAAAAACATCGTGGCTGGCTGGTGCAGCTTGTGGAAGCGGACGCACAAAAACCCGGCAGGCACAGCAATTAAGGCGGCAATGGCTAAAGCGCATGCGCTGATTCGGATATGGCCTGTGAGCATTTGAAAGAACCTGCCGCTGTTATTATGGAAATATTCTATCAATTGGCTTAACATCGTGTAATTTTTCACCTCCCTCTTGGGCTGTACTTAATTATAGTCGCAGTATTATGATATGTACAGAGGATCTATTCACTTTTTCATCACTTTTTTAGGAAGAATCTCTGGAATTTTAAGAAAATATTTCTGTAAATGATTGCGCAATGACATAGATACCATGTATAATATAACTTGAATTTAACTGCCCCATTGGGGGCAACGGCAAAATACAACAGGACAGAAAGAAAAGAGGATAATAGAATGGGCGGTATATTTGGCGTGGCGTCACAGCAGGATTGTGTATTTGATTTGTTTTTTGGGATAGATTACCATTCCCACCTTGGGACACGGCGCGGTGGGATGGCGGTATATGGCGATAAGGGATTTAACCGGGCGATCCATAATATTGAGAATGCCCCGTTTCGGACGAAATTTGATAAAGACGTCAATGAGATGCAGGGATGGTTTGGGATTGGCTGTATTTCCGATTATGAGCCGCAGCCTTTGATCATAAGGTCCCACCATGGGACTTATGCAATCACCACAGTTGGGAAGCTGAACAACAGCGACCAGTTAGTCCAGCAGCTATTTGACTGCGGGCATTCCCATTTTATGGAGCAAAGCGGCGGGGAGGTCAATGCAACAGAGTTGGTCGCTGCATTAATCAATCAGAAAGAAAACCTGGTAGAGGGCATACAATATGCATTGGAGTCTGTGGACGGATCCCTGTCATTGCTTTTAATGAATAAAGTTGGGCTGTATGCCGCGCGGGACAAGTATGGCAGGACCCCAGTGGTGATTGGCAAAAAAGAAGGCGCGTTCTGTATTTCTTTTGAGGATTTTGCTTACCGTAACCTGGGATATTCAGATTATAAGGAGTTAGGGCCTGGGGAGGTAGCCGCTGTGACGGCGAAAGACTGCGTAACATTGGTAAAGCCTGGGAAGGAAATGAAAATCTGCACATTTTTGTGGGTGTATTACGGGTATCCGGCCAGCTCTTATGAAGGGATGAATGTGGAGCAGATGCGTTACCATTGCGGCAGGAAAATGGCGCGGCGGGACGATGTTAAGCCAGATATCGTGGCAGGGGTCCCAGATTCTGGGCTGCCCCATGCGATTGGCTATGCAAATGAATCTGGCATCCCGTTTACCAGGCCATTTATAAAATATACGCCAACCTGGCCAAGGTCTTTTATGCCAACAATCCAGAGCAAACGGGACTTAATTGCAAAAATGAAGCTTCTGGCGGTGGAAGACCTGATTAAGGGCAAGAGCATGATATTGATTGACGATTCTATTGTAAGGGGGACCCAGCTTCGGGAGACGGTGGAGTTCCTCTATCAGAGCGGGGCGACGCAAGTCCATGTCCGCCCGGCATGCCCGCCGATTTTGTATGGCTGTAAATATTTGAATTTTTCCCGGTCTACCTCAGATATGGACCTGTTTTCCCGGCGCGTCATTGATAAGTTAGAGAAAGGGAATGTCACAAAAGAAGCTTTAGAGGAATATGCAGACCCAGAAACGGCCAGGTATGGGAAAATGGTGGAAGAAATGCGCAAAGAACAGAAATTCACATCCCTGAGGTTTAACAGGCTGGATGATATGCTGGAGGCGACAGGGCTAGAAAAATGTAAGCTCTGCACATACTGCTGGAATGGAAAGGAGTAGGGAGATTAGTTATGTACCATTGCCATTTGCAATTTTATTTATTGGGACGGGCATGCAGTACTTTTGAAACAATAAAAAGGATGCCCCCGCTGGAACATTTTACACATGAATTTTTGGAAAGTGAAGGGCTGCAGGAGGAGCTGGCGGCAAAAGCGGATGTGGTCCTGGCAAATTTAGAGGGGTTCGCGGATGGAGCCGCGGTGATGTCACTGATAATGGCGAAGCAAGAAAAGGCAGAATTGGTCATGCTTATGGACATAGGCCAGAAAAGCCTCCTGCCAAAAGATTTATCAAAGGTCAAAGACCTATGGATTGCCCCAATGTCAGAGGAAGAAGTAAAATTCCGGTTCTTAAGGTGGCAGCAAAGCTGCAAAATGGGCAAAGATTTTTGGCAAACCAGCCATTATCTTGAGACGGCCTTAAACAGTGTGCCAAACCTGGTCTGGTATAAAGACAAAAACGGCATCCACAAGAAAGTCAACGACAGTTTTTGCAGGACAGTCAACAAAAGCCATCAGCAAGTGGAAGGGAGGGGGCATGCCTATATCTGGGATGTGGAGCATGACGACCCTGCTTGCATAGAATCTGAACGGGTGGTGATGGAAACCAGGAAAACCTGCGTGTCCGAAGAAGTGATCCAAACCGGGGCGGGGACGCGGACGCTTATGACATATAAGTCCCCCCTGTACGATTTAGACGGCAGCGTAATGGGGACGGCAGGCGTAGGCATTGACGTGACCCAGGAACGGGCGTATGAACAGGAGATTGTCCGAAAGAACCAAACGCTGGAAAAAATCTTCACTACGATTGACTGTGGGGTGGTGTGCCATTCCACAGATGGGGCGCATGTCCTTAGCATTAACCGGGCGGCTTTGAATATCTTGGGGTATGGGTCCCAGGAGGAAATGATGGAGGACGGCTTTGACTTGGTTGCGGGGTCGGTGCTGGATGAGGACAGGCAGAAGCTTCAGGAATGCATAAAAATGCTGAAAAACGAAGGGGACAGCGTAAGCATAGAGTACCGGGTGCAGCACAAAAATGGGGATGTCCTGCATATCATGGGTAACGTTAAGCTCTTAAAAGAGAATGGGGAATTATTTTACCAGCGTTTCCTGCTGGACTGCACAGCCCAGAAATTAGAGGAAAAGGAGAATGAAAGGCGCCATACAGAATTGATTCAGGCTTTGGGCATAGATTACAGCATTATTTGCTATGTTGACCTGGATACAGGCATAGGGATCCCGCTGCGCAATAAAGAGGCGGACGGGCAGGCGTTTGCCCAAGGGCCAGATGGGAAAATATGTTTTCAGCAATGCATGGAGCAATATATTGAGGAGTATGTGCAGGAAGAGGACAAGCAGATGGTGCAGGAATTCTCTTCGGCAGAACATTTGAAACAAGAGATGGCAGGGCGGAGGATGCACCATGTAAATTACCGGGCTGTCTTTCAGGGGGAAATGAAATATTTCCAATTAAAGGCAGTGCGCATTGGGGAATGGGGAGGCCAGCATAATGTGGTTTTGGGCTTCCGCAGCGTGGATGAAGAGACGCGAAGCGAGTTAGAGAAGAAAAACCTATTGGAAAACGCCCTGATGCAGGCAAACCGGGCAAATAAGGCAAAGAGCGTCTTTTTATCCAATATGTCCCACGACATCCGCACGCCCATGAACGCTATTGTAGGGTTTACCACCCTTGCCATTACGCATCTTGATTATAAGGAGCAGGTAGAGGAATACCTTAAGAAAATAATGACCTCAGGGAACCATTTGCTCAGCTTAATCAACGATGTGCTGGATATGAGCCGGATTGAGAGCGGCAAAATGCATTTAGATGAAAATCCCTGCCGCCTGCCTGATATCCTGCATGGGCTGCGCAGCATCCTACAGGCGGACGTCCATGCAAAGCAGCTTGAATTGTATATAGATGCCGTGGATGTGCTGGATGAAGAAATTTATTGCGATAAGCTGCGGCTGAACCAGGTGCTGCTGAACCTGTTAAGCAATGCGGTGAAATATACTGGGACAGGCGGCATTATCAGTATGCGCGTGACAGAGAAGCCAGGCGCGCCAAAAGGCTATGCCAAGTATAAATTTGATATTAAGGACACCGGGATTGGCATGAGCGAGGAATTTGTGGCTCGCATCTTTGAGCCATTTGAGCGGGAGAGGAGCAGCACAAACAGCGGGATCCAGGGTACCGGGCTTGGGATGGCGATTACCAAAAATATTGTGGACATGATGAACGGCACCATTGAGGTGAAAAGCGTGCAGGGTACCGGGACAGAAGTATCCCTTTGCTTTGACTTCCGCCTGCACACTGGGGCAAAAGAGCCGCAGGATATTCCAGAACTCAAGAATTGCAGGGCTTTGGTTGTGGATGACGACTTTAATACCTGCGACAGCGTTACTTATATGTTAGGGCAGATTGGGATGCGCGCAGAGTGGACATTGTCTGGCAAAGAGGCGCTGCTTAGGACGCATCAGGCGGTTATGAGGAATGATATTTACACAGTATACGTAATTGACTGGATGCTGCCAGACATGAATGGCATTGAAGTCACCAGGAGGATCCGCAAGGAGATGGGCGAAGATGTGCCAATTATCCTATTGACGGCATATGATTGGCTGGACATTGAAGAGGAGGCGAAAGAAGCAGGGATTACAGCATTTTGCAGCAAGCCCCTGTTCCTGTCAGAACTGCGTAGCTGCCTGCATTCCATTGTGGATGGGGACGACGGCGGGGAGCCAGACTTGGATGAAAATGTATCAAAATGCTATACTGGGCGTATCTTATTGGCAGAGGATAATGAACTGAACCAGGAAATTGCGAAAGTGATTTTGGGGGACGCTGGATTTACCATTGAAATAGCTTCAAACGGCCAAATTGCAGTGGATATGCTAAAAGCTTCTGAGCCGGGCTATTACCAGTTAGTCTTGATGGATGTGCGGATGCCTGTGATGAACGGGTATGAGGCGACCAAGGCAATCCGCAGCCTGGACAATAAGGAATTGGCCTCTGTCCCAATCCTTGCCATGACGGCAAATGCTTTTGAGGAAGATAAACAGGAGGCTATGGCGGCCGGGATGAATGGGCATTTGGCGAAACCTATCAACGTTAAAGTGCTGTTTGGGACATTAGATAAAATATTGGTGTAATATGTTAAAAAGAGGAGGTATTGCTATGGTGTACAAATGTAGCGTCTGTGGTTATGTATTTGATGAAAAGGAGCAGGGAAAGGCTTTTTCAGAGTTGACAGAATGCCCTTTATGCAAACAGCCTGTGGAAAAATTTGAGCTTGCGCCTTCCGAGGGGCAGCAGGAGGAGGCAGGGGTTTCCCAGGAATCAGGGCCTGAAAATTCAGATTTGAGCTATCCCAAGGAGACAAGGAAAACGGACGGCAATTACCGCTATATGGGAGAGATCCATGCTATGGCAGTAACAGGGAACTCTGCGATTGAAGCGATGGGGACCCAGCATGACATGCCAAATTGGGACGATATCCTGGTGCTGGGGGCGCAGTTAAACCCGCCGCCATTGGAAGAGCATGCAGAAGTTTCCCTGCAGACTGTGATTGGGAAATATGCGAAAAAGCCAATGGTGCTTGACATGCCAGTCTATATTTCCCATATGTCCTTTGGGGCGCTTTCCAAAGAGACAAAAATTGCGCTTTCTAAAGGGAGCGCTATGGCAAAGACGGCAATGTGCAGCGGGGAGGGCGGTATTTTGCCTGAAGAGAAAGCGGCTGCCCATAAATACATATTTGAATATGTACCTAACCTGTACAGCGTGACAGATGAAAACTTAAAATCATCGGACGCCATTGAAATAAAGATTGGGCAGGGAACGAAACCTGGCATGGGCGGGCATCTCCCTGGAAATAAGGTGACGCCGGAAATTGCCGAAATCCGCAACAAGCCGCAGGGGAAGGATATTATCAGCCCTTCTAAATTTCCGGGGATTGACACAAAAGAGGATTTGAAAAAACTTGTAAGTGAGCTGCGCGAGCGCAGTGAGGGGCGGCCCATTGGCATAAAGATAGCCGCAGGGCGTATTGAAAAAGATTTGGAATATTGCGTGTTTGCGGAGCCTGATTTCATTACGATAGATGGAAGGGGAGGGGCGACAGGCGCATCTCCCGCCATAATCCGTGACGCCACAAGCGTGCCAACAGTTTTTGCCCTTTACCGCGCAAGGAAATATTTGGATTCTGTGCATTCTAAGGCCCAATTGGTGATTACTGGAGGGCTTAGGGTGTCGGCAGATTTTGCAAAAGCAATCGCAATGGGGGCGGATGCTATAGCCATTGCCTCTGCTGCCATGGTTGCGGCAGCATGCCAGCAATACCGGATTTGCGGGACTGGGATGTGCCCTGTTGGCATAGCGACCCAGGACCCTGAGCTGAGGGGGCGGCTTAAGGTGGATGCAGCTTCCAAAAGGGTGGCAAATTATTTGAAATGCTCTGCGGAAGAATTGCGGACGTTTGCACGGATTACCGGGCATGGGGATATCCATGGGCTGTCGGTGGAAGATTTATGTACAATTAACAGGGAGATATCGGAACACACCAATATCCCCCATGCATAAGTATTATTAGGTAATTGCGAAACTCAATAATTTGATGAATTTCATATACAATTTAAAAACTTTGAAAAGAAATATTTTCTCATACAAAAGGCAAGGAATGCATGTTAGCGCCATGGAAGCAAGACTCAAAGGACCCATGGAAGCCTTTGCTGAACATGGGGCTTTGCAGCCAGAGGCTTGCTGGAATGCTTGGCGCGCCTAGCATTTCGGGCTTTTGTAAGATGAAAATATTTCAATAGAAATGTAGTAATTGTATATGAAATTTCGATAATTTGGTAGTTTCACAATTACCTATAAGTATTATTAAGGAAAGGAGAAGTAAATGGGAGAAGGGATAAGGAAGAAACTAAGTGTGTTATTGATAGCTGCAATGTTCCTTGGGGTGGTGCAAAGCCCTATGATAGCGCACGGGTCACAAGATGAGGCCATAGTCACTTCGCCAAGTGAGTTTCAGGATGCCTTGAACCAGGGGAAAAGCGTGATTACCGTAAATGGGCTAATTACGATTGGGAATAAAGCGGAGGAATCAGGCAGGATGCTTCCAGTAACCATTCCTGGAGGCACTACGATACAAGGGACTGCTGGCAGCATTTTAAATTGCCGATGCCCGCTTCAACTGGCAGGCGACAATGTTACGTTCCGGGATATAGAACTGACCCTGGAGTCCAGCGATGCTTTGGGGAGCGTCCCGCATCGGGAGATTTATCTGGCAGGGCATAGCCTAACCCTTGATAATGTGAAGACATATCTGGAAGGGGGCGCAAATTTGGGTCCGTTCGGGGGGACGGAAGAGGAGCTTTTGCCGACAATTTATGCCGGTGGGTATCCCAATACAGAAGTTGGGGACAATGCGTCATTGACAATTCAGAATTCAAATGACAAGACCAATATTCAGGGCATATATATGGGGCATGGGCCTGGGGTTCATAAAGACGTCCCATATACTGGGGCAGCAACGCTGCGCATGGATGTTAAGGCGGCTGTTCGGGATGCCGTTGATACCAGCATGAACAGCCAGGCGGAAATTATTGTTTCAGGAAGCGCCAATAAATATGCAAAGGCAAACCAGTATGTTGGGAATGAGAATACAGTTCTGACCTTGCAGGGCTGCGAAATGCCAAGTGCGCAATTGGAAAATATTGGGAATGTTGTGGTTGCAGATGGGGCAGTCATGGCTTTGAAAAGCACAACGCTTCACAATGCCACATTGAAAAATGGAGGCTGCCTGAATACAAAAGAGGCAAGCCAGGTGCAGGTCACAGGTGATTTTACTGGTGTAAGCGACCCAGGGGAGAAACGGGGCGTCCTGGTCCTTAACCAGAGCGGGAGCGTGGTGATCCATGGGAAAGTTACAGGGACTACGCAATTTCAGACAAACCATCATCTGATGCCAGGGGCAATTTTGGCAAACAGGCAGTATATCAAGGCAAACCCTGCAAATGCAGTGTACCGTAATTTTGTACTGGCAGAAAAATATTTTGATGATGGGTACCGTTTGAATTATCGTGATGGCGCATGGATTCCATGCTGGAAAGAAGATTATGTGGAGCCAGAAGAAGAGAAACCACCAGTGCCGGAGCCAACGCCAGAGGTAAGCCCGACGCCAACGCCAGAGGTAAGCCCAACGCCACAGCCGACACCAACGCCAGAGGTAAGCCCGACGCCAGAGCCGACACCAACACCAGGGGTAAGCCCAACGCCGGAGCCGACACCAACGCCAGAGGTAAGCCCAACACCAACGCCAGAGGTAAGCCCAACGCCGGAGCCAACACCAACGCCAGAGGTAAGCCCAACGCCGGAGCCAACACCGACGCCAGGGGTAAGCCCAACACCGGAGCCGACACCGACGCCAGGGGTAAGCCCAACACCGGAGCCGACACCGACGCCAGAGGTAAGCCCAACACCGGAGCCGACACCGACGCCAGAGGTAAGCCCAACACCGAAGCCGACACCGATGCCAGAGGTAAGCCCAACACCGAAGCCGACACCAACACCAGGGGTAAGCCCAACACCACAGCCAACGGTAACCCCGCCAGTAGAGGAAAACAAACCATCGGAGCGGCCCCCAGCACATGCCCATAAGTATGAGAGCATATTGGAACGGGCGACGTTCCAAAAAGATGGCATAAAGATGAAAAAGTGTAGCTGCGGCCAAGTGGCGGAACAGCAAAAAATTTACCAGATTCAGAAAGTGGAGCTTTCCGCTGACAGGCTGGCTTATAATGGAAAAAGCAGGAAACCAAAGGTGAAGGTATTAGACAGGGCTGGCAAGGTGATAGGCAGCAATCAATACCAAGTGGCGTACCAAAATAATATCCATGTAGGGTATGCCACAGCGACTGTCCGTTTTATCGGAAATTATAGCGGCATTCAAAAAAAGACATTTGTTATCGAGCCAAAAGGAACGGGCATAAGCAAGATTAAGGCGAAGAAAAAAGGATTTGCGGTTAGCTGGAAAAGGCAGAATAGCCAAATCACGGGATATCAGATACAGTATTCCACAAGCAAAAAATTCCCGAAAAAATCCACAAAAGCCGCAACTATAAACAGCAGCAGGACAACAACAAAAATAGTTTCTAAGCGAAAAGCTAAGAAAAAATACTATGTCAGGATACGGACTTATAAGGTTGTAAAGTGGAACGGCAAGGACACAAAGGTCTATTCTGGATGGTCAAAAGTAAAATCTGTGAAAACCAAAAAGTAAGTGAAAGCGCAATAAGGGCAGTTCTAAAGAACTGCCCTTATTGCATATTGTTATCTAGCTTAGGTGGAAAAATCTTGTGCCACCGCTTTTTTTATGGCCGCGAAACTTTCGCAGCTTATGACATGTTCTATGCGGCAGGCGTCTTCTGCCGCAATTTTTTTGTCCACGCCTAGGCTTATCAGCCAGCCAGATAGGAAATTATGGCGTTCATAAATCATCTCTGCAATTTCTTTCCCAGATTCTGTTAAAGTGATATAACCTGCGCCAGAAACAGCAATATGGCCTTTTTCACGCAGGTGTTTCATTGCCACGCTGACACTAGGCTTTTTAAATCCAAGCTCTGCCGCTATGTCTATGGAACGGACAACGGGAAGTTTCTGGCTTAGGATTAGGACCGTTTCTAAATAATTTTCAGCAGATTCATTGCTCTTCATAAATTAACCCCCTTTGCAGGATACAAAAATAGGATGTATTTGAAAATTGCTTCTCCCACAAAGTTTGGCCTGCAGATGGTGGGAATAGATTTCCAAATAATTTTAGTATAAGGAATAAAAAGGAAAATAGCAAGGGGAAGATCTTGGCGCATGGCTGTTGTAGATATCTAAGAGAATATTTGAAAAAATTTTCCAATAAAGTTATTGACAACAAACTATAATTAGTATATACTAACCGATGTAAAAGGAAATGATATTCATTATCAAATAAAGAAGGGAAGAAGTGATGGGAATGCCTTTAACAATGGCAAAGGCTGGAGAAATTAACACAATTAAAAAAGTTGGCGGCAAAGAAGAAACCAGGAGGTTTTTGGAGAACTTGGGCTTTGTGGCGGGAAGCCAGGTGGCCATTGTGTCAAAGATAAGCGGCAGCATGATTGTGGATGTGAAGGGGTCAAGGGTCGCCGTCAACAAAGAGATGGCAAATAAAATCATGGTATAAAATGACGGAAAGGGAATTGTATGAGGACATTAAGGCAGATTTCATGTGGGGAAACAGTGAAAGTCAGGAAATTGCATGGGGAAGGGGCAATAAAGCGGCGCATCATGGATATGGGCATTACCAAGGGCGTGGATGTGTTTGTGAAAAAGGTTGCGCCCTTGGGAGATCCGGTGGAGGTGACGGTACGGGGCTATGAGCTGTCCCTGCGCAAGGCAGATGCAGAAATGGTAGAAGTAGAATAATGATTGGCTGCACGAAAAATGGGGCATAGGCCGACAAAAATGCCAATAGGCGGATAGGAGTTGTAGGATGTCAATAAAAATTGCACTAGCAGGGAACCCAAATTGTGGGAAAACGACATTATTTAATGCGCTGACAGGTTCCAACCAGTTTGTGGGGAACTGGCCAGGCGTTACTGTTGAGAAAAAAGAGGGAAAGCTAAAGGGGCATAAGGATGTGCTGGTTCTGGATTTGCCAGGGATTTATTCCCTGTCCCCCTATACATTGGAAGAGGTGGTTGCCAGGAATTACTTGATTGCAGAACGCCCCGACGCTATTTTAAATATTGTGGATGGGACTAATTTAGAGCGGAACCTGTACTTGTCCACCCAATTGATGGAACTGGGGATACCGGTGGTCTTGGCTGTCAATATGATGGACCTGGTTATAAAAAATGGCGATAAGATAGATATGCAAAAGCTTAGTGAAAAGTTAGGATGCCCTGTGGTGGAAATCTCCGCCTTGAAAGGGGATGGGGTGGAAGCGGCGGCAAAGCGGGCGCTGGAGGCTGCAAGGAGTCAGGAAAGTTGGGAAGCCGCCCATAAATTTTCCCCAATCCTGGAGGGGATATTGGGCGCAGTGGAAGATAAGCTAGGGGCTGAGGTTTTGCAGGGGCAAAGGCGTTTTTTTGCCATTAAGCTGTTGGAAGGGGATAAGGAAATTAAGGCGCAGATGGGCCATGTCCCTGATGTAACGTCGGAAGTGGAAGCATTAGAAAAAGAAATGGATGACGATGTGGAGAGCATTATCACAAATGAGCGGTATGTATATCTCTCTTCCATTATTGAAGATTGCTGCGCCAGGCGAAAGAAAGAAAAAGTTACCATATCGGATAAAATTGATAAAATCGTCACTAACCGGATTTTGGCGCTGCCTATTTTTGCAGCGGCTATGGCGCTTGTCTATTATGTTTCAGTAACTACGGTGGGAGCCTGGGCTACCGACTGGGTGAACGACGGCGTATTTGGGGAGGGATGGAATTTGTTTGGCATAGAAAGCCTCCATGTGCCGGCAATCCCGGAATTATTTTCCAACGGATTGGAAGCGGCCGGGTGCGCCGCCTGGCTGCAGGGGCTGATTGTAGATGGGATTGTGTCTGGGGTAGGCGCGGTATTAGGGTTTGTGCCGCAGATGCTTGTGCTGTTTTTATTCCTGGCATTTTTAGAAGCCTGCGGGTATATGGCTAGGGTTGCGTTTATTATGGACCGTATTTTCCGTAAATTTGGGCTTTCAGGAAAATCCTTTATCCCTATGCTGATTGGGACTGGCTGCGGCGTGCCAGGGATTATGGCTTCCCGTACGATTGAAAATGACAGGGACCGTAAAATGACGGTTATGACCACCACGTTTATTCCCTGTGGCGCTAAGCTGCCGATTATCGCGTTGATTTCCGGGGCATTTTTTGGGAACGCATGGTGGGTTTCCTGGAGCGCGTTTTTTGTAGGGATTGCAGCGGTGGTTTGCTCTGGCATTATACTAAAGAAAACAAAAATGTTTGCAGGCGGCCCGGCGCCTTTTGTGATGGAGCTTCCAGCTTACCATATGCCTACGGTTGGGAATGTGGCAAGGAGCATGTGGGAAAGGGGCTGGTCTTTTATTAAGAAGGCAGGGACGGTGATACTGCTGTCAACTATTTTCATTTGGTTTACTACATATTTTGGCTGGGTGGACGGGCAATTCCGTATGTTGGACCAGATGGAAATTGATAACAGCATCCTTGCAATGCTTGGAAATGCGTTTGCATGGCTGTTCATCCCCCTTGGCTGGGGCGATTGGAAATCTGCAGTTGCAGCAATCACCGGGCTAGTGGCAAAAGAGAATGTAATCGGTTCCTTTGGCGTCCTCTTTGGGTATGCGCAAGTAGCGGAAGATGGCCAGGAAATTTGGGGCATGCTTGCCGGCTCCATGACGGCAGTTGCGGCATATTCCTTTATGGTATTTAACTTGCTGTGCGCGCCATGTTTTGCGGCAATGGGGGCGATTAAGCGGGAGATGAACAATATCAAATGGTTCTGGTTTGCAATTGGCTACCAATGCTCCCTGGCGTATGTGGCGGCGCTTTGCATTTACCAGATTGGGACCTGGGTTACCCTTGGGGTATTCGGGGTTGGCACGGCAGTGGCTTTGGCTCTGATTGCAGGCTTTCTTTACCTGCTTTTTCGCCCAAATAAGGAAAAGCGGTTTTGGGGCATGAAAAACCTGGCTGGGGCAAGGTAAGGCAGGCGGCAGTGTGACCCTGGACTTGAACTAGATGGGCAGAATTAAAAAGGATTGTTATGCTGAAAATGTTTTCGTGTAACAATCCTTTTTTTGGGGCATACTGATAAAAAAAGGAGGTTTAAGCATGGACATTGCGATTGGGTTACTCCTCCCTTTTCTGGGTACAACGTTAGGGGCGGGATGTGTGTTTATCCTAAAACATGAAATGAAGCCGTTGGTGCAGAAGGCATTGCTGGGGTTTGCTTCCGGGGTCATGGTTGCGGCCTCGGTGTGGTCCCTCTTGATACCGGCAATGGACGCTTCTGAATCTATGGGGAAACTTGCCTTTCTGCCGGCGGCAGTTGGGTTCGCCTTAGGGATTGGGTTTTTGTTGGAAATGGACAGGGTAGTCCCCCATCTGCATTTGGATGCAAAAGAGCCGGAAGGGCGTAAAAGTCAGTTGAAAAAAAGTACTATGCTGGTTCTGGCTGTCACCCTCCACAACATTCCCGAAGGGATGGCGGTAGGGGTGGTATTTGCCGGGCTGTTGACGGGGGAAGGGATTATTTCCACGACAGGGGCGGTTGCGCTATCCCTTGGGATTGCCATCCAGAATTTCCCAGAAGGGGCAATTATATCCCTGCCCCTGAAAAGTGAGGGAGGCAGCCGGGGGCGCGCGTTCCTCTATGGAATGCTTTCTGGCGTTGTAGAGCCAGTGGGGGCGGCGGCCACTATATTGCTGACAGGGCTTGTAGTCCCCTTCCTTCCATACTTGCTTTCTTTTGCAGCGGGGGCTATGGTTTATGTGGTAGTGGAGGAGCTTCTGCCAGAAGCTTCCCAAGGGGAGCATTCCAATATTGCAACCATAGGGTTTGCGCTGGGGTTCCTTATTATGATGGTGTTAGATGTGGCATTGGGCTAGCTGCTTTGGCCAGTGGAAGGAAGAAGGCCTGCGCCAATCATTTTTTAGGGATGTTTCAGGCAGGCCACCAGCGGCTTTATATAGGACATGTCTGAGATGTCATAGGAGGCGGAGATAGCCTGCTCAAATGCCAGGTCTTGCGCGGTTTTGTCTTTTTTCTTTTTCATCATAGCTGCAGCCATCTTCATCATTAGCTTATCGGGCAGGGACATTTTCTCGTAGCATAGCCCGCCGGGCATGTAGAAATGCGGCGTGCTTTCCAATTCCTTGGGGGATAGGTTTTGCGCCCAGAATTCTTCTATAGTACTTTTGGCTGTGGCGGGCGTTGCCCCAGTTACAAATAGCGCCAGCTTGTGTGCGGAGCTTTTTTGGAACGTATCTTTGATTTTCTTATATCCGTCAATCCTGCCTGCATGGGCCCGGCTTCCAAACACAACGGTATGGCAGCCTGACATTAATTCTGCGGTTGCGTCTTTGTATTCCACAAGGGTACCGTTTAGTTCATTGGAAATGGCTTCAGCGTATTTTTTTGTAAATCCAGTGCTGCTTTTGTAGGCCACCATTATTTTATGTTTCATTGGGGGATCCCTCCTTTTGGTTTAATGTGTAGTGAAGGAAAGCCTGGTAGGCGGTTTCCTGCTGCCTATATATTTCGTCTATTGGAACTCCAGGCGTTGTCACCGAAAGAACCGTGCCGATGCCGAGGGTATAGATTAGCATATGCATGTGAAGCTGCCTGGCCTTAGGGACGCTGATGCCTAAAGCGCCAGCGATATGTTCAGCGGCCTTGGGGTTTGCTTCTGACTGATATAGCCCGTCCAGGGAAGAAATGCCTCTCCGTTGGTGCAGGATAAATATTTTGAACAGATGCGGCTCACGTTCTGCCAATTGAAGGTATGCTTTGCCTGTGCTGCGGAACAGGTCATTTTTATCAATATGGGATGAGATGTATTCCTGGATAAAGCGCTTTGCCTGGCTTGCCACATCCTGGCGCAGGCTCTCCATATTCTTGCAATAGCTGTAGATTGGCTGTACAGAGCAGCCGATTTTGCCAGCAATTGTTTTCACCATTACTTGTTCCATCCCACTGTCCCTTGCAATTTCAAAAGCGGCATGGACGACCATTTCTTTTGTGATTCGTTGTTTTGGCATGGTTCCCTCCTAATAATTAAGTTATATAAATGATTTATATAATAGAATTATATTATAGGGATGGAGTAAGAGTCAAGGAATCTTTAATCTTTTTGTGGAAAAACCACTTGAAATATATTCCAATTTTATCTATAATGTTTTCTAGGCAGTATGTACTTATTACTCTGGCGGTTAAATATTTAAGAAAACTTCCATGTTGGAAAATGTGGGTAAGGGACATGGCGCCTAAGTATATTTTGGAGGTTGCCGGGCATACTGTTAGAAAAGATAAAGGAGAGTGAAGGCATGGATAAATATGTTTGCGAACCATGTGGTTATGTATATGACCCTAAGGAAGGGGATCCTGATAACGGGATTGAGCCTGGCACGGCGTTTGAAGATTTGCCGGAAGACTGGGTATGCCCCTTGTGTGGATTGGGAAAAGATGTCTTTGTGAAAGAGACGGCATAGGGAAGGCAGGATTTTGCAGGGCCAGTGCGCTTACGTAAGGGGAAGGGATCGCTTCCTGGCTGCGTGTCGCGCGGCATTAGCCCTGATTGGAAACAGTTATGGAACAAGGGGTATTTCAACGGTTTGGTTGGAATACCCCTTGTTTTGATTTTCTCCCATTCTGATAAATCAATTTAGCAAGGGCAACAATAGGTATTCCAATTTGAATTAAGTATGAAACTAGATAAGGATAAAAATAAATTTAAAGCAGATGATACAAAGCCGAGGAGAAAAGGAGTAGGGTCTTTTGCTCGGATGGTAAAAGCAGAAATCAAAGATATCAACTGCAAAGAAAGATGGATTTAAAACAGTGTCCACTGGTAGAGCGAGCATCGGATCGTGTCAGCCACACTCCCAGTTACAAACCATTTTAAAGAAAAAATAGAAGAATATCAAATAATATGGTATAATTCTTATGTTGCTCACCGACACCCGCAACAGGGAGGAGGTGTCAATGTTGGAATTTCTTACATCTTTTTTAATCGCCGTTTTGGGCGGTGTAGCTTGCCACTACATCATCAAATGGTTAGACGGTGACGACGAGGGCAACAGTTAGCCTAGTGGGTGCTTTGCCACTATAAAAGAAAAGAAGAATCCCCCGACTGTATTGCAGTACGGTCGAGGGATTCGTTTCTTTGTCAACGTGGACTTCATACATCTTTTTTGCCTATTGGCATTATAGCATATGCAAAAAACTTTTTCAATATACTTTTGACAATCTATAAATTTATCCTTATCTAAAATCAATCAAATCAGCATATGTAATATATATTTTATTGCCCCATTTCAATATCCAGCTTATTCCTCCTTTTCAGAAGAACAAAAGAAAACTTATTCTTTTATATTTAGTTATCAATTGCATAAAGAGCATAGATCAAATGGTAACATCCATCTTGAAACTGGAGTTGTAAGCTATGGTGAAAAAAATTTCCTAGCTTAGGTAATTGCAGAACAAGAAGGCTTCCCAAGCTTTGGTTATTTCCCTTAAGCATAAAAGGGGCGGTGAAAGCTGGTAAGGGAGTTTGCCAGCCACTATGGCATGGAAAACAAAAAAATTAAAAAATAAAAATTGTAAAATTAAGAAATAATGTAACCTTTTAGGGTATTATGCGACTTATAAAGTGAACAGGGGAAATTCTTGCAAGGACAGCCATGTTTTAATAAGTTGAACGGAGGTATATGGTGAGGGATACAGAAATCATTGATTTATTCTGGAAGAGGGATGAATCGGCCATACAGGAATTGAAAAGCAAATATTCTGGGTATTGCTATAAAATTGCATGGAATCTGCTAGAAAACCGTGAAGATACAGAGGAGTGCCTGAATGATACATGGTTTGCGGCATGGAAGCAGATGCCTCCCCACAGACCGATGGCATTATCTGCTTTTGTTGGAAAAATAACAAGAGGGTTTGCAATAGATTCTTTTCGGAAAAAGCATGCAGCCAAACGGGGGAAGCTGCATAGGGAAGATGTCTGTGGGGAAATGGCCGAGCTGAGTTTTTCTTATACCGTTGAGGAACAGATGGCGGAAAAGGAACTGGTGGGGGTGATAGAGGCGTTTTTATTAAAGCTTCGGGAAGCGGACAGGGATATTTTTGTCCGGCGGTATTGGTATTTGGATTCCATAAAAGATATAGCGAAACGGCATGGCGTGACAGAGGGGTGCGTGAAAACAAATTTGTGCAGGAACCGCAAAAAACTTTACCGTATGTTAGAACAGGAGGCGCTGATTTGAAGAAAGAATTTGATTTTGCAAAAGAATTTGGGGAGATTGATGAAAAGCTTGTGGATAACGCTGGAAAAGAATGGAACAAGAAAAAATATTATGTATTCCAGTTATACAGCCGTAAAATTGCCAGCATTGCGGTCCTTGTAATGTTTTGCCTGGCCGCAGCAGGCAATTCCAGAGTGCAGGCGGCGGTAAAGGAATTTACTACGAAAATTGGCGAGGTATTAGGGTTTACAAAGGATTTGTCCTCTTATACAGAAATTATCAATCAGGCGCAGACAAAAGATGGGATCTCCCTGACATTAAAAGAGGTGATTTTAGACGACAGGGTACTGATGGTATCTGTGCATGCAGAGTTTGGGGAAGGGCAAGAAGGCGCCTTATGGGTGGATGATGAGAAAACACGAATTAACGGGCAGCGGCATACGGCATATGAGAGTATGGAATCGGCTGGGCATGATACGGACATATACACACCGGAACGGGACACGGTTCTGGTACAGGTTTATGAAGACCAGATTTTGCCGAATGGGGATGTAAGCGTACACCTTGTGTTGGAGGCCATAAAACTTTTAGACCTTGGGGACGCTGTTGCGCTGCCGGAGGAATATGAGGATAAAGGGACAGAATTTGCATATGATTTTGTTATCACGCCAGCGGAATTAAAAGCAAAGACAACAAAGCAAAAGTTGGATATTGCAGTCAAGGCGACTGGCTTAGAAGAAAAGAGCCTCACATTGAAGGAACTGACCATAAACGACCTGTATTGCAGGATTATAGCAGAAGGGGGCAAATGGGATGACGACTGGCAAAATCAGTATGAACTGAAGCTCAAAGGAACGGACAGTTTTGGAAATCCTGTCAGCCTAAGGGCAGAAAGATTTCTGTCAGAAAATGAGCTGTTGTTTGCGACAGATTTTTTGGGGGATTATGAAGCGGGCGTGGAAATGGAAGACGATGGGTTTCAAATGTCTGTGCCAGATAAGGAGTGCGACTATCTGGACCTGCAGTTGTATAAGCGGAAAACGTACTGGGATGGCACGGAAGAAATCCTTGATGAAGAGGAAGGGGTTTATGGGCAGGAGTCAGGCGAAGCATGGGGAACGTATCCCGAAGAAGAAGACTATGGCTGGGAGCCGGTAGGGGAGCAGTTCCGTATTACAATTACACGTACAGGAGGGAAGCAAGATGATTGGGATTAAGAATTTGGCATTATGTTTATTGGCGGTTAGCCTGACGGGGGATATGGCAATGCCTGTATATGCGATGGAGAAAGAAAGCCCTGCGCCTTTTGGCTATTACAGTTCCTATGCTCCTGGGGAAGAAGTCCCAGAAGAAGATAATTTGGGTACAGAGGACGCGCCGGATTTCAAAGAACCACAAATTAATGGCAAAGCGAAAATCAGCAAGAAAAACCAAAAAAGCATTCAAAAGATATGCAATTATTTTTCAGATTATCTTGGATATAGCATGGGCAGGAAAAAAATAGGGGAATCCCTATCCTTGGATTTTAAAGAACTGAAAAATCGTAAAAAAGTATTGGGGTTTATGCCGGATTTGCTTTATACAAGGAGCCTTGAAGAGGCAGCAAAATTTATTTTTGGAAAAAAGGCATCTGGAACTATAACGGTGAATTATGTAGACTGGGGCGACAATAAAAACATTATAAAAATAAAAAATATAAAAGCGAAAGGGAGTAAAAGGTATGAGGTAAAATTCGATTTGGTTTATTATGACAGCCTTAAAAATGCAAAGACAAAGTTTGCGAATGGAGTGTTTTATTTGAGGAAAACAGGAAAATATACTTATATTGTAACAAAATTAAAGGCAAAAAAGACAAAGGATATCCTTTAGGACGCGCCATAGGGAACGGCAAATATCTCAAACAAAGAAGAGGTAATGCAAAATGAAGTTGATTGACAAAGTAAAGAAAAGATCCTTAATGGTTTTTTGCTACTTAATATCGTTATTGCCGGTTTTTTTGCCATGGTGCTATTTTGATGAGGGGATAGACGGTATAAAATATGGGACAGATATTGTTCATGGTAATGTTTTTATGATTTTGGTGGCAGTAACAGTTCTTAGTATGGCGTTTTCCAAGGGGCAGCGGGGGCATATGGCGGTAAAGTTGTTATTGCTTATGCATTTTGCAATCTATCTGTTTGGTTCTTTCTTTTGGTATGTACCTTTATTGACAGACTTTAACTTGTTATTATCATTGGAAGCAATGCATTATGGATGTTATTTATCGCTCTTAAGTATGGCGCTGATGTTCCTGCTTTATGTGAAAAGAGAAAAACAATGATTGCATTACGGCGGAAATGGAATATGTTTCTAATGCGGCCCGCCGCAGGCAAAAAATCCTGCTTTGCAGGATTTTTTGCATTATAGTTAAGAAATCTAGAATTGATATATATTAAGAAAAAGTGCTTATTCATGTGAAAATTAGTAATAGGCTGATAACTTGTCCATTTTGTTCTTTTTCTGGCATTACAAAAAAGTAGGGAACTGGCTCTATGAAATCTTTTGCCAAAAGCGTATCATAGGGAGAAATCGGCAGGCATTGCCTGGCTGACAGAACCTAAAAAGGGAGGATTACTTATGTATAAAATTATGACGCCGGGGCCTACCCAGGTAAAAGAGAATGTCCGGCTTGCAAGGGCAAAAGAGTGTACAAACCCAGATTTAGATGAAGGGTTTGTGGAATTTTACAAAGAAACCTGCGGGCAAATCAGCCGTTTGCTCCATACAGAAAACGAAACGCTTATTTTGGGCGGGGAAGGGATTTTAGGGCTGGAAGCCGCATGCGCTTCCCTGACAGAGCCAGGGGATAAGGCCCTTGTACTGGACAATGGGGTGTTTGGGAAAGGGTTTGCAGATTTTGTGTCTTTGTATGGCGGCAAGCCAGAGCTATATACTGTAGACAGCAAAAACCCCATTGACCCCCAGGCATTGGAGGGATTTTTAAAGGAAAACCATAATTATAAATATGCAACCATGGTGCATTGCGACACCCCAAGCGGGATGCTCAATGATATCCATGCCCTCTGCCCCCTATTTGCCAAATATGGCATATTGACGGTGGTGGACTCTGTTTCCGCGATGTTTGGGGAAGCGCTGGATGTGGGAAGGGCAGGGATTGACCTATTGTGCGGCGGCTCCCAGAAGGCAGTTTCCGCGCCTCCAGGGCTAACGTTTGTGACAATCAGCGGCAAGGCAAAGGAGGCTATGGCAAAGAGGAAGCGCCCAATTGCTTCTTTCTATGCCAATCTGAAAGTTTTTGAAGGGTATTATGAAAAAAAGTGGTTCCCTTATACGATGCCAATCAGTGATATTTATGGGCTTCGGGCAGCGTTAGACAATATTGAACAAGATGTGGGGATGTTAGCGCGCCATGCCAGGATTGGGGCAGCCTGCAGGGGCGCCATTGCAGACGCGGGGTTAAAACTCCATTTGGAACGTGGGTTTTCTAATACCGTCACCGTCTTCGACGTGCCGGAGGGGATACTGGCACAGGAGATTTTGGACAGGATGCGTAAGGAACATAACATTATGCTGGCAGGCTCCTTTGGCAGCCTTGCAGGGCAGGTGGTCCGCATAGGGCATATGGGAAGCAATGCAAACGTTGCGGACATGGAACAGACAATGGAAGCGCTGGGTCAGACCTTAGAAACATTAGGAATCAGGCTAAAATGCTCCTTAAAAGACAGATTTTGTGAATTGATGGATTGACAGAATGGCAATATTGTGAGATAGTAAGCAGAAAAGAAAGAGTTTGCCATTCACTTTTACGGCAGGACCAAGGCAGCCCTCCAGAATGGATTAAGCCCAAATAAAGAAAATAGGAGCAGATATGTCAACCTTAGATAAGATTAACCAATGGAAGAAAGAACGTGATGCAGTAATTTTAGCCCACTATTATGTGGATGATGAAGTGCAGGCAATTGCTGACTATGTGGGGGATTCTTTTTACCTCAGCAAGATTGCAACGATGGTAAAAGCAAAGACCATTTTGTTCTGTGGGGTATCTTTTATGGGAGAGAGCGCGAAAATCCTCAATCCAGATAAAACTGTGGTCATGCCAGATATGGGGGCGGACTGCCCAATGGCGCATATGGCGGATATTGACAAGATCAATCAGGCAAGGGAAGAGTATGAAGACTTGGCGGTGGTTTGCTATATTAATTCCACAGCGCAGTTAAAGACATATTCCGATGTATGCGTGACCTCATCCAATGCATTGAAGATTGTAAAGGCGCTGCCGAACCAGCATATATATTTTATCCCAGATGAGAATTTGGGGCGTTATATCGCTTCCCAGGCGCCCGAGAAGCATTTTATCTTTAATGATGGGTATTGCCATGTACATACAAGCATTACAGCAAAAAACGTGCAGATTGTTAAGGATATCCACCCTAGGGCCGAGATTTTGGTCCATCCAGAATGCACCATGGATGTGATTGCCATGGCCGATTATGTAGGCAGCACTTCCGGCATTATCACCTATGCGGCAGAGAGCAAATGTAAGGAATTTATTGTCTGCACAGAGATGGGCGTTCGGTATGAATTAGAATTGAAGAAGCCAAAAAAACGTTTTTACGATGTGGGGCAGAAAAAATGCTCTGACATGAAGCGCATTACATTAGATAATGTGGCGGATGCATTGGAACAGATGTCGAACGTGGTAGAATTGGAAGAAGAGCTATTAGAGAAGGCTAGGAAGCCTTTGGAGCGTATGCTGGAACTTGGGTAAATGGAATATGCCGTGGGGGTACATGCCCTGTGGGTGCAAATACCCCGCCCCTTAGGTTGGGCTGCTAAGAAGAAGCCAGGCATGCCCCGTCAGCTTGCAGCGGGGTATTTGACTGCCCTAAGGTTCGCTTGGACACTTTGTCCCTGAAACAACAGATAGAATAGGCACAGGCTTTGGGAAGAAAGCCTGTGCCTTTTTATTTGGCAGGCACAATATCCAAGATTGGCTGATAAGTATTAAATTGGCAATTGCGAAACTCAATCTTTTTATGAATTTCATATACAATTCAAAAACTTTGAGAAGAGATATTTTCTCATACAAAAGGTAAGGAATGCATGTTAGCGCCATGGAAGCAAGACTTAAAGAACCATGGAAGCCTTTGCTGAACATGGGGCTTTGTAGTAAGAGGCTTGCTGAAATGCTTGGCGCGCCTAGCATTTCGGGCTTTTGCGTGATGAAAATATCTTAACAAAATGGTAGTAATTGTATATGAAATTTTGATAATTTGGCAGTTTCGCAAGTAGCTAAAGTATTAAAATAATGGAGGTGGCAATCCTCGCTTCGCTGGGGCATTGATTGCAAGGGGAATAGATGGATTTCCCTTTGTAGGTTGCTTTTTTGCCTGAGGGAAACTATAATAGAGAAAGAAAAAAGCACAAAAGACAGGAGGATTATGGAACAGAACATTAACAGCCAGGCCTGCCAGGGGCAGGGGACCGGGCTGGAACGTTATAGAAAAACGATAGATGGCAAGAAGCTTCGTTTTGGTTATACAACTGGAAGCTGTGCAGCGGCAGCGGCGAAAGCGGCGGCTTACATGCTTCTGGCCAGGGAGCGCGCAGAGTATGTGGACTTGGTGGCGCCAAAGGGTATTCGGCTGCATTTGGAAGTTTTGGATGTGTCCTGGGGCGCGGGGTTTGTCTCCTGCGCCATTGAGAAAGATGCAGGGGACGACCCGGATGTAACCAATGGCGCCTGGGTCTATGCCAAGGTTTCTAAAAAGGAAGAAGAAGGCATTGCCATTACCGGAGGCGCAGGCGTTGGGATTGTCACAAAGCCAGGGCTGGAGCAGCCTCCCGGCGCTTATGCCATTAATGCCACGCCAAGGAAGATGATAGAGCAGGAATTGCTGGAACTTTGCAAAAAGCATGGTTATGCAGGCGGGCTTACTGTGGAAGTGTCTGTGCCGCAAGGGGAGGAACTGGCAACGCGGACCTTTAACCCCAAACTTGGCATTACAGGGGGGATTTCTATTTTGGGGACCACTGGAATTGTTGAACCTATGAGCGAGGCAGCCCTGATTTCCAGCATCCGCCTGGAATTAAACCAGCAAATTAAGATGGGGCGCAAAAACCTTGTGGCAGTGCCTGGAAATTATGGGCAGGAATTCCTAAAACAGCGGGAAGGCCTGTCTCTGGACCAGGCAGTCAAATGCAGCAATTATATTGGGGAGGCCATTGACATGGCGGCAGAGCTTGGTGCAGAGCGGTTACTGTTTGTGTCCCATATTGGCAAATTTATCAAAGTGGCTGGGGGGATTTTCCAAACCCATTCCCGGAATGCGGACGCCAGGCTGGAAATTTTGACTGCAAATGCAGTGCTGGCAGGCGTTAGGCTGCCCTTGTTGTCAGAGCTGATGCAGGCGGTGACCACAGAAGAGGCAATACGCTTGCTGGAAGAAGAGGGAGCCTTGGAAAGGACTATGGCGCATGTGATGGAGCGTATACAGCTCCATCTGGACCGCAGGAGCCAGGGCAGGGTCCAAGTGGGCGCGATTGTGTTTTCCAGTGAGTATGGGCGCAGGAACCACTCTAATGGGGAGCTGGGCAGCACAAAGAATGCGGAAGGCATAATAGAACAAATATGGAAAGAGCAAATGAGGAGGGACTTATGTCAGGAAAATTATATGGCGTAGGAGTAGGGCCGGGCGACCCGGAACTTCTAACGTTAAAGGCAGTGCGCGTCATTAAGGAATGCGAAGTGGTTGCGGTGCCAGGGCTTAAGAAAGAAGAAACGGTGTCTTATGCAATTGTATTGCAGGCTGTGCCGGAGCTTTCTGGGAAATTCTGCCTGGAATTGGATATGCCAATGACAAAAGATAAGGAGAAGCTGGAACAAAGCCATAAGGCTGCGTTTGAAAAGCTGGAAAAAGAGCTGGGGCAGGGGAAAAGCGTTGCATTCCTGACTTTGGGGGACCCTTGTATTTATTCTACCTACCTTTATATGCACCAAAGGGCAATCGAGGCAGGTTTTCAGACAGAGATTATCAATGGGATCCCGTCATTTTGCGCGGTTGCTGCCAAGCTGAACCAGGGGTTGGTGGAAAAATCCCAGATGCTGCATATTATCCCATCCACATATGGGATTGGAGAAGGCATTCAGATGCCAGGAACAAAGGTATTGATGAAGCCAGGGAAGAAGCTGAACGTAATTCGGGAAGGGCTTGCCGCGTTCCCTGCCGTCCAGGTGTCCATGGTGGAAAACTGCGGCATGGAAGGGGAGCGCGTGCATTGCGGGATAGATGAAATTCCGGACAAGGCAGGCTATTATTCCCTGATGGTGGTAAAGGAGAAAGAATTATGATTTATTTTGTAGGGGCAGGAAGCGGCGCGCCGGATTTGATTACCGTCCGTGGGCAGCGGCTTTTGCAGGAAGCAGACGTGATAATTTATGCCGGGTCTTTGGTGAACCCGGCGTTGTTGGAAGAAAAAAAGCAGGGCTGCCAGGTGCATAACAGCGCAAAGATGACATTGGAGGAAGTGTTCCAGGTGATGCAAGAGGCAGAGCAGGCAGGGAAAATGACCGTGCGGCTCCATACTGGGGACCCAAGTATTTTTGGAGCGGTGCGGGAGCAGATGGACCTTTTGGAGCAGGCGGGGATTGCCTATGAGAGCTGCCCAGGGGTCAGCTCTATGTGCGGCGCGGCTGCTGCCCTGAACCTGGAATATACCTTGCCGGATGTGTCCCAGAGCGTGATAATTACAAGGATGGCGGGAAGGACGCCAGTGCCGGAGCGAGAGGAAATTGCGTCTTTTGCAGCCCATCAGGCAACTATGGTGATATTCCTTAGCGCAGGGATGCTGGAGGAACTGGCAGCGCGCCTTTTGGCTGGAGGGTACCAGGAAAGCACGCCTGCGGCCCTTGTCTATAAGGCAACCTGGCCGGATGAGGAGTCTTATGCCTGTACAGTTGGGAGCCTTGCTGAGACTGGGCGCCTCCATGGAATTTCCAAAACGGCTCTGGTAATTGTGGGGGATGCGGTGGCGCACAGCCATTACCGCAGGAGCGATTTGTACCATCCTGAATTTGAGACAGAATTCCGCAGTAAGAAGTAGGTAGATGGAGGGCATATGGGACAAAAGCGTGCCGCTGTGATGTATTTTACGGAAAATGGAAGGAAGCTGGCAGTCCAGGTAAAAGGGCTGCTGGAATCTCCCGGGCAGGGGATGGCGGTCCAGATGGGCAAAGACCCTGGGCAATCCTTGCAGGAATGGTGCCAGCAGGCTTTTCAGGACGCCCAGCTTTTAGTTTTTATTGGGGCGGCGGGGATTGCAGTACGTACCATCGCCCCCTTTGTAAAAGATAAATTTGCCGACCCTGCAGTGCTGGTTTTGGACGAGAAAGGCAGGTATGTGGTGCCTATGTTATCCGGGCATGTGGGGGGAGGCAACCAATGGGCGGTATTTTTGGCGGATGGCCTTTCGGCCGACGCAGTCATCACTACCGCCACAGATTTGAATGGGAAGTTTGCGGTGGATGTGTTTGCCTCCAGGCAGAATTTAGCCCTCACGGACCGAAAGCTGGCAAAACAGATTTCCAGCCATGTGTTGGCAGGGGGGCAGGTCGGTTTTTATTGTGAAGGCGGCGTCTTGGGGAAAATCCCTGAGGAACTGGTTTGGCAGGATTGGGGCGCAGGTTTGCAAGGAAGCCTTGGGCGCTGCCCGCAGCCCAGTGGGGAAGGGAAAGAAGGCTGGAAATACCAGATTTATACAGGGGCCCATTTCTATGGGCAGCCAGAAAATACGTTATACCTGCACCCAAAATCAGTGGCGGTTGGCATTGGGTGCAAAGAGGGCAAGGGCGCCCAGGAGATTGAATCGTTTTTATGCAGGGTAATGGAGGAACGCCACATTGCGATGGAAAGCGTTTTCTGCCTTGCCTCAATTGACCGCAAGAAAGAGGAACAGGGGATATTGGAAGTCGCCGAAAAATACCAGCTTCCCTTTTATGTATTCTCTGCAGCACAGCTTGCAGGGGCGCCAGGGACCTTTACGGATTCAGAATTTGTAAAAAAGGTCACAGGCATTGGGAATGTCTGTGAGCGGGCGGCAATCCTTGCGGCAATGGGGTATGGCGCCGTGCAGGAACATGGGTTTCAGGAAAAAGGAACAAGGTTGATAATAGAGAAAACCGCGGAGCATGGCGTTACGCTGGCATTCGCGGAACAGGAATGGAGTGTTGTATTTGAGTAAGTTATATGTGGTCGGGATTGGGCCTGGGAATTATGAAGAAATGACGTTGCGGGCGGTGCGCGCCTTAGAGCAGTGCCAGGTGATTGTGGGTTATACCGTGTATGTAGATTTGGTGAAGCGGCATTTTCCAGATAAGGAATTTTTGACAACGCCAATGCGCCAGGAAGTGGAGCGCTGCCGCCTTGCATTTAGCCAGGCTGCAGCAGGCAAGGATACCGCAATGATATGCAGCGGGGACTCCGGGGTCTATGGGATGGGCGGGGTCATCCTGGAAATTGGCGTGGATTATCCCCAGGTGCCAGTGGAAATCGTCCCAGGGGTCACAGCCGCATTGAGCGGCGGGGCAGTCCTGGGGGCGCCTTTGATGCATGATTTCGCAGTGATTAGCCTGAGTGACTTGATGACCCCATGGGCGCAGATTGAAGCAAGGCTGGAAGCGGCGGCTAAGGCAGATTTTTCCATTTGCCTGTATAACCCTTCCAGCAAAAAAAGAGGGGACTACTTGCAAAAAGCATGTGAAGCCCTTCTGAAATACAGAAGCGAAGATACCGTATGCGGCACAGTGTCTAATATTGGCCGCGAGGGGGAATGCCGTAAATTGTATACGCTTAAGGAGCTTAAGCAGGTGCAGACGGATATGTTCACCACTGTATTTGTAGGGAATTCAGAGACGAAAATTATAAATGGGGACATGGTAACGCCCAGGGGATACCAGATAGAAGGAAAGAAATAAATGCAGGAAGTATTGATATTTTCAGGGACAAGTGAGGGAAGGGAATTGGCGGAGGCATTAGCCCGCCATAACATAGGGGCTACCGTCTGCGTCGCTACTGAGTATGGGCAGGAAGTGATGGGGCAGCCCAAAAGCGGCTTGCTGACCGTGCGGGCAGGGCGCATGGACGAAAAAGAGATGGAAAAGCTGATTGGTGGAAAGGAGTGGCGTGCCGTGGTGGACGCCACCCATCCTTTTGCAACGGAAGTGACAAAAAATATCGCGGCTGCATGCCGCAGCCAGGGGAGGGAAGCCTTGCGGCTGCTTAGGGAGCAGGGCAGCCAAACGTTCCCAGGGCAAAAAGTTGTGTTTGTGGATACAGTAAAAGAAGCGGTGGATTACCTGAACCAGTCTGCCGGGAATATTTTTTTGGCCACTGGAAGCAAGTCTTTGCCAGAATATGTCGGCGGCATTCAGGATACCAGCCGGATTTACGCCAGGATATTGCCTGTTGGGGAAGAGGTGGAGAGGTGCCGCGGCCTTGGGCTTTCAGGGAACCAGATTATTTGTATGCAGGGGCCTTTCAGTGAAGGGCTGAACCTGGCTATGATGGAGGCGGTGCAGGCGTCTATCCTGGTCACCAAGGAAACGTCAAAGGCCGGAGGGTTCCCAGAAAAACTTGCGGCGGCAAAGCGCATTGGCGCAGAAACCATAGTTTTGCGGCGTTCCCAGGAGCAGGGGCATTCGCTGGAAGAAATTTTACAAAAAATAGGAGTGGAATCTGGGCAAGGGGCGTCCGATATAAAAGAATATCAGATTACAATTGCAGGGATGGGCATGGGAAGCATTTCCAATATGACGGGAGAGGTTTTGGACGCCTGCCAGGATGCAGACATTATCCTGGGGGCGAAACGGATGGTAAGCGCTGTTTTGCATATGGATAAACCTTCCAAGTGCCTGTACATCGGGTCGGAAATCGCAGACTTTATCCTTACGAATCCCCAATACCGGAAGGTTACGGTATTGCTGTCTGGGGATGTGGGCTTTTACAGCGGCGCAAAAACAATCCTTCAGGCGTTTGAGGCCGCGGGGATTACCGAAAAGAACCACTACCAGGTTCGGCAGCTATGCGGGGTCTCTTCCCCGGCATATTTTGCGTCCAGGCTGCAGGTTCCATGGGAAGGGGCTGCGTTGATGAGCCTCCATGGCAGGAAGCAGAACATTATCGGCGCGCTGGAACATTGTGGGAAAGTTTTTGTGCTGCTGGACAATGCCGAAGGGCTTCGCCGGTTATCCAGGGAGCTTTTGGACTATGGGTTTGGCGGCGCGGCAATGCATGTGGGATGCCAGTTAAGCTACCCAGAGGAAAAAATTATTTCAGGCACGCCAGGGCAGTTTTTGGATTTTGAGGAAAAAGGCGTGTTGGTGGCGCTGCTGGTGCAGGAAAATGGCGCAAAGCCCTTGGCAACCCACGGGATTGCGGATGGGTCGTTTATCCGGGGGAAGGCGCCAATGACAAAAGAGGAAGTGCGCAGCATTTCCCTATCAAAGCTTGCCCTGCAGCCAGGCTCCATAGTCTATGACATTGGGGCGGGGACTGGGAGCGTTTCTGTGGAATGCGCCAGGGCAGCCAGGGACGGGAAGGTATATGCCATTGAGAAAAACCCGGAGGCCCTGGGGCTGATTGAGGAGAACAAACGCCGTCACAGGGCATGGAATATCGAAGCTATCGCCGGGGAAGCCCCCAAGGCCTTAGAAGGGTTAGAGCCGCCGACCCATGCATTTATTGGGGGAAGCGGCGGGAATTTAAAAGAGATTTTAGGGCTTTTGTGGCAGAAATCCCCCAAGACGCGGGTAGTTATAAATGCAATCTCCCTGGAAACGATTAAGGAAGTGGCGGAATTATTGGAAGAGCATGAATTCCAGCATCAGGAAATTGTGCAGGTATCGGTGGCGAAGGCGAAAAAGCTGGGCAGGCACCATCTTATGGCAGGGCAGAATCCCGTTTATGTAGTAACTCTGCAGAAATGAGGTCAGTATGGTAGATAAGGTAAGTAACCTGAAATATTATGATTACAACAAGGTAAGCCAGCAGAAACGTGAAAGCACAGGGGCTTCGGAATTTAACCTGAATCTGGGCAAAGAAGGGGTCATTTACGAAAAAGGCCAGCAAAAGCCAGAGAAAGCAAAAGAGCCTTCCCTGGAGCAGGAAGGGCAGGGCATTGGCGCGTCTGGCGGCGCAGGGGTAAAATTGGAAATATCCAGCCGGGGCTATGAGAAATCCGCCCGGCACAAGCAGGGCATTTCCCTGATTGATGAAGTGCGTAAGTATGCAGCCCTTGCTGTGGATTTCTTAAAATCTATCTGGGATAAGGTATGGAATGAAAACCCAAAAGCAAAAGAGGCAGAATTCCCCGAGGTCTTGGAAGAGAAGATGTCGGGGCAGGAAGGGTTCGTGGAAGAAACAGGGCTGTCCCTTTGGGACGGAGGGAAGGAGCCGGATGGGCTGCAGGAGGGCCTGTTCCAGCGCAAGCTGTCAAATGAGATTGCAGAATCTATCTATACCCAGGAAGAAATCCGGCAGATATTCCGCCGGGGGGACCAAAAAGAGATTGAAGATTTCCTCTCAAACCACGGAAAACGGCACCTTGCCAGGAATACCGGGCTGTTGACCCAGTATGACCGTAAAGGCGTGATTGTTGGCATTAACAGCTCTGACCAGGATTTGATTTTGCATGGGAACAAGAACCAGATAAAACTTTAAAGGCATAATTTTCCATACCCCACGATATAATAGATTGTATGTATCAATCAGGAGCGTGGGCTATGTGTGGAATTGCAGGATTTTACCATAAAGGGAAAGACTATGGGGCAGAGGAAGCGTACCGTTGCTCCCTGCTTGTGAAAATGCACCAGGAATTGTGGCGCAGGGGGCCGGACGATGCAGGGGTATATTTGGCACAGCATTGCGGGCTTTCCCACAGCCGCCTTGCAATAATTGACATTTCCGGCGGACATCAGCCTATGGTGCGCACAGCCAAAGGGAAAACCTGCGCGATTGCCTACAATGGGGAATTGTATAATGGGAAGGAATTGCGGGAGATGCTTATGGGGCGCGGGTGGAATTTTGCCACTACTTGCGATACAGAGGTAATTTTGCTGGGGTTTATGGAATTTGGCCCGGAATTTGTAAAACGGCTGAACGGTATCTTTGCAGTTGCAATTTATGATTCCAGGGAGGATTCCCTGTATTTGTTCCGGGACCCTATGGGCGTGAAGCCTTTGTTTTATACAGAGTGCGGAGGGGAACTCATTTTCGCTTCAGAACTGAAAGGAATTTTGGCGCACCCGTCCGTAAAAGCAGAAATTGACCGGGAAGGGCTGAATGAAATTTTTGGCATTGGGCCGGCAAGGAGCGTAGGCTGCGGCGTTTTCAAAGGGATAAAGGAAGTGCGGCCCGGGGAATTTCTTGCCTGCAGCAGGGAAGGGCTGCAAAAAAAGACTTACTGGAAGTTAGAAAGCCATCCCCACAGTGACGGCTATGGGGAGACGGTGGAGAAAGTTTCTTTTCTGGTCCAGGATTCTATCCGGCGGCAGATGGTGTCGGATGTGCCGATTTGCACCTTTTTGTCTGGCGGGGTGGACAGCAGCCTGGTGTCGGCGGTTTGCGCTGCAGAATTAAAAAAGCAGGGCAGGAAGCTTGCCACATTTTCCTTTGATTTTGTGGATAACCAGAAAAATTTTAAGGCAAATGCTTTCCAGCCTTCCCAGGATAGGCCTTATGTGGAACAGATGGTGGAATATATTGGCTCAAGCCATACGTTTCTGGAGTGTGATAACAAGAACCAGATAGCGATGCTGTATGATTCGGTAAAAGCCCATGACCTGCCTGCGATGGCGGATGTGGATTCCTCCATGCTGTATTTCTGTTCCCAGGTAAGCAAGAAGTACAAGGTCACATTGACTGGGGAGTGCGCGGATGAGATTTTTGGCGGCTATCCCTGGTTCCATAAAGAGGAGTGCATGAGGGCGGGGATGTTCCCATGGACGATGGATTTATCCCCCAGGAAGGAACTGCTGTCCGAGGAGTTTCTAGAGGCTCTGGATATGGACGCGTATGTAAAGAGGCGTTATGACGAATCTGTTGCGGAAACGCCAAGATGTGCAGAAGACAGCCCAGAGGAAGCCAGGCGCCGTGAGATTTCATATCTAAACTTGAAATGGTTTATGCAGACCTTGTTAAACCGGATGGACCGGACCAGCATGTATAGCGGGTTGGAAGCCCGCGTCCCTTTTGCGGATACCAGGATTGTCCAGTATGTATGGAATGTGCCTTGGGAAATGAAGGCGAAGGACGGGGTGGTGAAGCATCTGCTGAGGGAGTCAGGGAAAGGTCTTTTGCCAGAAGAGGTGCTGTTTCGGAGGAAATCCCCTTACCCCAAAACATACGACCCCCAATATGAGGGCTTGTTAAAGGGCATGGTGCGCGAAATGCTTTTGGATGGGAGTTCCCCTGTGTTGCAGTTCTTAAGCCAGAAGAAGCTTCAGGCTTTTTTGGAACGTGAGTCTGATTATGGGAAGCCTTGGTATGGGCAATTGATGGCAGGCCCGCAAATGCTTGCTTATTTACTTCAGGTGGATGAATGGATGAGGAGGTACCGCATTAAGGTTGTGGGCCTATAAAAGAAAGGGCAAAAGAAATGGAGTTTAAAGTACAGGATTTTACATCGCTGGGGCATGCCCTTACATCACTGTTTGGCGCGGGAATCCAGGCAGCGGGCATGGAACGCATTGCAGGAGGGGACATTAACGAGGCATATAAGCTGGCGCTGACAGACGGCTCGTATGTATTTTTGAAAATGAATAAAGAAAAAAATGCGCCGTTTTTTGCGGCCGAGGCATTGGGGCTTTGGGCTATCCAAGAGACGGGGGCTATAGGCACGCCCCAGGTGTTTGGCATTGGGAAGGGCAGCATAGGAGGGCAGAGGCGGTCTTTTTTGTTGATGGAATACATGGAAGGGAAAAAGCCTGTCAGGGATTCCTGGGAAATATTTGGCCGCCAGCTTGCCGCCATGCACCGGGCTAAGACGGGCCGTTTTGCCCCTGGGGGGACGTTTGGGTTTGTCCAGGATAATTATATTGGGGCTGGCAGCCAGAAAAATGACGCTAGGGACAGTTGGGTGGAGTTTTTCCGTGACTGCCGCCTGGAACCGCAGTTTCGGCGCGCATTTCCATATTTTGACGCGGGGGAGCGGAAAAAAGCTGGAAAATTATTGGAGAAAATGGGGGATATCCTGGCAGAGCCAGATTATCCCTCTCTTTTGCATGGTGATTTGTGGGCAGGGAATGTTATAACAGGCAACGATGGGAAGGTGTGGCTGGTTGACCCGGCAGCCTATGTGGGGCATGCGGAAGCTGACCTTGCCATGACAGAACTTTTCGGCGGCTTTCCCCAGGCTTTTTATAAGGCATACCAGGAAGCAGCCCCTTTGCAGCCGGGGTATCAGCAGAGGCGTGATGTGTACAACCTGTACCACCTATTAAACCACTTGAATCTATTTGGGCAAGCGTATTTTTCTTCGGTGAAGCGTATTTTAGAGCGGTATGCCCCATAAGGGATTGAGCTGCTATGGAGGTCTATGATGGAATGCATTCAATTAACGCAAACAGACCGGCAACTGCTGCTGTACGATATTTTCTATGGCAGCCAGGAGGTGTCATATGAGGATATCGCGGCAAGGCTTCCTATTGGCAAAAAAATGGTGCAGCGAGATATAAAGGCGTTGACGGATGCCGGGCTAATCTGCGTCCGGTATTCAAGAAAAGACAAAGCGTACATACATACTGCGCCTGGTCCGGCGTTTGACGAAAGCGCGAAAGGAAAGCGCTATGCGCATTTGGCAAAATTAAAGCGGATTGGGACATTGATGACGGAGCTTTATATGGAACGCTCCTATTATGAGGTGAGTGGGGATGATTATTTTTCCTGTAAAAAATGTTATTACCTGTTGTTTCCCAATGCCAATGAGAAGATGCGGCAGAGGGATTTTCAGCAGCTAAACCGGATTGGGTATCCCATAAGCTACGACAATATGGAAAGGCGTTACCATATGTGGGACGGCTATGTGATACGGGAAGATTTTGGCGTGTATCTGGAAAATGGCAAGCTGATGCGCTATGTGGGCGGCATATATGATTTGCTATAAAAGAGAAAGAGAGGAACGATGGACGGGGCATATTATAATTTTTACCATATGGTAAAGGCGTGGACGGCGCGCGATTACTGTACGCCCGGCGTGAAGGCAGAAATTATCTTGGACATGCTGCTGTCGGATTTTATTGAGGATTTGGTGCGGTACCATTATTTTGGGGAGGGTAAGGGATGCAATGTGACGTTGCTGGCAAAAGAATTCCCCATAGGGGTCAATGAGGAAAATCATTTGAATGCGAAGGTAGATTACCTGGTCAGCATCGGGTCAAATAAATTGGCCCTTGTTGAATTAAAAACCACAAATGACAGTTATACAGGAAGGCAAAATAACCGGATTATCCACGCTGTGGAAGGCGGGGCAAGGGAACTGATGGATTTTTATTATCGGATTGTCAGGCTGAAAGGCGGAAATACATTAGACCGGAAAAAGTATGGATATGCTTATAAAAGCTTTACTGAAAATTTAGCAAAAGCGCAGTTGGATGAAGAGAAAGCCAAAGCAATACAAGAATTGGATTATTTGTACATCTCTTTGACTGACCATCGAAGCCTGCCAAAGAAAAAGCTGATACTGGAGGGGCTGTGTGAAAATGAGCCATTTGCAAATTCTCTGGAAAGCGAGGGGCGAAGGCAGTTATGGGAACATGTCAGCGGCATTTTAAAGATGTGCATAGAAGAAAAGGAGCGGATGTAAGAAAAGGGCGGCTGGAAGTGGATGACATATATATGTCCTCGGCAGCCAAACCACTATGCTATACTGTGTTTCAGATTTTCACGTTATAGTGGCGCAGCTAAGGCGAAAGCGGATAGGAGGATAGAACCATGAATGTTCAAGACAACAACAATTTACCATTGCTGTATGAAGTGAGGAAAGACGCGTTTGCAAAAAGCAAACAGATAGAGCCTGACGAACGTTTTTTTTCTATGGTATACCATATGGCTATGTTGGCGCGGGCTGTCAGGAAAGAAGGGGTGCTTATACTGGAAGAAGCGGCAAAAGAAGTCCCAACAGAAATTGGGTTGTATCAGGATATCCAGGCAGCGGCCCTTTATGTGTGTGATGGCAATGATTTGGAAGACTTGACGGAACTTCTTACTTCCCGTTACTGGAGAAAAGATTTACAGGGTGGGGAGGCCTTGCTATTTTACATGTTGATTTTATCTTTTATCAGGATGGGCCATGGCACGCCGCAGTATCTGCTGGAATGCCTGCTTGTGGAATGCCTGCCTGGGGAAGCCGCTGAAAAATATGCGGCATACAAAAAACGGCTCCAATCCAAAAAACCGGAACCTACACAGACGCAACGCCTGTTAAACAGCCGCCCTAATATTGGGGAGGGTGGGATTTTAGCCGTGAAGGGGCTGTTAGAGGAAAAAATTGGGCAGGCGGATGAGGCTCTTCTTAAAAAAGTGCTGCAGGAAATGAAGGAAACCGATTTCACGATTTCGCTGAAAGGGCTGTCCACTTCTGCAAAAAAGAAACTGTTTGCCCTGATACCAGACCATAAAGCAGAGGAATATGCACAAGAGTGGGAGCTGATGGGCCCTGTCCGCCAAATTGATATTATGGCGGCTATGGCGGAACTGATTGCCGTATTTGAAAAACAGGAAAAGGCGCTATACATTGCAAAATAGGGAACCTCAAATGAGTTCTTCCTTGCGTTAAAAGTGACAAAATGTTATATTAAATACAGATTGGATATAGGAGTGGTTAGGAGAGGAAAGGAGAACTGACATGTTAGAAATGGGATTGAAAGGTTATCAGGAAATGACGGTTGCCTATGAAGATACTGCAAAGGTACATAAAAGCGGCGCCTTGGACGTGCTTGCAACGCCCCGCATGGCGGCATTGATGGAAGAAACTGCATGGAAAAGCGTGGCAGGGCATTTGGAGCCAGGGATGGGGACTGTGGGGGTAAAGCTGGACTTAAGCCATTTAGCCCCTACCCCGGTTGGGATGAAGGCTTGGTGCGAGTCAGAATTGACAGAGGTGGACGGACGTAAGCTGGTGTTTTCCATCGCGGCCTTTGACGAGGCAGGGAAAATTGGCGAATGCACCCATGAACGCTTTATAATAGAAGAAGAAAAGTTCCAAAACAAAGCAGATAAGAAAAAAATGGCGTAAGGGTTTAGAAGCATGGACAATAGGGAGGCGAAAGGGCAAAGGTCAGAGTCATCCGCTGTCATTGCAGTGTTGTGCATTTCCGGTGGGTTCCAGGACGCCTACACATATAATTGCAGGGATGCAGTGTTTGCCAATGCCCAGACAGGGAATATGGTGCTGCTGGGCCAGAATTTTGCTATGGGGAACTGGTATCCGGGGATACGGTACCTGCTTCCAGTGCTTGCGTTTGCAGCAGGGATTTATGCGGCGGAGAAAATCCGCAGGCGGTATGGGCAGTCAGAAAAAATCCATTGGAGGCAGATTGTAATCCTGCTGGAAGCGGCGGCGCTGTTTGTGGTTGGTTTTATGCCCCTGCAGGTGAACCTGCTGGCAAATATGCTGGTTTCCTTTGTGTGCGCCATGCAGGTGCAGAGTTTTCGGAAATTAAATGGGAATGCCTATGCCACTACAATGTGCATCGGCAATTTGCGTGCGGCTACAGAATTGTGGTGCAGTTACCGTTCCACCAGGGACAAGGGATTGAAAAAGAAAAGCCTGCTATATTATGGATTTATCGGCATTTTCATTGTAGGCGCAGCTTTTGGGGGGATCTTATCCAGGCATTTGGGGCTAAAGGCGATATGGGTTTCCACTGGGCTGCTGTTAATGGTATTTGCCATGATGTTCCAAAAACAAGGGCGGCAGGCATAGGAGGTTGCAATGGTTGAAAAAGATTATATTATGCGCCTCATCCATGAGATGGTGCGGGCAATGGCAAAGCTGATTTTCCATATTGAAATAAAAGAGGGGGAGGAACTGGTATTTTTGGAAGGGGAACATCAGGACTTCTACCAGGTGTTATGCCAGTTGGCAGACCAGGGTAAAATCAATCAGGCAGAGAACATGCTTTTTGAAAAGCTGGAGGAGGAAGTTTTCCAGGAAGAAGGGGATGGGCTGAAATTAGCTTTGGCATTTTATGATTACCTCAATACGAAAGAAAATGATTTTCTAGACAGCAATGAGTATTCCAGGGAGGAAATCAGGGATGGGATTCAGAATGTAATGAAGATGTACGGCTATAGCGGGCTGGCAGAAACTTTGCTGGAAAGCCGTTGAGCGGTATGGATTGGCAGGGAGGTAGGAAAATGGATTTTCCCAGGATTATGATGGCGGCCCCCTCCAGCGGGAGTGGGAAAACGCTGGTAACCTGCGGTTTATTGAAAGCTTTAGTGGAACGCGGCATGCGGGCGGTTTCTTTTAAATGCGGCCCGGATTATATTGACCCCATGTTCCATCGGGCCGCCCTGAAGGTGCCGGCGCATAACCTGGATACTTTTTTTACTGGGGAGGAAGCGACCAGGCGCCTATTTGCAAAAGGGGCTGCACAGGCAGATATTTCATTGTTAGAAGGCGTGATGGGATTCTATGATGGGGCAGGGGGCGTGAACGCCGCCGCTTCATCTTATGAGCTGGCAAAAGTGACAGGCACCCCGGTTATTTTGGTGGTGAATGTCAAGGGCATGAGCCTTTCGGCGCTTCCACTAATCAAGGGGTTTTTGGAATTTCGTCCGGACAGTGGGATCAAAGGCGTTATTTTAAACCAGGTGTCTGCTTCTTTATACCCAATGCTGAAAGAGAAAATTGAGCAGGAATTGCAGGTGGAGGTGTTTGGGTATGTGCCAAAATGCCCAGATTTTGTGCTGGAAAGCCGCCATCTTGGGCTTGTGACGCCCACAGAGGTGGAAAAATTGCAGGAAAAGTTAACAAATTTAGCCAATTTGCTGGAAGGGACATTAGATATAGAAAAAATCCTGGCGTGCGCCAATGCCGCGCCTGAATTGCCGGAACCGGGGTTTGGGACTGAGGGTACGGCATTGGCGGACAAAAGCGTGGAAACGGTCAGGGTTGGGGTTGCCTGGGATGAAGCCTTTTGCTTTTGCTATAAGGAAAACCTGGAATTGCTGGAGGAGTTAGGGGCAGAGCTTATTTATTTTTCCCCTCTCCATGACAAAGCGCTGCCGTCTGGCCTGCAGGGAATGGTGTTATATGGGGGGTACCCAGAGCTGTATGCGCAGGCGTTAAGTGAAAATAGCGAAATGCGCAGGCAAATCCGTATGCGCTTAAAGGGCGGGACGCCTTTTTTAGCGGAATGCGGCGGTTTTTTGTATTTGCAGGAATATATGGAAGATATGCAGGGGCGGGAATTCCCAATGGCTGGCGTTTTTCCGGGCAGGTCATACAATACTGGGAAATTAGGGAGGTTTGGGTACCTTACCTTGTCTGCCAGGGAAGGGACGCAGCTTTTAGAGCCAGGGGAATGCATCCGAGGGCATGAATTCCATTATTATGACTGTACAGAAAATGGCGGCGTTTACCATGGAAAAAAGCCTTTTGGAAGCCGGGAGTGGGACTGTATGCAGGGCGGGGAAAATTATGCGGCAGGGTTCCCCCACTTGTATTACCATTCCAATCCCAGGTTTGTGGAAAGGTTCTTACAAAAGTGCCGGGATACAAAAGAAAGGAGGTAAGGAAGTTTATGAATTTACAAGAGTGCATAGCGCGCGTCCTTCCGTTGGACCAGGAGGCAAGCCTTGCTTGTGAAAAACGTTGGGACAGCATTGCAAAGCCGTTAAAGAGCCTTGGGAAGATGGAGGCAAATTTGATACAGATTGCCGGGATCCAGCGCACGGCGCAGGTTAGGCTTAAAAAGAAAGCATTGGTAATTATGTGCGCAGACAACGGGGTAGTTGCGGAAGGGGTTACCCAGACTGGGCAGGAAGTGACGGCTATTGTGGCGGAAAATTTCCTGGATGTGAAATCTTGCGCGGCAATTATGTGCAAAGATACTGGCACAGATATTTTTCCGATTGACATTGGGATGGCGGTAGATACTCCCAGGGTGGAAAAAAGGAAGGTTTCCTATGGCACCAAAAATATGGCGGTTGCGCCTGCCATGGACAGGGAGGAAGCAATCCGCGCCATTGAAATAGGGATTGGGCTTGCAGAAGAATTGAAAGGAAAGGGCTATGACATGATTGCCACTGGGGAGATGGGGATTGGGAACACCACAACCAGCAGTGCAGTGGCAAGCGTGCTGCTAGGTAAGCCAGTTGAGGAAATGACTGGCCGGGGGGCTGGGCTTACCAGCGCAGGGCTTCAGCGGAAAATACAAGTAATCCAGGAAGCCATTGCGCTCCATAAGCCAAACCCTAAGGATCCTGTGGATGTGCTTGCTAAGGTAGGCGGGCTGGACATTGCAGGGCTTGTGGGAATCTACTTAGGCGGGGCTGCCTTGGGGCTGCCTGTGGTTGTGGACGGCTTTATTTCTGGGGTTGCGGCATTGGCTGCAGTGCATCTTTGCCCAATGGCAGGCGAATATATGATAGCCTCCCATGTGTCCAAAGAGCCGGCAGGCGCGTTGATTCTGTCAGAAATTGGCAAGTCCCCAAGCCTGGTATGCGATATGTGCCTGGGGGAAGGGACAGGGGCGGTTGCCCTATTCCCCTTATTGGACATGGGGCTGCATATCTATGAAAAGATGAGTACATTTTCCCAGATAGAAGTGGAGGAATACGTGCCGTTGGAATAAAGGCTGTGGTATGCAGGCTGGATTTGCAATAGTTACTTAAGCCAGGGACATACGCCGCTGGGGCAGGGCTGTGCCATAGGTCCTGGCTGCTGGCAGTGGTTTTAAGGATAGAAAGGGTTTTGATGGTTATTTTTGTAATTGGAGGAAGCGGGAGTGGGAAATCAGAGTTTGCGGAAAACCTTGCTGTAGAGCTGCAGCGGCAGGATGCCGGGAAACTGGTTTACATTGCTACAATGGAGCCTTTGGATGAGGAAAGCAAAAAGCGAATAAGGCGCCATCAGGATATGCGTGCTGGGAAAGGGTTTGAGACAAGGGAGCGCTATACCCATTTGGAGGGGCTGGAAGTTAGGCAGGATGAAGTTTTATTGTTGGAATGTTTGTCAAACCTGACTGCAAATGAAATGTTTTCGGAAAAATGCCAGGGAAGGGATGCAGGAGAAGTGATTCAGGCAGGGCTTCTCCATCTGGCAGAGCAAAGCCGCCACCTTATTGTTGTGGGGAACAATGTATTTGAAGATGGGTTAAATTATGATGGGATGACCAGGGAATACCTGAGGCAAATGGCGCGGCTGCACCAGTTTCTAGGGAAAATGGCAGACCGCGTGGTGGAGGTTGTCTGTGGCGTTCCAGTGGAATGGAGGGCTTATGAAATACATTAATAGCTGTGTGATTGCATTTGCCATGTATTCCAAAATCCCTATGCCAAATGTGGAATGGAAAAAAGAGAACATGAAGTATGTGATGTGCTTTTTTCCCTGGGTAGGGGCAGTCGCCGGGCTATGTTTTTTCTTCTGGGGCATGTATGCGCCCATGGTTCCAGTGGGGCGGCCGCTCTATGCAGTAATTTTCACGGCAATCCCAATCTTGGTAACTGGGGGGATCCATATGGACGGTTTTTTGGATACCATGGACGCCTTAAGCTCCTGGCAGACAAAGGAGCGGCGGCTTGAGATTTTAAAGGATTCCCATGCCGGGGCTTTTGCAGTGATTGGCGGGTGCATGTATTTCCTCCTCTGGTTTGGGCTTGCTACAGAGCTGGCTGGGAATGGGGTGCTGATTGTTTCACTTAGTTTTTTCCTGAGCCGCTGCCTAAGCGGCTATTCGGTCACTTCTTTCCCCTGTGCAAAGGACAGCGGGCTAGTGGCCATGTTTGCGGTGCAGGCGGATCGGAAATGGGCAGGGAGGGCGCTGCTGGCGCAGGCGTTTGCAGCGGCGGCAATTATCCTGTGGGCTGACCTGCTCCTTGGGGCGGCGGCAATTGTTGCGTCTTTATTTGTGTTCTGCTGGTACCATAAAATGTCTATGGAGAAGTTTGGGGGCATTACCGGGGACCTGGCTGGATGGTTCCTGCAGGTATGTGAATTGATGGTGGTAGCTGCCGTAGTTGTGGTGGATAAAATATTTTAGAGGGAATGGATATGGTGTTGATTACAGGAGGGGCATTCCAGGGAAAACTGGAAATAGCCAGGGAACTATATAGGAAGCAGAATCCAGGAAAGGAACCAACGGTCCTGGAAGGGGAGCTTGCCGCCCTAGGGCAATTGCAGCAAGCAGATATTATCAGCCAGTTCCATTTGTGGCTGCGGGCTTTGCTGCAAGAAGGGAAAGACCCGTATTCCATGGTGGAGGGGTTGCTGGCAGAAAACCCAGGCGTATTGGTCGTTATGGACCAACTGGGCTGCGGCATTGTGCCTGTGGACGCTTTTGACCGGGAATGGCGTGAAACAGCGGGGCGGATTGGATGCCTGCTGGCGAAGCAGGCAGACGAGGTGTATCTGGTAAGCTGCGGGATTGGGCGGAGGCTGAAATAATTGATAATGCCCTAGCGGTGGAATACTGGCGCAGCTCACTTGGGCAAATTTCCCTCTGCTGTTATAGGGAACTGCCAGAATAATAAGTGAAAAGCGAACAATAATATTCTAAACAGGAAAGTGTTTTGAGGAAAAATAATGATATTAAATTATAAGTTTCAAAACTTTATGTCCTTTCAGGACAATGTGGAATTTTCAATGATGGCTCCAAACACAGAGGTGAAAGAAAGATTCCCAGATAATTATGTGCATGTTGCGCCTGCGTGCGATATCTTAAAGACAGCGGTAATTGTCGGGGAAAATGCAGGGGGGAAGTCTAACTTTGTCAGAAGTTTGAAATACTTTAAAAAATATTTTAAAGAAAATGAGTATGTAAAGTCATATAGAAACAGAGTCCATGTCAATTGTTGTGAAGGATATTGTGGGAAAAGGGGGAATACGTTGCAATGTTTTGAACTGGAGGTTTGGCTGGAAAAAGAGTGTTTCTATTTATACCATTTGGAGATGGATTTTGTAGGCATCGTAAAAGAAGAATTGGGTTATAAGGGAGGGGTTGGAGAGGAGTATGAGTATATTTTTAAAGTAATTCGCGACCAGCTTGACTTGGATTGCGACAAAGATGGGTATCCATGCACAGGGGACAATCAATGCAAAACGAAAGCTTTTGTTAATTATGATTTGGATATTCCAAGCTATGGAAAAGAGATGGAAGAATTGATTAGCAAAGCAGTAACCAATTGGAATCAGATGGGACTATTTACTACAAAATTGGCGATTCTGGGAGACGAACATGCATTACGGTTTTCTGATTGGGTAAGAAACAGCTTGTGTCCAGAGTCAAATGTTATTAATTATGATTTGTACAAATCCATAAAGAGCGAGGAAGGGGATTTTTTAATATTAAAGGATGATAGGTTCCTGGAAATTTTTCAGATGGTGGACAGAAGCATTATTGGAATTAAACTAGATGAAGAACGGCCGTTCTATAAATCAATGGTGATAAGGAAGAAAAAGGATGGGGGTACCCTTTCCCGGGAATTGGGGAGGGATTCCAGCGGGGTAAGGGAGTTTTTTGCCTGGGCAGTCCAGATTTTTAAGATTGTATATGAAGATAAAGTTGTGTTTGCAGATGAAATAGACCGTGTATTGAACCCGGTGCTGTCTGAACGTGTGGCTGCCTTTGTCAACGGGAAACAGCATTGCGGGCAGTTTATTTTCACCACCCACAATGTGCTGCATTTAGATTTAAAAAATTATATGAAAGAGCAGATTTATTTTATTACGAAAGATGTGGAAAGCTTGGAATCTGAATTATATTCCTTGGCGGATTTCCCAGAAGTGGAGTATGAGAAAACAAAAATATATGAATTCTATATGAAGGGGATTTTGGGGGGAACTGTGGTTGAGTAGAAAAATACGGGAGATAAAAAAGAATTTTAAAGTATTTTGTGAAGGCGATACAGAATACCATTATGTGGAGGGGATGAAGCGGGAATTGAAACTCTCCATTGCAATAAAGCTAGTGAATATGAAAGGCGGGGGCTACAGCAGTTTTTTAGAGAACTTGAAAATAGATGGAAATACAAATTGCCTGGCAAAATTTATCATTATAGATGGGGACAGGGCAGCCATTGACCATGGTGAGAAAAAGAAACTGCAGGAACTGGCGGAATATTGCATAGTACAAAATAACAGTGGCAGGATTCCGCATTTTCTGATTGTAAACTGTCCAGACTTTGAATACTTCGAGGCAATCAATGCGTTTTAGGTTTACATAAGGAGAAGGCTTATGGAAAAGATAATATCCTGTTTTTGCCATATCCGGGAACTATACAGGCAGGCAAAGCGGCGTTTCTGCGAATTCAGAAAGGAAAACTGGAAGGATACGGGAAGGCTGCCCTATTGGGCGGCTGTTTTACTATTTGCCCTGTGTGCAGGGCTGATGTCGGGGACTTTTATGCGGCCAGCTTGGATAGGCTTTCTGCTGGTATTTTTGCTGGCGGTCCCAACTACGGCGCTGGCAATATGGGTTGGGAAGAAAATCCTGGGCATACTATTGCGCAACGGGGTTACGGAATGCCTGTCCTGGCTGCTGCTTTGGCTGTGCTGTGTTGTGGTGATGGCTGTGGACCTGCCAGAAGAGAGTATTCCAAAAGCCGTTGCTTTTGCCGGGGCATTCAGCTTAATCCTGCTATTGCTGCTCAAAAGCTTGTGGGCGCTGTGTTATCATAAAGTACATACCAGGGCAGTGATAGTATCCCTGGTATTAGCGGGCCTCCCAACAGTTGCCATGCTTGCAGTGCTGGCAGGCGGCGGGTTCCAGGATACCTATATAGAGGCTTACCTTGAGCTTGGCATGCAGCAAAAGGAAAGGTACCAGCCTGAGGGAACGCTGACAGGGCAGGAAAGGTCAGAATTTTTGTCAGGGATGGAGGATGGCCCTTACCAAGTGGGGGTTGTTTCCTATGGGACCGGTGAGGAAGGCAGTTTTCCCTCTAAGTCGGTAGACCTCAGCCGGTTTGCTGAAAATAAAGGGGTGGACGGTTTTTTTAAGGAGAGGTATCAGGGGTATCCCTTGACAGAGGTACCCCTGGCAGGGAAAGTCTGGTATCCCAAAAGGGCGTCCAATTGCCCTGCATTGTTCCTTATCCATGGAAACCATAACTGGATTACGGATTCTTATCTGGGCTATGGGTATCTGGGAGATTATTTGGCCTCCCATGGGTATGTGGTGGTATCGGTGGATGAAAACGCCTGCAATGGGCTTTCCAATGAAAATGATGGGCGCGCAGTGCTGTTGTTGGAAAATATACGGCAGTTGGAGGCATATAACAATGAAGAAGGGAATCCGCTGCATCAAAAGATAGATTATGGGAAGCTGGCATTGGCGGGGCATTCCAGGGGCGGGGAGGCAATTGCCACTGCATATCTGTTCCAGGGGCTGGATTATTACCCGGACAATGGGAACCGTGAATTTGACTACCATTTTTCTATCCGTTCTTTGGTTGCCATTGCCCCTACCTGCGGGCAGTACCGCCCTTCTGGACGGGATGTGGAATTGGAAGATGTGAATTATTTCGTAATCCACGGGTCTAATGACCAGGATGTCAATACCTTTATGGGGATGGAGCAGTATGAGGATGTGGCGTTTACTGGCAAGAAGGGCTGCATGAAGGCTTCTTTGTACCTGGCGGGGGCGAACCACGGGCAGTTCAATTCCCTGTGGGGGCAATATGACCTAATGGAGCCTGTAAACCGCGCCTTGAATGTGGGAGGTTTTCTTTCCCAGCAGGAACAACAGCAGATTGCTAAAGTATTTATCAAGTCATTTTTGGACCAGACCATGGGGGAGGCAAGGGCATATGGGGGCCTGCTTGCCGACTGCAGGGCATATGGGGAGTTTCTGCCAGAAACATTATATGTACAGTCATACCAAACCTCTGATTTGGAAATACTGTGCAATTTTGAGGAGGACGTAAGGCTTGAGACTGGCACTGCCCCTGGAACCAGGATCCAGGCGGAATATGTGGGAAACTGGCGGGAGGGGCTTTTGGAATTTTCCGACGGCAGTTCCAGGGGAAATTATGCAGTTATTTTAAAATGGGATAAAGAAGGCGGCGCTGCAGGCAAAGAAGCATGCATGTCGGTTTCTATGCCCAAGATGGACCTGGAAGGCAAAACATTGCAATTTGATATAATGGACTTGCAGGAGGGTTTTGCAGAGGGGGAGGCAAAGCTGTTGGATTTGGAAATTGTGGCAGAGGACAGCCAGGGAAAGGAAGCTGTTGTCCAGGTAGGGGAATATTGCGCCATATACCCAGCTTTTTTGGTGCGGTTAAATAAATTGCAGTATATATGGAAAGAACTAGCGTATAAGCACCAGTTCCAGACTGTTTCCATTCCAATGGAGGATTTTACAGGGGTGGACAGGGCAGAAATTTGCAAAGTCACGTTCCGCTTTCCTGAGGAAAAGGGGAAGGTGGCGATTGACAATATAGGGGTTCGGTAAAAATGCGGCGGCGCAAGGGTCAGGTGGAAATTGTGAGAGAGTACATATTAGTTGTAGAAGATGACAATGACATTAACCATATGTTAAAAGAACTTTTGGAGCAGCATGGGTATGAGGTGGCCCAGGCATATGCGGGGACGGAAGCCTTGCTGTACATGCAGGGGAGGAAGCCTGGGGCGGTGATTCTGGACTTAATGCTGCCTGGCAGGTCAGGGGAAGAAGTCCTTTGCGCCATAAAGAAGAGGTATCCCGAAACTGGCGTGATTGTGTCCTCCGCGTTGGATGGGGTGCATACCAGGGTGTCCCTGCTGCGCATGGGGGCGGACGATTATTTGGTCAAGCCTTTTGATACGGAAGAACTGTTGGCAAGGCTTGAGGCAGTGCTTCGGCGCAGGGGAGGCTCAGGGCAGCAGGGGATGGGCAAAGGCCCTTCCAGAAAGCCGCAGCCGGGCAGGGTATTGGAATACAAAGGCATCCGCATTTGGCAGGATGATTATCTGGTGCAGGTGGACGGGCAGGAGCTTGCCCTTACAAAGCGGGAGTTTTTGATTTTGGAGCTTTTAATGGGCAATCCTGGGAAAGTGTTCACAAAAGGCAATATTTATGAGTCGGTTTGGAATGAGGAATTTCTGGGGGAGGACAATGCGGTCAATGTGCATATCAGCAACTTACGGCAAAAATTGTCCAAAGCCCATCCAGGGGAAACTTATATTCGGACTGTTTGGGGCATTGGCTTTAAAATGGATTGAAATCTTTATACTTTCTTTATACTTTCCCTAAAGTTCCTAAATATCCCATTGCTATACTGAATGTATCAAAGGCATCAGGAGGAAATATATGGATTATGTATTAAGGACCGAAGGGGTTAGCAAACAATATGGGAAGCATAAGGTAGTGGACAATGTAAGCATGCATGTGAGGAAAGGGGATATTTACGGCTTTATTGGGAAGAACGGGGCGGGCAAGACCACCTTTATGCGTATGGTGTCCGGGCTTGCCGCGCCTGCGGAAGGGACCATTGAGCTGTTTGGCTCCCAGGAGTTAGAACAACAGCGGGTGCGTATCGGAAGCCTGATTGAGAAGCCGGGCGCCTTTGGGAATATGACTGCAAGGGAAAATATGGAAGTGGTGCGCAGGAAGCTTGGGATTACCGAAAAAACTGCCATAGATGGGATATTAGAGTTTGTCCATTTGTCCCAGACAGGGAAAAAGAAGGTGAAACACTTTTCCATGGGCATGAAACAGAGGCTTGGCATTGCCATTGCATTGTTTTCCAACCCAGATTTTTTGATTTTGGACGAGCCAATCAATGGGCTGGACCCGGCGGGCATTAAGGAAGTCCGCGACCTGCTGCTGAAGCTGAACCAGGAACGGCAGATTACTATTTTAATTTCCAGCCATATTTTAGGGGAGCTGTCTAAAATAGCCACCCGGTACGGGATTATCAAGGACGGCGCCTTAGTGGAGGAATTTGACGCGCAGGAGTTGGAAGTAAGGTGCAAAAGGTGCCAGAAAGTGGTGGTGGATGACACAGGCCGGGCTGCGGCAATTTTGGAGGGCTGCAATATCACAAGCTATGATGTGCCTGAGCCGGGAGTGCTTCGGATCTTTGAAAACCTGGAAGAACCATGGAAAATAAATCAGGAATTAATAAGCGGGGGCGTTAAGGTGTCGGAAAGCTATCTGTCAGGGCAGGATTTGGAAGGGTATTTTATGGAATTGCTGGGAGGTGGGGAACATGCTTAACCTGTTAAGTGGGGAATTTTATAAATTTAAGAAAAGCAGGTCGTTTGGGTTCTGCCTCTTAAGCGCGGCGGCGCTTGCAGCTTTGCTGTATATTTCTTTGTTGCTGCTGGAAAATATCCAGCAGTCTGGGCAGGGAGTGGTGATTACAGGCGGGATGGAAGAAAGCCTGGATGGGAATGGGGAGCCTCTCTCTTTGCTGCAGCGGATTGGAGTTGCTGATATCGTGCAGCAGATGTTAAACAGCCATTTTTCCGGCTTTATTGTGTCGGTTTTTGTCAGTATTTTTGTGATTGGGGAATTTACGGATGGGGCAGTCAAAAATATTGTGGGGAAAGGGCATTCTAGGGAAGCTATTTACCTTAGTAAATTGTTAATGGTAGTATTTGCGGCGGCGCTGATGACTTGGCTTGTCATTGCCATTACCCTGTGCCTTGGTTTTTTCTTTTTGGGGATGGAAGGAATAAACGCGATAAACTGGAAAGATATGGCGGTGTTTGCAGCTATGCAGGCAGTGTTTGAAATTTCTTTGGCAGGGCTTGTGATGCTGTTAGGGGAATTGACCAGGAGCCTGGCGGCAGGCATTTCCATTAGCATTGGGGTTGCCGTATTTTCCAGCGTCCTGACAGAAGGGTTGGATTTGGCGTTCCATAATCTGGGATTTGAGCTGTCAGGCTATTGGGTGCTGGATTTGCAGGCGCGTTTCCCAACGGGGGATTTTGGGAGGGAAACCATACTCCGTGGGCTTTTGGTGTCGCTGGGATGGTTTTTATTTGCAGCGTTAGCTGGGACTTTGCATTTTCGGAAGGCAGATATAAAGTAGAAGGGGCCGGGCAAAAATGGAAGCGATGTTGTGGGCAGTGATTGGCATATTGGCAATTGGGGCGGGCATATTGTCCGTCCGTTTGCTGTGTTATCAAAAACAGGTGAGGCATCTTAAGAGGCAGGTGGAATTTTTAAGGCGAAAGGACAGCAATCTTTTTTTGACTTCCGCCTGCCCAGTTGGAGAGACTGGGGAATTGGTTTCAGAGATAAACAGCCTGATTAAAAAGCTGCGGGAAGGGCAGAGGAAGCTAAGCCAGGCGAACCGAAGCTATCGGGAAAGCATAACCAGCATTTCCCATGACATCCGCACGCCCCTCACTTCTATTCAGGGATATGTGCAGATGCTGCAGGACCCTTTTTTGACAGAGGGGAAAAAGAGGGAATACCTGTCTGTCATCCGGCGCCGTTTGGAGGATTTAACAGAAATGTTAAATCAATTGTTTGAGTATGCCAGGCTGGAGGCAAAGGAGATGGAGTGGAAGCCCAAAAAGGTAAATGGGGGGAACTTGTTTGCGGAAACCATTTCTATGTTTTATGGGGATTTTTTGGAAAAGGGATGCGAGCCGGAGGTGGAAATCTCTAACACACCTTGCTTTATTTTTGTAGATCCCCATGCTTTTGTGCGTATTATAGAAAACCTGATAAAAAATGCATTGGTGCATGGCACTGGCTCTTATAAATTTTCGATGGAGCCAAAAGATGGGCAGGCGGTGGTAAGGGCCTCTAACCGGACAAGTACCATAGAGGAATCGGACATGGGGCAAATTTTTGAGCGTTTTTATACCACGGACCAATCAAGGAGCCGTAAAAGCACAGGGCTTGGGCTGTCCATTGCCCGGGAATTTACACAGCAGATGGGCGGCGAGGCGCAGGCATGGCTTTTGGATGGGGAATTTACGGTAGAATTACGGTTTGGGCTGGCAGAGTTTCCAGGCATTTAGGAAATTTCACATAATTTTAAGATTTTTTATTACAATTTTTTATCTTTTTCTGCACAAAGTTTGGTATAATTTTTCTCGAAGGCTGCTTTTGAATTCGGGAAGCAGTGACAACATGGAGGAGGAACAATAATAACCAATGACGAACGAGGAATATTATACGTTTATCCAGCCTTATGCGGACGCCTGCGAGGTGCTGCTGGCGAGGCTGAATGTGTTAAAGCATAACCTGTATAGTGAATCTGCCGGGCAGCCCATACATAATATACAAAGCAGGATGAAAGAAAAAGACAGCATGGAGGGCAAGCTTAGGAAGAAACAAAAAGAGCCTACGGTAATGAATGCGAAGGACTATTTGCAGGATATTGCAGGGATACGCGTGATTTGCTATTTTGTGGAGGATATTTATATCCTTGCGGACGCGTTAAAGCGGCAGTCGGATTTAATTGCCATACGGGAATGCGATTATATCGCTTCTCCCAAGCCAAACGGGTACCGCAGCTACCATGTGATTGTGGGGGTTCCGGTATACTGCCTGGATGGGATGGAATATTTCCCGGTAGAGATACAGTTCCGCACCATGTCTATGGATTTCTGGGCAAGCATGGAACATCGGGTGCTGTATAAGATGGAACGGGACGACAGGGAGAAAATAGCGGCGGAGCTAAAAGAATATGCCGAGAACCTGGTAAAGATTGAACGCCGGTTTGAACAATACAGTGGAAGCAGCGGCACGTTAGAGGAAACTATCAGCGAGGCGCCAAAAGGGGCGGGCTATAGGAACATGGAAAAGAGGGGATTTGGGAATGGGCGTCGGGATTTATTCTGCAGTAGCGTTGTTTCTGGGAATTCTATTTGATTTCCTAGTTGGCGACCCGCAAGGCTGGTACCATCCGGTGATGGCGGTTGGCTGGCTGGTGAAAAAAACAGAACAGGCGCTCCGTGGGATATTCCCACATACCCCGAAAGGGGAGCGGCTGGCAGGGGGCGTGCTGGCAGCGGTGGTGGCAGGATGCTCTGTGCTGGTCCCTGGAGCCTTCTTATTTGCCTGTTACCGGGTCCATCCAGTGGCAGGCATTTTATTGGAAACATTGATGTGCGGCAGCCTTCTGGCGGCAAAATCCCTGAAAATGGAGAGCATGAGAGTAGCAAAATCCCTAGAAGAAGGGGGGCTGGACGCCGGAAGGGAAGCGGTGTCCATGATTGTAGGCAGGGATACCAAAGGGCTTAGCGAGGCAGGCGTAATCAAGGCGGCGGTGGAGACAGTGGCGGAGAATACCTCCGACGGCGTAGTGGCGCCTATGTTTTATATGGCGTTGTTTGGCGGCGTCGGCGGATTTTTCTACAAGTCAGTGAATACCATGGATTCCATGGTAGGCTATAAAAACGAGGCATACCAGTATTTTGGGACGGCTGCGGCTAAGCTGGATGATATCTTAAATTTTATCCCGGCGCGGGTCAGCGCAGTGGCGATGGCGCTGTCATGCCCGTTGTGCGGGATGGATATGCGGGGGGCTTTCCGAATTTTTTTGCGTGACCGCTATTGCCATGCAAGCCCCAATTCCGCACAGACAGAAGCGGTGATGGCTGGGGCGCTAAAGGTGCAGCTTGCGGGGGACGCCTGGTATTTTGGCAAAAAACATAAAAAGCCAACGATAGGGGATGACATCCGTCCAGTGGAGCTTGAGGATATTAGGCGAAGCAACAGGCTAATGTATGCCGCTGCAATTCTATGTGCAGCATTGTTTTTGGGCATAAAAGCTGCCGTACTGTTTTATGTCCTTAAGGGAGGGGCGTGAAACGGTTGCTTTCAGGGGGAAGTTATGCTATAATGGGCAAACAGAAAAAATTGTGGCAAAGGAGAAAGCATGGAAAGGAATACATTACTAATTGTCGATGACATTGACATTAACCGCGAAATGCTAAAATTTATTTTTGAAGAACAGTTCGACATTTTGGAAGCGGAAGATGGCGATATGGCAATCCAGTTATTGGAAAAGAACAGCGAGCAGGTTGCGTTAATGTTTTTGGATGTCATAATGCCAGGCAAATCCGGGCTGGATGTATTGGAATATATGGTAGAGAAAGGTTATATGGACTGCATACCTGTAATAATCATTACAGGGGAGGCTTCTGTGGATACAGAGCTGAAAGCATATGAATATGGCGCTTCTGATATTGTATATAAGCCTTTTACCCCTAAAGTGGTAATGCGGCGGGCTATGAACATAATAGAGTTGTTTTCCCACAGGATTGATATTGAGAAGAAATTGGAGAAACGGACTAGGCAGTTAAGGGAGAGCAGGGAGAAGCTAAAGAGGAACAATGAGTTCTTAATCAATGCACTTAGCTCCGTGGTGGAATTCCGAAGCCTGGAGTCTGGGGAGCATATCCAGCGTGTGAAATACTATACCAGCGTATTGCTTAAGTACCTAGTGCAGTTTTACCCAGAATATAATTTGTCTGAAGAGGATGTGGAATTGATGGTAAGCGCCTCCGCATTGCATGACTTAGGAAAAATCGCAATCCCAGACAGCATTTTGCTCAAGCCAGGCAAGCTTACGTCAGAAGAGTTTGAAGAGATGAAAAAGCATACGGTGTATGGATGCGAGCTTTTGGAAAAGTTCAGGCAGGAGGAGGATAGCTTCTACCGTTATTGCTATGACATTTGCAGGCACCACCATGAGCGGTATGATGGGAAAGGGTACCCAGATGGTTTGTCAGGGGAGGATATTCCAATCTGCGCCCAGATTGTGTCTGTTGCGGACGTATATGACGCGTTAGTCAGCAAGCGTGTCTACAAAGCGCCATATGAAGTGAATGAAGCGGCGCGTATGATTATGGATGGAGAATGCGGTACTTTTTCACCCAAAATTCTGGATTGTTTTGGACTGGCAAAAGAGGAATTCTTCCATGCAACGGAGACAGAATTATCTTTTGCGGATGTGGATAGTTAAAAATAATAACACCCCCAGAAAGCAGAAAGAGCTTTTGGGGGTGTTTTTGGAATGTATAGGGAACAGTAAAATACCCCGAAGCAAGGGATGGGGCAAAAAGCTTTATAGTTATGGAGGGAATTTTGGTGGTTAGGAAAAAGAAATCAGTGCAGGGAATAGTATATGCCTTACTATTAATTCTGGCAATCATTATTTTGTTTCAATGGTATACAGCGCAGAACCGGAAACGTATTATAGAGCAAAATAAAAATTATGCAGCGGATTCAGCGCATTTGGCGGCAGCCAAGGTAGATGAGAAATTGAAAAGCGCCCAAAGCATGATTGTTGCATATGCGCATTTTCTAGAAGAAAGCCTGCAGGGGCCTACAGTCACTGCAGATATGTTAAAGCAGATGGAGGAAGATTCCAAACATGTATTTAACGCCTTGATTTATACGGATGCACAGGGCAGGGATTATGCTTCTGACGGGCGCGTTTCCGATGTGACAGAGCGGGACTTTTACAAAAATGGGATCCAGGGCAAGAGCGGGACGGAGATTATCTTTGACCCCCATCTTTTTAACGAGCCAATGGCTTGTTTCTATACGCCTGTACGGTATAAGGGCGAGGTGATTGGCGTGTTCCGCGGGGCATTTTTGGCGGAAGAGAGCCTAAAGGAAATGCTTGTAACCACTTATTTTGGGGAATCTGCATATGTGTACCTATGTATGCCGGACGGAAGGGTGATTGCCAGTTCTGATGAAAGGGATTGCCAGGGTGATTTGCTGGACACACTAGTGCGGGAGCAGGTGATTGACGGGAAGGCTGCCAGCGATGCCAGGAAAGTATTTGAAGAAGGCGGGGAAGGGACATTTGTCTGCACTTCTGGCAATAAAACAGATAATATTTGTGTGATGTACCTGCCGGAAAATGGCTATGTCTTAGTACAGACATTCCCCAAAAAAGCAACCCAGGCAATGATAAATAAGGCAAACCTGACAGGGGTTCAGTTGGAAATGTCCTTGATTGCGCTGTTTGCCCTTTATATTGTGGTCTTGATTTTCCGCTCAAGAAAGGAACGCCGGCTCTTAAAACGGGAAAACCAGGAGATGGGGTATATTATTAATGGGGTCAATACATTGTTCCCCAGTTTCGTTATGGTGGATTTTGAAAAAGACACCTACCAGTACCTGGCAGGCACAAAACCAGGAGACAAAAACCTTGCGCCCAGCGGCCCATACCAGGATCTTTACAATAGTTTATGTTCTGTGATAAGAACGGAAGATGAGCGGCAGGAATTTGCAGAATGTATGGAGAAAAATTCCCTAATGGAAGCCCTGTTTGGGCAAGAGGACTTACGCTATGAATGCCATGTTAGGCGGGATGGCGTGACCGGATGGGAGCATATGAATATCATCTGCCTAGAGCGTAAGGGAGGCAAGGCGGCCAAAGCCCTTTTCAGCCGCCAGAATATCACGGAAGTGAAGGAGAAGGAGCTGCGTATCCAGGCTAAAATGTCCCTGGCAAACCGTAAGGAAAGGCAGTACCGGATAGCAATCATATCCAATGCCCTCTGTACTTTTGATTTCAATTTGACAAAGGATTTGGTGGAAAATGATATTATCCGCACAATCAATGGGCAGCAAATTTCCCTGCTAAGCCAAGCAGGGCTGAAAGCGCCCTGCAAGGCATCCGAGTGGTTCCAGCAGTGGAGGCAGCATGTCCTGCCGGAATCGGTGGAAAGTTATGACTCGGTGGTGAGCCTTGAGTATTTAAAGGAATGCTTTGTCAAAGGGGAAGGCGAAGTGGACGTGGAATATTGGGAGCAAGACCCATCTGGAACTCAGTTTTGCGTCCGGCAGTCCTTTTTGATGGTAAGGGAGGAGAGTACAGGCGACATTATGGTTATGGTAGTCACAAAAGACATTACACAGAGCGAGAGGAAGCAGCGGGAGCAGACCCAGGCCCTGCAGGACGCGCTGATGCAGGCTCAGCATGCGAACAAAGCAAAGACCACATTCCTGTCTAATATGTCCCATGATATCCGTACGCCAATGAACGCCATTATTGGGTTTACCACGATTGCAGTCAGCCATATAGACAATAAAGAGCAGGTGAAAGACAGCCTGCAGAAGGTGTTGTCCTCAAGCAACCATCTTCTCAGCCTCATTAATGATATCCTTGATATGAGCAGGATTGAGAGCGGCAAGGTACAGATTAAGGAGCAGGAATGCAATATTTCCGAGATGATGCATAACCTTGTAAATATCATACAGCCCCAGGTGAAGGCGAAGCAATTGGAATTGTTTATTGACACTTTTGAGGTGGTCAATGAGGATGTGGTAGCGGATTCCCTGAAAATGAACCAGGTATTTATTAACTTGTTAAGCAATGCGGTGAAATATACCCCGGCAGGAGGGAGCATCTCATTTCGGATTATGCAAAAAACCACATTCCGCCACGGGTATGGGGATTATATTTTTACAATTAAGGACAATGGGATTGGCATGGCGCCAGAGTTTGTGGAACATATCTTTGAACCCTTTGAGCGTGAGGCAAGCGCCACCCAGTCGGGCATCCAGGGAACTGGGCTTGGCATGGCGATCACTAAGAATATTGTTGAGATGATGAACGGGGAAATCCATGTCGAGAGCAAAGTGGGGCAGGGAAGCGTATTTACTGTAGAGTTGACTTTAAAGCTGCAGGATGTGGAGAAAAATGCAGAGCAGCTTAAAGAAATGGAAGGCTTACGGGCATTGGTGGTGGATGATGACTTCAATACTTGCGACAGCGTTAGCAAGATGCTGAAACAAATTGGCATGCGGGCAGAATGGACCACCTCTGGCAGGGAAGCGGTATACCGCGCCAAAAGCGCATATGAAGAGGGGGACGCCTACCATACCTATATCATTGACTGGCAGATGCCAGAAGCCAGCGGGGTGGAGACGGCAAGGAGGATCCGCAGCGTGGTTGGGGACGACGCGCCGATTATTATCCTGACGGCATATGACTGGTCTGACATTGAAGAGGAGGCGGTGGAAGCAGGGGTGACGGCTTTTTGTGCAAAGCCGCTGTTTATGTCAGATTTAAAATCTGCGCTTCTGGCTGCCAACAACATGGGAGAAAAAGAAGGGGAAGTGGCGTCCTGGACTTTGGCAGATTTTGGCGGGAAGCGCGTCCTGTTAGTGGATGATATTGAGCTGAACCGGGAAATTGCAGAGATTATATTGACAGAAGCAGGGTTTGTAGTGGAATCTGCGCCAGATGGGACCGATGCAGTGGCAATGGTAAAAGATGCAGAAGAAAATTATTACGATGTGGTGCTGATGGATGTGCAGATGCCGATTATGAATGGCTATGAGGCGACAAGGGAAATACGGAGCCTGCCAAGGGCAGATGTGAAGCATCTGCCGATTATCGCCATGACGGCAAACGCATTGGAAGAAGACAAAGAAGCGGCGCTGAAAAATGGGATGGACGCCCATATTGCCAAGCCGCTGGATATGGATGCATTTATTGAAATATTGAAGAAATTTGTAAGTTAAGCCTGCTTAAGGCGCTTTTCCCACAAATCCAGATTGGAAACCTTTTGGCGCCATGGATTGCAAAATAGGGAACTCAAATGTTAGCCAAACTTGCCAAATCCCTTAAGATATCATATAATAAAAAAAGTATGCTTTTAGAAGAGAGGGATTACAATGGAAAAGTTAGATAGATTGCTAAAACGCCTGGACTATACCCTGGTGCAGGGGGACATAGGGCGGGAGATTACAGAACTTGTATATGATTCTAGGAAAGTGGTGGAGGGCTGCCTGTTTGTATGCATTAAGGGGGCGGTGTCAGACGGCCATGGCTTTGTGGAGGAAGCGGCGTTAAAAGGCGCGGCGGCCGTTTTAGTGCAGGAGGATGTAAAAGCGCCGGCCTCTGTCACAGTGGTGAAAGTGGAAGATACCCGGTATGGGCTTGCGCTGGCGTCGGCGGCATGGTTCCACCACCCGGCGGAGAAATTAAAGATAATTGGGATTACTGGCACAAAGGGCAAGACCACAACCACTTACATGGTAAAATCCATTTTGGAGCAGGCAGGTTACAAAGTAGGGTTAATCGGCACAATAGAGGCAGTGGTTGGGGATAAAACAATCCCCGCAAATAACACCACGCCGGAGTCTTATATTGTCCAGGAGTATTTCCACCAGATGGTGGAGGCAGGCTGCCAGTGCGTGGTAATGGAAGTTTCTTCCCAAGGGCTTATGATGCACCGTACGGCAGGGTTTTTATTTGACATAGGGATTTTCACAAACATCGAGCCAGACCATATTGGCCCCAATGAACATGCTTCTTTTGAGGAGTATCTGGCATGTAAGGGGATGCTGTTTCACCAGTGCCGGATAGGGATTGTGAACCGGGACGACAAGCATTGGGAGCAAGTGCTAGAGGGGCATACCTGTGAGCTTGAGACCTTTGGCTTTTCTCCGGAGGCAGACCTTGTGGCAGAAGAGGCCAGGCTGGTGGGTAAGCCAGGCTATTTGGGCGTGGCGTACCATGCGAAGGGGCTTGTGGATATGGAAGTGGAGGTTGACGTGCCAGGCAGGTTCAGCATATATAACTCCCTGACAGCCATTGCCATCTGCCGCCATTTCCAGGTGGAAATCAACAATATAAAACAGGCGTTAAAGGCGGCGAAGGTAAAGGGAAGGATTGAGATGGTCCCTGTCTCAGATGAATTTACGCTGATGATTGACTATGCCCACAATGCCATGAGCCTGGAAAGCTTGTTGGGCACATTGAAAGAATATAATCCAAAACGCTTAGTATGCTTATTTGGGTGCGGCGGCAACCGTTCCAAGCTGCGCCGTTATGAGATGGGCGAAGTTTCTGGGAGGCTGGCGGACTTATCCGTCATTACCTCAGATAACCCCAGGTATGAGGAGCCTCAGGATATTATAGAGGACATCAAAGTGGGGATGGCAAAGACCAGCGGGGAATATGTGGAAATCCCCGACAGGAAAGAGGCGATACGGTATGTGATTGCCCATGGGCAGGCAGGGGATATTATTGTGCTTGCAGGGAAAGGGCATGAAGATTACCAGGAAATCAAAGGCAAAAAGTACCCAATGGATGAACGTGTGCTGATTCAGGAAGTTTTGGGAGAATTGGCGCAGGAAGGATAATGCAGGTGATGCAGCGATGGCGGAATATGCCAATATAATTATTGATATTTCCCATGAAAAACTAGATAAGGCATTTCAATATAAAGTGCCGGGGGATTTACAGGAAAAACTTTCCGTAGGGATGCAGGTGGAAATCCCCTTTGGGAACGGGGAACGCAGGGCAACGGGCTACGTGGTGGAGCTGACTGACAAGCCAGAGTATGATTTAGGGAAAATGAAAGAAATCTATGGCGTTGTGGAGGGGAGCGTCCCCATTGAGTCCCAGCTAATCGCCCTGGCTGGGTGGATGCGCAAAAACTATGGGGGGACCATGAACCATGCCCTAAAGACCGTGCTTCCCATCAAGCAAAAGGCTAGGGAGAAAAAACAGCGCTTTGTGAAGCTTGAGTTAAGCAAAAAAGAGGCCTCAGGGCAGCTTGCGCTATTTGAGAAGAAAAACCATAAGGCAAGGGCAAGGCTCCTTACGGCATTGATGGAGCAAAGCCCGCTTCCCTATGAGGCGGTGACTGGCAAACTGAATATCACGGCTTCCGTAGTCCGCGCCATGGGGGCGATGGGCATTTTAAGCGTGGAAGAAAAGCGGATGTACCGCAGCCCATTTGGCGAGGAATTTAAGCAGGGCAAGGAACAGCTTACCCTGAATCAAGAGCAGCAGGAATTGGTGGGCTGCATCTGGAAGGACGCCCAAAAAGGGCGGCATAAAACCTGGCTGCTCCATGGGGTGACTGGAAGCGGGAAGACTGCCGTGTACATAGAGTTAATCGCAAAAATGGTGGAAGAGGGGAAACAGGCTATTGTGCTGATACCAGAAATTGCATTGACCTACCAGACTGTGGTGCGATTTTACCAGCGGTTTGGCGAAAGGGTGTCGATTTTGAACTCCAAAATGTCCGCCGGGGAACGTTATGACCAGTTTGAACGGGCGAAGCATGGGGAATTGGACGTTATGATAGGGCCGCGGTCTGCATTGTTCACGCCGTTTTCAAATTTAGGGGTTATTATTATAGACGAGGAGCATGAAACCAGCTATAAAAGCGAAACGCTGCCCCGTTACCATGCCCGGGAGACGGCAATTGAGCGGGCCAGGATGGTTGGGGCGGCTGTTGTGCTAGGCTCCGCAACGCCGTCTTTAGACAGCTATTATAAGGCAATGCAGGGGGAATATGCCCTGCTGAAACTGGAAAAAAGAATTGAGGAAAAGCCGCTTCCAAGGTGTGAGATTGTAGATTTGCGGGAAGAATTAAAGCAAGGGAACCGTTCTATTTTAAGCGGGCGCCTTCAAGAATTGATAGAGGGGCGGCTAAACCAAAAGCAGCAGGTCATGCTGTTTATTAACCGCAGGGGGATGGCGGGCTTTGTTTCCTGCCGGTCTTGCGGGCATGTGCTGAAATGCCCCCATTGCGATGTGGCGCTGAGCCAGCATAACAATGGGAGGATGGTCTGCCATTATTGCGGGCATGAAGAGCCTGTCCCTGCAGCCTGCCCAGAATGCGGCTCTAAATATATCAGCGGGTTTAAGGCAGGCACCCAAAAAGTTGAGGAGATTGTAAAAAGGAAATTTCCAGGGGCAAGGGTATTGCGGATGGATTTTGACACCACAAGGAATAAGGCTGGGTATGAGAAAATTTTATCGTCTTTTGCAAACCAGGAGGCAGATATCTTAATTGGAACGCAGATGATTGTCAAAGGGCATGATTTCCCAAATGTGACGTTGGTTGGGGTGTTGGCGGCGGATTTGTCACTGTATATCAGCGAGTTCCATGCAGTGGAGCGGACGTTCCAGCTTTTGGCGCAGGCGGCAGGCCGGGCAGGCCGGGGCAGCCTTCCAGGGGAAGTGGTGATACAGACTTACAGCCCCAGCCATTATTGTATTGAACTGGCTGGGCAGCAGGATTATGTGAAATTTTATGAAACAGAGATGGAATGCCGGAAATTGATGGGTTACCCTCCCTGCGGGCATATGATGGCAATGCTTGTGGCGTCCAAAGACGAGATGACGGCGGCCTTAAGCGCGGAGCTGCTGGGCAAGAAAGTGCGCCAGGCACAGGACAGTGGGAAGCTCTCAGGGCTGTCGGTGGTCGGCCCGGCAAATGCAGCGGTGGCAAAGGTGAAGGATATCTATAAAAAGGTGATATATTTTAAGCATGAAGATTACCAGGAATTAGTGAAGATAAAAGATGTGCTGGAAGCGTTTGTGGGCAGCCATCGGGAGTTTGCAAATATTATCATGCAGTTTGACTTTGATCCAATGAATGGTTTTTAATAAGGAGGAAAAATTATGGCTTTGCGGAATATCCGTCAGATGGGTGATGAAATATTAACAAAAAAATGCAGGGAAGTGAAAGAGGTAACCCCAAAACTTAAGGTATTGATTGAGGATATGCTGGAGACAATGTATGACGGGAATGGCGTGGGGCTTGCGGCGTCACAGGTTGGGATTTTAAAACGTTTGGTGGTGATTGACGTGGGGGACGGCCCTATTGTGCTGATTAATCCACGTATTATTGCCAGCCGTGGGGAACAGACCGGCGACGAAGGGTGCTTAAGCCTCCCAGGGAAAGCCGGCACAGTGACAAGGCCTTATTATGTAAAGGTTGAGGCATGGGATGAAAATATGGAGCGTTTTGAGGTGGAAGGGGAAGAACTGCTGGCACGGGCATTCTGCCATGAAATTGACCATCTGGACGGGCATATGTATGTGGAAAAGATAGAGGGGCCGCTCCATGACGCCGTTTATGAGGATGAGGAGGAAGAGTGACCTTATGAGGATTATTTTTATGGGAACCCCGGATTTTGCGGTAGGGGCTTTGGAAGCGTTAATACAGAAAGGGCATGAAATCGCCCTGGTGGTTACCCAGCCGGATAAACCCAAGGGAAGGGGCAAGGCTATGCAGCGCACGCCTGTGAAGGAGGCCGCCCTGGCGCATGGGATTGAGGTTTACCAGCCCAGGCGGGTGCGGGAGGCAGAATGCGTGGAATATTTAAGGGGGCAGGACGCAGATATCATTGTCGTTGCAGCCTTTGGGCAGATCCTCCCAAAAGAGATTTTGGAAATGCCGCGTTATGGGTGCGTCAACGTCCATGCTTCCCTGCTGCCGAAATACCGCGGCGCCGCCCCGATCCAATGGGCGGTAATCAATGGGGAGCAAGTGACTGGCGTAACGATTATGCAGATGGATGAAGGGCTGGATACCGGGGATATGCTCCTGAAAGAAGAGGTGGCCCTCCACAAGGACGAGACAGGCGGGAGCCTTTTTGGACGTCTGGCACAGACAGGCGCCGCCCTTTGCGTGGAAGCATTGGAATTGATTGCCAGGGGGGCTATACAGCCTGTGCCGCAAAACCAGGAAGAAGCAACCTATACGAAGATGATCAAAAAACAGATGGGTGAAGTGGACTGGGGGAAACCAGCCCGGGAATTGGAACGGCTGGTCCGGGGGCTGAACCCATGGCCAAGCGCCTACACGTACCTGGATGGCAGGACATTAAAAATCTGGCAGGCAAGCGTGCGGCAAGAGAATGGCCCTGCGCAGGAGCCGGGAACCATTGTGTCCGTTGCAAAAGATTCCATAGGGGTCCAATGCGGCCAGGGGGTTTTAGTGTTAAAGGAAATCCAGATGGAAGGGAAAAAAAGGATGGGCGCAGACGCTTTCCTTCGAGGGTTCCCTTTGGAAGCTGGGAAACGGCTAGGGAAATAATAGAAAATTTGGAAACTCAATCATTTGATAAATTTCATATCTAGTTCAAAAAATGTAAGCAGAAGTATTTCACCATACAAAAGCTAAGAAATGCATTTTGGCGCCATGGAACCAAGGCTTAAAAATTATGGAAGCCCCTGCTGAACATGGTTTTAGCAGTTTTGCAGTTGCCTATAAATAAAAGAAAGAAGGAGTGATTTTATGCCACTGTATGGATATTATTTTGACCCCACGTATATTTTAGTTGTAGTTGGGGCGGTGATTTGCCTGATTGCCTCGGCAAGGGTGAACACTACGTTCAATAAATATAACAGAGTCCGTAGCATGTCGGGCATGACGGGGGCGCAGGCGGCGGAGCATATTTTGCATACCGCAGGGATCTATGATGTGAGCGTGCAGCATATTTCTGGGAACCTGACAGACCATTATGACCCGCGCAATAAGGTGTTAAGGCTGTCTGACAGCACTTATGGGTCGTCTTCTGTGGCGGCTGTTGGGGTAGCTGCCCATGAGTGTGGGCATGCCATCCAGCATCAGAAAGATTATGCGCCTTTAAGTATCCGCAGCGCCATTGTGCCGTTAGCTAATTTCGGCTCTTTTCTGGCGTGGCCTTTGATTGTCATTGGTTTGTTCATCACCAGCAGTACCGGGTCTTTACTGATTAATATTGGGATTTTATGTTTCTCTTTGGCAGTGCTGTTCCAGCTTGTCACCCTGCCTGTGGAATTTAACGCATCCAGCCGTGCAGTCAGGATTTTAGGGGAGACGGGGATTTTGGCGCAGGAGGAGCTTAAGGGGACGAAAAAAGTCCTTAAAGCGGCGGCATTGACTTATGTGGCTGGCGCAGCGGCGTCAATCCTGCAGCTTTTGCGTTTGGTGCTTCTTGCCGGAAGAAGGAACGATTAGAAGAAGGGATTGGAGGGATTATGGGCAGCAGTACCGTAAATGTCAGGGAATTAGTGCTGGAAGTTATGCTGGCGGTTACGCGGGACGGGGAATACAGCCATATTGCCATACGCAATGTCCTGGACAAATACCGATATTTGGATAAGCAGGAACGCAGCTTCCTGAAACGTGTATGCGAAGGCACGCTGGAACATATGATATGGATTGATTATGTGCTGAACCAGTTTTCCAGCGTGGAAGTGAAAAAAATGAAGCCTGTGGTACGCTGCATCCTAAGGAGCAGCGTTTATGAACTGAAATATATGGATGCTGTCCCAGCTTCCGCCACCTGCAATGAGGCGGTAAAGCTGGCGCAGGCTAGGGGCTTTCGGAATTTAAAGGGATTTGTAAACGGGGTCTTGCGCAACATTAGCAGGAACCTAATGGGCGTTCCTATGCCAGACAGGGAGGCGGAGCCGTTGAAATACCTTTCCCTTAGGTATTCCATGCCAGAATGGGTCATCAAGATGTGGCAGCAAACCTATTCATTTGGGCAGATTGAAAAGATTCTGGAAGCATTCCTGGCCAAACAGCCAACCGCAATTCGGGTCAATCCCCTGAAAACCACAAAGGAAGAATTGGAAAAAGAACTGAAAGCAGCCCAGGTGCAAGTCAAAGACCCTGGGCTTATAGATGTTCTTTTTCTTGAGGGTTATGATACGTTAGAGCGGATTCCAGCTTTTACAGCAGGGAAATTCCATGTGCAGGATGTAAGCTCCATGCAGGTTGGGCTGTGGGCGGACCCCAAAGAAGGAAATTATGTCTTGGATGTTTGTGCAGCCCCCGGCGGGAAAAGCATCCATATGGCGGAGCTTTTAAATGGGACCGGGCTGGTGGAAGCCAGGGACTTGACAGAACATAAAGTTTCCCTGATACGGGAAAACATAGCGCGCTGCCAACTTCCCAATATTTGTGCCAAAGCGGCGGATGCCAGGGTATTGGACAAGGAGAAAGTTGGAAAAGCAGACATAGTGGTTGCAGACTTGCCCTGCTCTGGGTTAGGGGTGATAGGAAGGAAAGCAGATATTAAATATAGATTAAAGGAAACAGCCTGTAGGGAGCTTGCCGCCCTTCAACGGGAGATCCTCCATACTGTCCGTCAGTATGTCAAGCCGGGAGGGGCGCTTTTGTACAGCACTTGCACCATTAATTATGAGGAAAATGAAGGCAACGCGGCATGGTTTTTGCAGGGGCATCCAGAATTTTGCCTAGAGCAGCAAAAACAGATTTTGCCCCAAAAAGGCATGTGCGACGGGTTTTTCCTGGCAAAGTTTAGAAAGAAAGAGTAATTTATGGAAAAAGCAGATATAAAGTCATGGAACCAAACAGAATTGAAGGAGTTCCTTGTTTCCCTGGGGGAACAGCCATTTCGGGCGAAACAGGTTTATTCCTGGCTGCATGTGAAGCATGCGGAAACATTTGAGGAAATGACAGATATTTCAAAAAAATTAAAGGATAAATTAACAAATACATGCGAACTGGCTGTGCTGCATAAGGAAAAGGTGCAGTGTTCCCAAGTGGATGGGACCCGGAAGTACCTGTTTTCTTTGGCAGATGGGAACATGGTGGAAAGCGTCCTGATGCATTACAGGCATGGGGACAGCGTATGCATTTCCTCCCAGGTTGGGTGCCGTATGGGATGCCAGTTCTGCGCTTCTGCATTGGGCGGGCTGGTGCGCAACCTTACGCCTGCGGAAATGTTAGAGCAGGTATACCAGATTCAGAAGGACAGTGGGAGGCGGGTGTCCCATGTAGTTGTGATGGGGATGGGGGAGCCATTGGACAACTATGGGAACCTGTTGAAATTTATCAGGATGATATCGGATGGGAACGGGTTGAATATCAGCCAGCGGAACCTTACAATATCCACCTGCGGCATTGTCCCAAATATATATCATCTGGCAGAGGAGGGGCTTCAAGTTACGCTTGCGCTGTCCCTCCATGCCCCGTCCCAGGAAAAAAGGCTTCTGCTGATGCCAGTGGCAAAAAAATATGGGGTCATCCAGGTGGTGGAGGCATGCAGGCATTATGTGCAGCAGACAGGGCGGAGAATTACGTTTGAGTATAGCCTGGTGGCAGGCGCCAACGACGGGGAAGCGGATGCCCGGCAGCTTGCAGGGCTGATTCGGGGGATAAACTGCCATGTGAACCTGATTCCGGTCAACCCAGTGAAAGGGCGGGGGTTTGTGCCGCCAAGCCGCCAGGCCACTTTGAATTTCAAAAATAAACTTGAAAAATATGGAATAAATGTTACTATTAGAAGGGAAATGGGACAGGATATTGACGGAGCCTGTGGACAATTGCGGAGACGATTTTCAGAAAGGTAGGCGGGAAGCATGAAGACTTTTTCCAGAACGGATACGGGGAGAAGACGGGATATGAACCAGGATTATATGTATACCTCCGAAACGCCAGTTGGGAATCTGCCGAACCTGCTAATTTTAGCGGATGGCATGGGTGGTCATAATGCGGGAGATTACGCCTCAAGATATACGGTAGAGACAATTGTGGATTTTGTGAGGACCAGCAGTGAGGTTTCGCCCATTGCCATAATAAAGAAGGCGATCCAGCGGGCGAATAAGGCGGTTATGGAGAAAGCCCAGACAGACATTGACTTAGAGGGCATGGGGACCACGGTGGTGGTGGCGACGGTACAGGGCCATGACCTGTGCGTGGCGAATGTAGGGGACAGCCGGCTATACCTTGTAGGCCAGTTGTTCCGGCAGATTACAAAAGACCATTCCTATGTGCAGGAAATGGTGCGGCGGGGGGAAATTTCCCAGGAAGTGGCGAGGATGCATCCAGACCGGAATATTATAACCAGGGCAGTTGGCGGCGGGCGAGAGGTTGAGGTGGACTTCTTTGAGGTAGAATTAAAAGAAGGGGACCAGATATTGATGTGTTCGGACGGGCTGACCGATATGCTAGAAGACCAGGAGATATTTAATATTATAAATGAAAGACAAGATATTGGGGATGCCATGGATGAACTGATTGACGCTGCCAACAGTTATGGCGGGAATGATAATATTACGGTGATTTTGACAGAACCATTTTCAGGTGAGGTGAAAATATGTTAAGAGAGGGAATCTATCTTGCAGACAGGTATGAAATATTAGGGAAAGCAGGAACCGGGGGGATGGCTGACGTCTATAAGGCAAAAGACCATATCCTTGGGCGGTTTGTGGGGGTTAAAGTACTCAAGCAGGAGTTTTCCGAGGACGTGAACTTTGTGACAAAGTTTCGGACGGAAGCCCAGTCAGCGGCAGGGCTTGAACACCCCAATATTGTAAATATATATGATGTGGGGAGCGAGAACTCGATCCATTATATTGTTATGGAATATGTGGAAGGGATTACATTAAAGACTTATATTGAGAAGAAGGGGCAGCTGTCCTTTAAGGAAGCGGTCAGCATTGCTATCCAGGTGGGCAGGGGGATTGAAGCCGCCCATAACAAGCATATTATCCACCGGGATATCAAGCCGCAAAATATTATTATTTCCACAGAGGGCAAAGTAAAAGTGACAGATTTTGGGATTGCCCGGGCGGCAAACAGCAACACCATCAATTCCGACGTGATGGGTTCTGTGCATTATGCCTCCCCGGAACAGGCCAGGAACGGGTTTGTAGACGGGAAAAGCGATATTTATTCCCTGGGGATTGTAATGTACGAAATGGTGACTGGAAAGGTGCCTTTTGACGGTGAGTCCACAGTGGCGGTGGCAATCCAGCATTTGCAGGAAGAGATGGTGGCGCCAAGCGCCTATGCGCTGAACCTTCCAATCAGTATTGAAAAAATTATCCTGAAATGTACCCAGAAAAGCCCAGACAGGCGCTATGACAACATAAGCGACCTGTTGATGGACCTTAAAAAGGCGTTGATTAGCCCAGGTGAAGATTTTGTGGTGATGGTCCCACTGGGGCAGCAGGATAAGACAAGGATTGTGAAGCAGGACGAGGTGGAGACAATCAAGCAGCAGACCAGGAATATTTACTATAAAGAAGAGTTAGAAGACGAGGGGGAAGTGGAAGAGGAGGATGACGAAGAGGAAGATGACGAAGGCTTTTTAAACCCTAAGATGGAAAAGGCAGTGACCATTATGGGGATTGTGGCGGCAGTCATCATTGTGGCAATTATCATCTATATCGGCGGGAGCTTCCTTGGATTCTTTAAATTTGGCGGCGGGGAAAAGGACGGCATGGAACCGCCCAAGGTTGAAGGGACAGAAGAGCCAGGGGAGGAAGAGGAGGATGACGAGGCTGAAAAAGTAAAGATGATTGGCTTGAAAGGGAAGACTTATGAAGAAGCGCAGAAGGCGTTGAATGATATTGGCCTTGGCATTGTGAGGGGCGGGGAGGAGTCTTCTGAGGAATATCCAGAAGGGCAGATTGTGTCCCAAAGCGAGGAAGAAGGGGCAATGGTAGAGAAAAACACTACAATCAGTGTGACCATCAGCAGCGGCGTTGGGGAATTTGATGTACCGGATGTAAAAGGAAAGTCTAAGGGCGAAGCAGAGTCTATTTTGCGCAACGCTGGCCTGGTGCCGGTGTTTGATTATCAGCATGACGACTCCATACCGAACGACCAGGTGATTTCCCAAAGCCCGGATGTGGGGGCTAAGGCAAAGAAAGGCGATACCGTAACCGTTATGTTAAGCCAGGGAAGGGAAACAATCCAGATGCCGGATGTACGCAATAAGCCAGAAGGGGATGCCCGGGCGGAGCTTACAGCAGCAGGGATTGAAGTGGTCAGCACATCCTCCGATTATTCGGACGATATCCCAGAAGGCAATGTGATTAGCCAGAGCATTTCACCAGGGAAGACGGTGGAGAAGTGGACGCAGGTTACGCTGACCATCAGCTTAGGGAAAAAGATAACGACCCAGTATTATTCACTGAACAATTATGCGATAAACCTTCCGAACAGTATCCCGTTAGACGCCACCCGTGTGGAAGCAAAAATCACTTTGCATAAATCAGAGGGGGATGATGTGATTAACAGTTGGACGGCGACTTCATTCCCGTATACGGTAAATGCGTCTAATATTGAAAACTGCAGCACCGGATATTTTGTCATTGAATGGGAATGGTCATACCGCGATGAAGATGACGCGGAAATTACTGAGACAGACAAGACAGTCATTGAGGGGGTGGGCTTTACCCAGAACTAATTGGGAATTGCAATATGCAGGGAAAAATTATAAAAGGGATTGCCGGATTCTATTATGTGCATGTGGAAGGGGCCGGGGTCTTTGAATGTAAGGCGAAAGGGATTTTTAGAAAAGAGAAGATAAAGCCCCTTGTGGGGGATAACGTGGAGGTTGCCCTAATCAGCCAGGCGGAGAAAACAGGGAATATTGTGCAAATTTTAAAGCGGAAAAATCAGTTGGCCCGCCCAGCGGTGGCAAATATAGACCAGGCGCTTGTGATTTTTGCGGCAGACAAGCCAAAGCCAAATTTCAATTTGCTTAACAGGTTCTTAGTCTTGATGGAACAGCAGCAGGTGGGGACAGTAATTTGCTTTAACAAGCAGGATTTGGTAAACCCAGGGGAGCTTTCCAGGCTCCAGGAAATATATGGGGGCTGCGGGTACCAGGTTATTTTTGCCAGCGCCAAGGATGGGGAAGGGATTGGGGAAATCCATAAAGCGCTAGAGGGCAAAACCACTACGGTGGCAGGGCCTTCCGGCGTGGGGAAATCCTCGCTGATTAATTTACTGCAGCCTGAGGCAGGCATGGAGGTTGGGGATATCAGTGAAAAGATTGCACGGGGGAAGCATACCACGCGGCATTCCCAGCTTATCCATATCCAGGGGCAGGCCTATATTGTGGATACGCCGGGGTTTAGCTCCATTTACCTCTCAGGCATAGGGCAGCAGGAATTGAAGCTGTATTTCCGGGAGTTCCAGCCTTTCGAGGGGTCTTGCAGGTTCCAGGGCTGCAGCCATATCCATGAGCCTGGATGCAGTGTGAAACAGGCTTTGGAAGAAGGGAAAGTAAGCCCGATGAGGTATGGGGACTACGCTTTACTGTATGAAGAGCTGAAACATGGAAAGAAGTATGGAAGGGGTATGGGGAAAGAGGCATAAAAGAGATTACCTGTAAAGAGGTTAAAAGAAAAGGAGAAGGATTATGAATTACTTATCACCATCTATCTTATCGGCAGATTTTACATGTTTGGGGAAACAGATGAAAGAGATTGACGAGGCAGGCGCAGAGTATGTGCATATTGACGTGATGGACGGCGCGTTTGTGCCAAGCATATCTTTTGGGATGCCTGTCATCCAGTCTATCCGTCCTTGCACCAAACGTGTTTTTGATGTGCATCTAATGATAGAGGAGCCAATCCGCTATGTAAAAGAGTTTGCAGACTGTGGGGCGGACATACTTACTGTCCATGCAGAGGCATGCGGGCATTTAGACCGGACAATAGAAGCAATCAAGGAAAAAGGGATGCGCGCCGCTGTCGCGTTGAACCCGGCAACAAGCCTGAACGTGCTGGAATATGTCCTGCCGAAGCTGGACATGGCGCTGGTTATGTCAGTAAACCCAGGGTTTGGCGGGCAGAAATTTATCCCGTATTCCTTGGATAAAATCCGTGAATTAAGGCGCATTGTTACACAGCGTGGGCTTTCCACAGATATTGAAGTGGACGGCGGGGTTACGTTGTCTAATGTAGAGGAGATACTGGAAGCCGGGGCGAATGTGATTGTATCAGGAAGCACAATTTTCCGTGGCGACGTGGCGGGCAATGTGAAGAAATTCTTGGAAATTATGAAATAGGGGCAGGGAAACGATGCAGGCATTGATTATCAGCGGCGGCCATCTGGAGGATGGTTTTGCTGCTTCCTATATAGAAAACTATGATTTTGGGCTTACCATTGCAGTGGATTCTGGCATGTCTTTCTTTTACCGGCAAGGTTGGGTCCCTGATTATATCGTGGGGGATTTTGACTCTGTAAAGCCTGAAATATTGCAAAGCTTTTTGGGCTTAAAGGAAGATAAACCCAAGGTACTGCAGTTTCAGCCAGAGAAAGATGAAACGGACACAGAGATTGCTATCCGCACTGCGATAGGGCAGGGCTGTGGGGCAATCCATATCCTGGGGGCAACTGGTTCCAGGCTTGACCATGTGCTGGGGAACATCCATCTTTTGGGGATGGCGATGGAACAGGGCGTGGAAGTTATTATGGCGGACCCAAATAACCGTATCCGTATGGTGCGGGAAGGCCTTGTGCTTAAGAAAGGGGGGCAGTATGGGAAATATGTTTCGCTGCTGCCTTTTACCCCTCAGGTGACAGGCCTTACTTTGACAGGGTTTAAGTACCCATTGGACCAGTATACGTTGGAATGTTACCATTCCCTGGGGGTCAGCAACGAGATCACTGGGGAACAGGCGGAAATTTCTTTCCGGGACGGGGTGTTGCTTGTGATAGAGTCCAAGGACTGAAAAATCATGCGAAAATCCAATAGTTGATGCATGGTATCTGTATGTCCATGTTAACGATGATGAAAAAGCAAGGGAAGTGCATAATATTGAAAAAATGCTCAAAGTCATTTAAAATTGGTACTCGGATTGGTGTTCTAAGAAATATAGAAATTGTGAAAAGTGCCTATTTTAAGGCATTTTCAAGGAGGTATATAGAAAAATGAAACTAGGGATCGTAGGGTTGCCGAATGTAGGGAAAAGTACATTATTTAATTCATTGACAAAGGCAGGGGCAGAGTCTGCAAATTACCCATTCTGCACCATTGACCCAAATGTAGGCGTTGTGGCGGTGCCGGATGGGCGGCTGAATAAACTGGGGGATTTATACCAGTCAAAGAAGGTAACGCCTGCCGTGATTGAGTTTGTGGACATTGCCGGCCTTGTGAAAGGCGCGAGCAAAGGGGAAGGGCTGGGGAACCAGTTCTTATCCAATATCCGTGAAGTGGATGCGATTGTGCATGTAGTGCGCTGTTTTGAGGACAGCAATATTGTGCATGTGGATGGAAGCGTCAATCCAGTGCGGGATATTGAAACCATTAATTTAGAATTGATTTTTTCTGATATAGAAATTTTGGAGCGCAGGATTGCAAAGGCAAGCAAGGGAGCCAGGATGGACAAGGTTCTGGCAAAAGAATTGGGCTTGTTAGAACGCGTGAAGGCGCATTTGGAAGATGGGAAGCTTGCTAAGACTTTAGAAATCGAGGACGAAGAAGAATCCCTTTGGTTTAGGGACTATAACCTGCTGACTGCAAAGCCAGTGATTTATGCGGCGAATGTGGCGGAAGGGGATTTGGCAAATGACGGCGCGGAAAATGAGTTTGTGCAGAAAGTGCGTGAAAATGCAGCTCAAGAGAATTGCGAGGTGTTTGTAATCTGCGCGCAGATTGAACAGGAAATTGCGGAGCTGGACGAAGAAGAGAAATCTATGTTTTTAGAAGAGCTGGGCCTTAAGGAGTCCGGCCTGGAAAAATTAATAAAGGCAAGCTACAGCCTGTTAGGGCTGATTAGCTATTTGACGTCAGGGGAAGATGAAACACGTGCATGGACCATAAAAAAAGGAACCAAGGCGCCTCAGGCTGCAGGGAAAATCCATTCTGATTTTGAGCGTGGGTTTATCCGTGCAGAGGTGGTGAATTACCAGGATTTGCTGGATTGCGGCTCCCTTGCAGCAGCAAAGGAGAAAGGGCTGGTAGGCCTGGAAGGGAAAGAATACATTGTCAAGGATGGGGATGTGATTCTGTTCCGGTTCAACGTTTAGAGATTGCACAAGTGTATGGTTATGTGAAAAGAATCCCGCTTGCGGGGTTCTTTTTTTGGAGGAAAATAAAATGAAAGCAGAAAACAGGAGATTTTACCATGCAATGGCATCGTTGGTGATCCCAATCACGATTCAAAATTTTATTACGAACGCAGTGAATTCTGCAGATGTGTTTATGCTGGGGTATGTGGGGCAGACAGAACTGTCCGCGGTTTCCCTGGCGAACCAGTTCCAGTTCTTGCTGTCGGGGGTGTTTTTTGGGATTTCTTCTGGGGTCACGATGCTGGCCTCCCAGTATTGGGGCAAGAAGGATACCAATTCCATTCAGGCAGTGATGGGCATTGCAGTCAAAATAGCGGCGGTGATTACAATAGCGCTTGCCATTGGGGCAGTGGCGGCTCCAGAGGCATTGATGTCAATTTATACAAATGACAGGGAGTTAATTTCCATAGGGGCAAGGTACCTAAGGATAATCGGGGTGTCTTATGTGTGCATGAGTTTTTCACAGGTGTACCTCTGCGCGCTTCGGAGCATAGAGCGGGCGCCTATCAGCACAGTGATTAGCACCACCGCCCTGGTTATGAATATAGCGCTGAATGCGGTTTTTATATTTGGCATCGGGGGCGCGCCTAAGCTGGGCGTGATAGGCGTGGCAATCGGGACTGTAACCGCCCGGATAGTGGAATTGCTGCTATGCCTGGTGGACGCGGCGCGGGGCAAGGTATTCCGAATAAACCTTCGCCTTATGTTTGGCAGCCATAAGCTGCTATTCCAGGATTTTGTGAAATATGCTGTTCCAGCGCTTATAAATGATTGTGCCTGGACGGTTGCGTTTTCCATGTATTCTGCCATTATGGGCCGTTTGAATGCAGATGTGGTGGCGGCAAGCTCTGTGGCTTCCACAGTCAGGAGCCTCTGCACAATCCTGTGCTTTGCCCTGGGGGCTGGAGCTTCTGTATTGCTTGGGATTGAAATTGGCGAAGGGAAAATGGACGAGGTGAAACGGGATGCAAAGAAATCCTGTTATGTCACCCTTGCCGTTGGAGTTTTGACAGGCCTGTTCCTGCTGCTGATCCGCCCCTTAGTATTTGTATTTTTCAACCTGACAGAGCGGGCAAGCGGCTACCTGGATATTATGCTGATTATCAGCTCCTATTATGTGGTGGGGCAGGCAATGAATACCCTGCTGATTGCCGGAGTGTTCCGGGCAGGGGGCGATTCCAGGTTTGGGATGGTCTGCGACATAATTGTGATGTGGTGCGTCAGCGTGCCGTTGGGGCTGCTGGCGGCATTTGTATTTAAGCTGCCGCCAATGGTGGTGTACTTTGTCCTTTGCCTGGACGAATTCTGGAAGATACCTGTGGTATACCGCCATTATAAAAGTTTCCGGTGGCTGAAGGACATTACAAGGGAATTTGAAATGCATTAAAAAAGCGTTTGTTCCTAAATTATATTGAAAAGACAAAAAAATACTTGAAATTTTTCGGGGGGGTATAATGCACATATGCCCCCTTGTTATTGTATGCCATAGGGACTTTGCAGCATAGCAATCATATTTTCAGAAGGAAAGGAAGAAGATGGGAAAGAAACGAAAAAAGAGGACAGCCAGGGCGTTTTTGGCATTGTTCTTGGCGGCAATATTAAGCGCTTCCCTTTTGCCTGGTATGGGCGCGGAGGCAGCGGCAAAACCTAAGCCAAAAATCAATAAAAAATATACCTGCGTTATGTTCAATAAAATGAAAGGAAAAGAACCAGGGATACTTTTTGAGGATTATGACCCTTACTTTAAGTACCGCGACTATGATTATGCGAGCCAGATATCCATAGAAAACCCTGTCCCAAATGGGAAAATCACAAAATTGAAGAGCAGTAAGCCCGGGGTATTAAAGGTGAGCTCCATTGGCGGCCCTTACATCCAGCCTTTGCCCAAGAAGCCAGGGAAGTCAAAAGTGACCTTCCAATATGCGGGCAAAAAGTTCTCGACCGTGGTGACGGTAAAGAAGTATGAGAACCCTTGCAAGGCCTATAAGGTTGGGAAGAAAGATTATGCAAAAAAATTTAATAAAAGCCCAATGTACGGAGTAAAGAATTATGGGACGGGGGAAGCTAAGATATCAATTACCCCGAAAAAAGGATGGAAAATTATAGGGCTTGCCGCCGGCTCAGGTGAAAATGACGGCGCCATCCAGATAAAAAATAATACGACGGTCAGTATGGATAATTATAATGTCCAGCGTGTCAGGACCCTTTTTAAAAATAAGAAAACAGGGGAAGTGGTCCCATTATGCCTTTATTATGGGGCCCAGAAAAATGGGAATACATAAAGGCAGAGGGTAAATAGGGAGAAAATAGCAAGCGGGGCGCTTTTTAGAAGGCGTATCAAGGGCGGCTGCCCGTCCCTCTCAGGACACGAAAGCTATGCTGTACCAGGCGGGGATGGGAAGCTGCCGAAATGCAAGTAAATTTCCATAAACCTATTCCATTTTTGCTCGTTTTGTTGCATAATAGATATGATCCATTTTGATAAATGGAAATGAGAGCATAAAAATATCAGGAAAAGTATGCAGGAAGGGATTGGTGATGGTGATGAAGGGTGCGTTGAGCGATACCGAAGCACGAAGGATTTTAAATACAGGGCAGAAAGAGATGAGAAAAGAAACCGCCCTGAAAATGTTGAAGGATGGGGAATTGGCCATTGATAAAATAGCAAAGTACACAGGGCTTAAGGTTGAGGAAGTAAAGCAGCTTGCAGAGCTTCAGAAGCTATAAGGCAGTGTTTTTGGGACGGGGAGGGCATGGGGATTAGAAAACGCTTGACCGTCCCGGGTTTTTGTGTTACACTATCCAAAAATATGGAAGGGGTGGGGAGATGTTTCATTTTTCTTGCAGATAAAACAGAATATGCGGCAGTGCTTTTGGATGGTATTGCTGCGCCTGTTGCAGGAAAGTGGTAAGTCTCTCTAACTCTATAACGTTTCCTGCCGCTTTTAGAAGCGGCGTAATTACGTTTATCGAGCTGTAGGAATTGGCTTTCCTGCGGCTTTTTTCTATGGAGGGATAAAAATTATGTCAATGGTGAAGGTAGAACACCTTACGTTTTCTTACCCCACAAGTTACGACGTTATTTTTGAGGATGTGGGCTTCCAAATTGACACCGATTGGAAGCTGGGCTTTGTGGGGCGCAACGGCAGAGGGAAGACGACGTTTTTGAACCTTTTGCTGGGGAAATATGAATATAGTGGGAAAATATCCAGTTCCGTGGAGTTTGATTATTTCCCGTACCCTGTGCGGGATATGGGACGTTGGACAAACGAGGTCTTGCAGGAAGTATGCCCCCATGCAGAGGAATGGGAAATCCTGCGGGAATTATCTTATCTGGAAGTGGGGCCAGAGGTCCTTTGGCGTCCTTTTGGCACGTTGTCCAATGGGGAGCAGACAAAAGTATTGCTGGCGGCGTTGTTCCTGAACGAGGGGCATTTTTTATTGATTGACGAGCCTACCAATCATTTGGACTTAAAGGCGCGTGGGCTGGTGTCGGCATATTTGAAAAAGAAAAAAGGGTTTATCCTGGTGTCCCATGACCGTCGGTTCCTAGATGGCTGCGTGGACCATATCCTCTCATTAAACCGGGCGGATATTGAGGTGAGGAATGGGAACTTTTCCTGCTGGATGGAAAATTTTGAGCGGCAGCAGGAATTTGAGATGGCGCGCAAAGAGCGCCTTTTGAAAGATATCCGGCGTTTGCAAAAGGCTGCGAAGCGTACAGGGGCATGGTCGGAGCAGGTAGAAAAATCCAAAAAAGGGATGAAAAATTCAGGCTCCAAGCCAGATAGGGGCTATATTGGGCATAAAGCCGCAAAGATGATGAAGCGTTCCAAAGTAATAGAAGCAAGGCAGTCCCAGGCAATGGAAGAGAAAGCAGGGCTTTTGAAAAATATGGAGAATCCAGAGAGCTTAAAAATCCAGCCATTGGATTATTACGCTGACACCCTTGTTTCAATTTCAGAGGCAGCAGCCTGTTATGGCGGGAAAGAGGTCTGTTTGCCTGTGTCCTTTTCTGTGCGCAGGGGGGACAGGGTTGCCTTAGACGGCAGGAATGGAAGCGGGAAAAGCAGCCTGTTAAAGCTTTTATTGGGGGAACCTATCCAGCATACAGGAACAGTGGCGGTTGGCTCAAACCTTGTGGTTTCTTATGTGCCGCAGGACACCTCCCATTTAAGCGGGAGCCTGTCTGAATTTGCAGAACAAAGCCAGATAGAGGAAAGTTTATTTAAGGCGGTTTTACGGAAGCTGGATTTTGAGCGGGTGCAGTTTGAAAAAGACCTTTCAGAGTTTTCTGGCGGGCAGAAGAAAAAAGTGTTGATTGCAAGGAGCCTGTGCGAACAGGCGCATTTGTATGTATGGGATGAGCCGTTTAATTATATTGACTTGTACTCCCGTATGCAGATTGAGCAGTTGGTCCAGATGTTTTCCCCAACGATGGTGTTTGTAGAGCATGACCAGGCCTTCCAGGAGGCTGTGGCCACGAAGGTTGTTAAGGTAGGGGAAATACCAGAAAGCGGCAGAATGTAATAATTCTGAAACATCCTTCTGTTAAGATAGCATTGTAACAGGAAAAGATGCCTTTAGAGGAGGGAAACAACATGAAACATTTGGAAAGAAGCAGAAGTATTTTTTGGGTGTCAGGGCTGATGCTGGCATTGTCCGCCCTGTTTTTTATGGGGAGCGTCCTTATGATGGGCAGGTCCAAAGCCCATGCAGAGGAGCGTGCCAGCCAAAAGCTGGAAAGCCGTTCTGAGAAAGAGGTTGCGGCGGAAAGCGACAGCTTTATCCAGGCCAGCAAAAGTTTTGCAGAGAATCTCTTAGAACAGCATGCAAAATGCCCGTTGCTGGATGAATATGCCAAAGAGCATTTTGCAGACAGCTCATTGGAAAACATGATTAATGATGTGAACGCAGGGCATAGCGCAAAGGAAGCAATCCTTGCGGTTTGTGAAAAGGCCGGGCTGGACGCAGGCGCTGCGAAAATCGGGGACTTAACAAAAGAGCAGATTATAGAGATTGACCAGGAGGTGTTTTGCAGCTCCAACCATCCAATAGGTGAATGAAATGGCAACATTGCTGATTGTGGAAGATGACAAAACAATTAATGGGCTGATGGTGCGGGCGCTGTCAGTAAACGGGCATCAATGCCTCACTGCCTTTACAGGCAGCGAGGCTCTTTCTGCTATCAAGGGACAAAAGGCAGACCTGGTATTGCTGGACATTAACCTGCCGGATATGGATGGGTTTTGGTTAGCGGGGCAGCTTGGGGACGTACCTGTCATTTATGTGACAGCCCGGTCGGAAATCCATGACAGGGTAAGGGGGCTGGACGGAGGGGCGGAAGACTATATTGTAAAACCCTTCCATATCCAGGAATTGATTTCCAGGGTGCATGTAGTCCTCAGGCGTTACCAAAAGGAAAATATATTCTGCCTGGGGGATGTGGAGGTAGACTTACAGAACTGCCAGGCTTTTCAGCGAGGAGAGGAAATTATGCTCACAAAACGGGAATTTGAGTTATTGAAGGCCTTAATTTATAATAAAAACATTACCTTAACCAGAGAGCAGCTTTTGGATGCCGCCTGGGGATGGGATTATGAAGGGGAGGACCGGACGGTGGATGTGCATATCCAGCGCCTCAGGAAAAAATTAAGTTGGGAAAAACACATTAAGACCATTTACAAGACGGGTTACCGGCTGGAGGCATAACATTGAAAATATGGGAAAAAAATTATTTGTTGACGATGGGGCTGGTGCTTTGCATTTTATTTGGGAGCATATTTTTCATCCAACAGTATTCGTTTCGCAAAAACCTGGATTTTTATTGTGAGGATACCTTGTTCCATGAAAGCAGGGTGGAATATGGCATTTCATCTATATTAGAAGATAGCAATGGGGTAGAACAACTGAAATGGTACTGCAGGACGCTGCAAAAGCAGCAGGTTTACCTGCTGGTGGAAAGCCAGGCTGGGGTATTGGCGGACAGCCGCCCGTTTCCATGGGAAGGGGCTGGGAAAAGGTTTGAGGTTGTGGAAAACAGCCATGGGGCATTTGCCTGTGTTTCCAGCAGCTACAAAGACGCCGATTGGGGGAAGGTAAATATCATTTACTTGAAAAATATGGACGGCTTCTATGGGACATGGAAAAAACAGATGGCGCTGCTGTTGGCAACGGCCCTTGCCCTGGCGGCAGCCCTTGCCACAATCCTATATTCTGCAATGAAAAAGATATATGCGCCCGTCAGCAATATTGCCCATGAACTGCGCACGCCCCTGACGGCAATCCAGGGGTATGCCCAGTATATACTCCTTGGAAATATAAAGCCAGAAGACATTGCGTTTGCCAGCAGCCAAATTGATAGGGAAGCGGGGCATATGGTAGGGCTGATTGAGAACCTCTTGATTATGGGGAACCTGCAGGAAGGCAGCATAAGGATGGGGCAGGTAAAGGTAGCGGAACTGTTGGGCGAATTGAAGCGATACTTCCCATTTTTGGAAACAGGGCAGCAGGCGGAATGGATTTATGGGGAGAAAACGCTGCTCTTAAGCCTGATGCGGAATTTAATCCTAAATACGTCCCGGCAGGGGGAGCATGTAAGTTTGCGCGTGCAGGAGGACGGTTTTGTGGTTTATAACAAGGATGATTGCCTGGATAAAGGGCTGTTGGATATCCTAAACGGCAGCCACCCAGTGCCAAAGGAAAAAATAGTGGGGAAAGGGCTGGGGGTACCTTTGTGCCGTGAAATTGTAAGTAAGCACCATGGGTCTTTGCAATACCAGAATATGCCGCAAGGCGGCGTGGAAATCAGGGTTCGGATAAAAAAATATCCTGGAGGCTCCTAATGCCGGAAGCTCCAGGAACCCTATGGCTGGTCCAACCAGCTCTGGGAAGAGAGGCTTTTGTTATTTAATTGATGCTTAATCCCGCGCTTGCATACCCTGCCACAGTATTGACTAAAGTCAGGCCGTTTGCTGTTGCTGAGAACACCAACATTAACCGTGTCTGAGCTGTTACAGGGATATTAAGCCCTGTAAGGGAACCGTTTAACAATGTCCCGACGGATATAATTCCGGAAAGTGACGGAGACAGAGCAATCAAAGTTCCGGCGATCGGTGAAAATACATTGTCTGGCGTTGCGGACTGGTAGATTTGCGCATTTACCGTTACAGTAGAGCCGATCAAGGAAAGCGCCAGTGTTGTGCTGAAGAAAGCGCTGAATGATGTGATCGTACCAGCGCGCGGAACCTGGAATGCAAAGTTGGAAAGTGTTCCGCTGGCATTTGTAATATTGATTGTGGAACCAAGCAGCGTGAGCCCTTGCGCGCTGCTCCCGAAGCCGACAAAGGCTGGAAGTCCTGCAAGGCCCCCGGCGATCGTGGTCAGAGCGATTGGAAGCCCTGACGCAAATGGGATAATTGCCCCTGTCCCGGCAATGCCAGTCGCACCAGCAGGCCCGGTTGCGCCAGTAGGCCCAATTGGCCCCTCATCTCCTGGGCAGCCTTTTGGGCCTTTTGGGCCTTGTGGCCCAATTGGCCCGGTTGCCCCTTGAATGCCTTGTGCGCCAGTGACTCCTTGGGGACCCATAGGGCCAGTAGGCCCAAAAGGCCCTTGTGGCCCTGGAATGCCCCTTGGCCCTTGTGGCCCAATATCCCCTTGCGGACCGGCCGGTCCAGTAGGCCCAGTAGGCCCAACTGGCCCGATTGGGCCGATATCGCCTTTCGGCCCTTCACATCCAGGGTCACCTTTCGGGCCGATATCGCCGCGCACTCCTTGGATGCCTGGAATCCCTTGTGGGCCTGCATAGCCCCTTGGGCCAGTATTTCCTCTTGGGCCAGTGTTTCCAGTGGGTCCAATTGGGCCAGTATTTCCCCTTGGCCCCCTTGCGCCTTGCGCGCCAGGAATTCCCTGAGGCCCCATAGGCCCCTGGTCGCCAATATCGCCTTTCGGCCCTGGGCAGCCAGTATCCCCTTTGATCCCCTGTGGTCCTTGTGGCCCTTGGTCGCCTTTTGGCCCCATAGGCCCGCGCTCACAGCAGTGGGAGTGGCATTGATTTTGGCAGCTATTATAAAAGCCATTCTTATTCATTCAAAACACAACCTTTCTGATAATTTGAAAAAAGTACTGTAAAGTATCTTTTTCTACCAATAATTTATGCAGGGTTGCAATTCTTGTTACTTTTTGTCGTATAAATTTAGGGCGTGAAAAGGAACTTTGGCGTGCTAATCTGCAAAAATAGCCAAATACCCCGCAGCAAGCTGCGAGGCATGGATAAGGTTAGTGTTTTGCCCAGGCGTGTTACAGGCTGTCAAAATATTGTTTATTATAAAGGTATGCCGGGGAATAAGGTTTGCAGGCTCCGGCCATCTCATTGTATTCTTGCGCTTTTTTCTGGTCGCCTAATTTGTCATAACATACACATAACTGTAAAAGAGGCACATAATCATAGCAATCTGGGAGGATAAACCCGCCAGAGTATTCATTTTTAGGTGTGTGCAGCGCAGTTTCATACCAATAAATGGCAGTATGCAAATTACCATGTTCCAGAAAGTATTTTCCGATTTCACAGCACAGCTCTGCCCTTGGCAGGTCGAAGCCCATGCTGCGCAAAAGAGTGTCCAGCGCGGCTTGTTCCTGGCCCAACTGGTAATAACAATTGGCGCAGACAGCACATGCCTCTATTTTATTTTCCACCCAGCCACCTTCGGATGAAAGGAACTGTTCCAGCACTAAAACAGCTTCCTTATAAAGCTTATGGTAATATAGTTCCCGGCCATAATAATATTGCTGCCGTGGGTCTAATGGTTTTCCGTCAGAAATCATTTTTTGGTATATTCTTAGGTTTCGGCCTGGATTCCCAGCGCCGATTTTTTTGTGGGAAATCCCAATGTCAGAATAGGCCACTTTCCCATTTGGCGGGATTGCTTCATGGACTGCGCCAACCCACCGGTATTGCGCACAGTTTCTGACCCATCGTTCCCTGAAATAAGAAAAAGAAGGTCTGCCAGCTTCATCAAAAGAAGTATGGTATTTCATCATTACGATATCTGTATCTGGAGGCAGGGACTGCTTTAACTGCAGGAATTTCCCATGTTCCGACTTCTCCAAGATGTCGTCGGCATCCATCCACATACAGTAGTCCATGGAGGCTTTGGAAAAAGAATAGTTTCTGGCGTCAGCGAAGTCATCTTTCCATGGGTACGTATAAATGTCAGATGTATAATTTGACGCTATTTCTGCCGTTTGGTCAGTGGAACCAGTATCCACGATTATAATTTCTTCTACGAGCCCTGCCACGCTGTCAAGGCAGCGCGTAATATGTTTCTCTTCATTTTTAACGATCATACAAAGGCTTATTGTTGGCATATTCTCCCCCGTCCTTGCCCTGTTGGAACAGGGCTGAATTATTTATGTTCAAGTATTGCGTGATAATGCGTGTATCACAATAAATTATATGCATGAAATAAAAATTCGTTTTCGGGGGCGCGTGTTAGTATGCGGGCAGCCTGTTCCTAACGCCTCTTTGGTACAGGAAGGCCCCTATGCCAGAAAGGATGGCAGCCCCTGCAAGGATCCCTAAATGGACAGGGAGGGAATTGCCGGCATAAGAGAGGAAATCTGGCTGGAATGTCCCCCAGAGGTTAAACAGCATATGGAACAAAATGGACAGGTAAATGCTTTCCCCCTTGACGCAGATATAGCCGCAGAACAGCCCAACGGCAAATGCGTAAACGCCCTGAACCATATTTCCATGGAATACGCCAAACAGGAATGCTTGGAAGATATTTGCTAGGAAAAAAGGCATGGCTTTTGCGGCATATTTTAAGGTAATGCCACGGAAAATCAACTCTTCGCTGATAGGGGCAACCACCACAGAATATAAGGCAAGCGCAATGGTCACGTTCCCAAAGCCGGCGCTTTCCATTAAACTTTCATAATATTCATACCAGGAAGGGTTGATGGCAGCCACAGCCATAATCAGGTAAGTGGAAATATATTGAAGCCCAACGACCATAAATAACAGCCCAAGGATCATGGCAGGGTTGATTATGGCAGAAGGCTTTCTGCGGGGCTTTTTTTTCGGGAAGCACCATTTCCAGTACCAAAAGCCAAGGGCCAGCGCAGAGGCAATGCCGTAGATGACAGACAGCGCCATAAGGAACTGGCTGTCTCCTAAAAGCTTTCGCTGGAATTCAGGGGAGGAAAAACTGCCTATCAGGGAAGGGTCTTGATGGAAAAGGTAAAAAGCCCTTAAGGCAAGCCCTGCAAACGTGATAAGGAGCTGAAGCCCAAAGGCAAGGAGTATCGGGAGCAGGCAAAATAGGATGCACCCAATTTTTTTTAATACTTTCATAGTGTAAAGTCCTTTCTTTGTATGTGGAAATTTGCTATACTGATGATATCTAGAATTAGGTAATTGCGCAACAACTAAATTATCATAATTCCATGCATAATTTATATAATTGCTCCGGGATAGTTCCTTTTCATTATACTGAATTGCGCATGAAATTCAAAAAATATTGAGTTCCGTAATTGCCTATGGTTATTATAGGGGCATAGGAGGGAAAAATCAAGCCAAAGCAAGAGGCGGGAAGGGATATTGCTCTGGCGGTTAAATATCGACGTTTTTACTTGTTTAAATTTCCATCTGCTGCGTTGTTATCAATCGTTGTAGCGCTCACTGCAACTCATTCTTCCGCCTTGCAGATGAAAATTTATTCTTCGTAAAATTCGTCGACATTTAACCGCCGGAGTAATAGCAAAACATATCAAACACAAGAAAAGAGGATGAGAGAATGGTAAAATTTGGGACAGGCGGCTGGAGGGCTGTGATTGGGGACGGGTTTACGAAGGAAAACATACAATTATTGGCGCAAGGGTTAGTGAACAAAATGAAAAGCGAAGGGGTAGATAATAAGGGCATTGTGATGGGCTATGACAGAAGGTTCTTATCCAAAGAAGCGATGCAGTGGGCGGCTGTGGTGTTCGCCGCAGCCCATATAAAGGTCTATTTAATCAATAAGTCTTCCCCTACGCCTTTGGTGATGTTCCATGTAATGAAGCATGGGTTCCCGTATGGGATGATGGTGACGGCAAGCCATAACCCGGCTATTTACAATGGGATTAAGGTGTTCACTGCCGGCGGCAGGGATGCAGATGAGGTGCAGACCAAAGATTTAGAAAGCTATATTGCAGATATTGGGCCGGGAGAAGTGGCAGAACTTGAGTATGGGCTTGGGAAAGCGCAAGGCTATATTGAAGAAATTTACCCATTAAACGATTATCTGGATAATATTATCGCTTCTGTGGATATGCAGGCAATCCGAAACGCTGGTTTGAAGGTTGCTTTAGACCCTATGTATGGGGTCAGCGAGACGTCCCTAAAGATGATATTGATGACAGCCCGCTGCGAGGTGGCCACTATCCATGACAGGCATGACACTTTGTTTGGCGGGAAGCTTCCAGCGCCTTCTGCAGCTACGCTCCATTCCCTGCAGAATTATGTGGTGGAGAAAAATTTTGATATCGGGATTGCCACAGATGGGGATGCGGACCGTATAGGGGTGATAGACGACCAGGGGAATTTCCTCCATCCAAACGATATCCTGGTGCTTCTCTATTATTATTTGGTGAAATTTAAGGGATGGAACGGGCCTGCGGTCCGTAATATCGCCACAACCCATATGCTGGACAAAGTGGCGGGGAAGTTTGGGGAAACTTGTTATGAAGTCCCGGTGGGGTTTAAGCATATCTCTGCCAAAATGAAAGAAACAGGGGCAATTATTGGAGGGGAATCCTCCGGCGGGCTGACGGTCCATGGGCATATTAATGGCAAAGACGGCATCTATGCGGCGGCGCTTTTGGTAGAAATGATTGCGGTGACAGGAAAGAAGCTTTCCCAGATTATGGACGGCATCCGAAAAGAGTGCGGGGCAATCCATATGGAGGAGCGGGATTATAAGTTTACAGAGGAAAAGAAGGCAGAAATGAAAAAGGTTCTGATGGAAGATAAGCTGCTGCCCGAACTGGAAGAGGAAATTGACCATGTTTCTTATCTGGATGGCAGCAAAGTTTACTTTAAAAATGGAGGCTGGGCCATTGCCCGGTTCTCTGGGACAGAGCCGCTTTTGCGTATTTTCTGCGAGATGCCGGATGCAGCCAGGGCGGCGGAAATCTGCACGGTTTACGAAAGGTTTTTGGGCCTGGACAAATAATTGGCGGGCTTTGTTCCTTTATAGGAAATTCCTTCGGATTCTCCTATAAAATAAAAAGCAATTATCGCAGGGCCCGCCCCAGTGAAGCGAGGGTACTGCGGCGGAAAAGAAATATGCCGTGAAAGCGGCTCGCCGCAGGCGGAGAATCCTGCAGGGCAGGATTCTTTATTCCCGCGAGCAATGAGCCAAGCAGCCGCGCTCGCGCGGATATTTGGCGAATGCCGCGAGGGGCGCTGTGTGCCG
>CAJUDE010000003.1 GCA_910585295.1 uncultured Lachnospiraceae bacterium | reverse complement strand
CGCCCCGTTCGACTTGCATGTGTTAGGCACGCCGCCAGCGTTCATCCTGAGCCAGGATCAAACTCTCATATGAAAGCTTCCCCTGCCAGCGTGCTGGCTTACTGTCTTTAGGTCGCATCTTTGTAATGCCTGTACTTCTTCCTGAATGCCGCCCTGCCCCAAGGGGCATGGCGCTCAAATCTTTGAACTTTCAAGGTCATTCCACTGTTCAGTTGTCAAGGTCTATCCTTTGCCGCTTCCATCCGCGGCAACTATTACATATTAGCACAGCCGCCAGCGTTTGTCAACAACTTTTTTTTATTTTTTGTCATCAAAAGCATTTTCTTGTATTATCTTGTCTCTTGATGACCGACTTGAGTATTCTATCATATCTTGTCCGGCTTGTCAACACTTTTTTTATTTCTTTTTGCATCTATCAGCCAGCGCTATTGTTTGCCTACTTGCAAGCAATCCTGCATCATAAAACCTCAAGAACGGAGAAGGAGGGATTTGAACCCTCGCGCCGCTATTAACGACCTGCACCCTTTCCAGGGGTGTCCCTTCGGCCAGCTTGGGTACTTCTCCATGTGGCAGAATAGTTCTCACTATTAAGCTTCTGTGCTGTTGTGATTCCAGTGAAGCGGAGAAGGTGGGATTCGAACCCACGGTCCCTTTCGGAATCACTGGTTTTCAAGACCAGCTCCTTAAACCACTCGGACACCTCTCCGAATTGTCTGTTTCCAACAGCGCATGTATGATTCTAGCAAACATTTATCGAATTGTCAATAGCTTTTTTTATTTTTTTACATTTTTTTACTTTTCCGTATTTGAAAAGCCTCCCATGCCCCATATATCAGGGAAAAAAGCCTTTGCCAGCCTCAAATCCTCTGGCGTTGTTATCTTTATATTTTCATAAGACCCTTCTACCAGTTTCACCTTCTTATTGCAAGTCACTTCCAATACCATGGCATCGTCTGTAACAGAAACAGGTTTCCCCGCCTTTTCCCAATCCAGCAATTCTTTGTATGCTTCATAAATCAGCAAGAATTCAAATACTTGTGGTGTCTGAATTTGCCAGACATATTTCCGGTCTGGCGTCTCTTTCGCAAACAACGCCCCATCTGCAATCTTTATGGTATCTTTGATTGGCATTCCAGCCACACAGGCCTGAAATTTTTCTACGGCCTGCGCGCACCGGGCAATCGTGCCTCCATCCACAAAGGGACGCGCCCCATCATGTATCATAACATAATCTGGCATGCGCCCCCCTTTTTTCAACGTTTCAAGCCCGCAAAATACAGAGTGGTACCGTTCCTTCCCTCCGGCCACCACTTCTGTAACTTTCGTAAAGCCATATTTTTCCACAATTTCCTTCTGGCAATAGCCTATTTCATCTTCCCCGGTTACCAGGATTATCTCATGGACTAAGCTTTTTTGGAAAGCAAGCAATGAATAGTACAGCACTGGGTTCCCTTCCAGCATGAGATACTGTTTCGGCACGGAATGGTTCATGCGCGTCCCCTTTCCGGCAGAAAGTACAATTGCCGCATATCTTTTCCCCTGCATTACCGTTCTCCTAATTTTAAATTTGGCACGGCATTCAAATCCCATCCATCCCTTCTCCCTGCCAAATACTCATAATAAGCGGCTACGCCTATCATCGCCGCATTATCTGTACAAAAAACAGGGGAAGGATGGTAAAATGCCACGCCCCTCCTTTTGCAAGCCGCTTCCATTCCATCACGCAGCGCGCGATTGGAGGCCACTCCGCCAGCAATTGCAAATTTATCCATATGCAATTCATCCAGCGCCATCATAGCATGCTCAATCAGCACCTCTGTCACCGCTTTTTGGAATGCTGCTGCAATATCTGCTTCCACAATCGGAATATCCTTCATGTGGCAGCCATTGATATAATTAAGCACAGCGGATTTCACCCCGCTAAAACTAAAGTCATAGGGATTCTCTGCAACCTTCGCCTTTGGGAACACTATCGCATCTGGGTTCCCTTCCTTCGCTGCCTGTTCAATTTTGGGGCCGCCAGGGTATCCAAGCCCAATGGCACGGGCAACCTTATCAAACGCTTCCCCTGCCGCATCATCCCTTGTCCGCCCAAGGATTTCATAAACGCCATAATCCGCCACTTTTACCAGGTGCGTATGCCCGCCTGAGACTACCAAGCACAGAAACGGCGGCTCTAAATCCTGGTTCTCTATATAATTTGCGCTGATATGCCCTTCAATATGATGCACGCCAACCAAAGGCTTTTTTGCAGCATAGGCAATGGCTTTCGCTTCCGCCACCCCTACCAGCAGCGCGCCCACAAGCCCTGGCCCATAGGTAGCCGCAACCACATCTATGCCTTCCAGGTCCATGCCTGCCTCTGACAACGCTTCTTCTATCACCTGATTTATGCGTTCTATGTGCTTTCTAGAAGCAAGCTCCGGCACCACGCCCCCATACAGGGTATGCAGGTCAATCTGGGAGGAAATAATATTGGACAATACCTCCCTCCCATTTTTTACCACCGCCGCCGCCGTCTCGTCACAAGAACTTTCAATAGCCAAAATAACAATATCTTCCTGTTTCTCTGCCAACATATTACCTACTCCTGATAAAACCCTAATATCCGCCAGTCCGCATTCTCGTCTTTGCGCAAAATATAAGTCTGGAGGACACGTTCTGATTTCTGTCCCTTTTTATTGCTTTTGACAAAATAAGACACATCTACATATGCATAATCCTTGCCGCTTTTTGTCTTATACTCCACTTCCTTGCTTCCTTCTATGCTAATATTGGAGATTGACTTCTTCTCTTCCTCAAAACTGGCAATATCTGCTTTGACCGATTCCAAATACAGGTCTTGGGGATTATTTTCCTTCAATTCCTCATCCATAAGGCCCCGTGCCTGCTCCGCCATTATTTCTAGCTGTTCCTGTGTGTAATCCTGGGTATAATAGCAATCTAAGATCCGGTTATAAAACTTCACTACCTCCCTTGCCGTCTTGGGATAGGACTTCTCCAAATCTTTCGATACAACCATCTCCACTTCTGACATTTCCTTTTCTTTCCCACTGTCCCTGTGTGTAAGGTAAAAATAATACCCAAGGCACAGCGCCGCGCAGGTTACAACAATTAAAACTGATTTTGCACTATTTTTTTTCATAGAACTCCCTCCTCACCCAATTCAAGCGCCTGATAGGGGCTGGAAGATTTAAAAAGGCAGGCGCCACTGAGCCGTGAGCCTAAACCGCCCTATTCAAAATCCAACTCTACCGTCTTACCATCTTTTCCCAATTTGGCAGCCGGGAAAATGCCCCGCACTTCATCCATATAATCTTCCGCATGCACCAGAGAGGGGCTGAAATGGGTCAGCCACATATCAGCAGCTTGGGCATCCCTGGCAATCTCTGCCGCCTCATAAAATGTCATATGCTTATATTGCTTGGCTTTTGCCACTTTATCCTTCTCTGCATACATTCCCTCTATGATTAATAAATCGGCATTTTTGGCATGTTCCGTAATAGCCGCCACGGGCCTGGTATCCGTACAATATGCTACTTTTATCCCCTTTCTTGGCGCCCCCAGCACCATATCCGGCGTATAGACCTTCCCATCCACCTCAAGGGTTTCCCCTTTTTGTAGCCTGTTCCAGCATTTTTGCGGGATCTCCAGTTCCTTTGCCCGCTCTACCTGAAACTGCCCTGCCCTGGGAATTTCTAGGGTATAGCCATAGCAGGCAATGTTATGGTTGACACGGAAAGCGGTAATATGGTACCCATGCAGGACAAGATGTTCCACTGGCTGTGCCAATTCCCTATACTGTATCTCAAAAGGCAGCTCTGGCGCAATCGTCCTAAGCGCATTCACCACCCGTCCCAACCCTTTTGGCCCTACCACAGTCAACGGCTCTGTCCGCTCCGCATTCCCCATAGTAAGCAAAAGGCCTGGCAGCCCACTGATATGGTCTGCATGGTAATGGGTAAAACATATCGTGTCAATTGGCTTAGCGCTCCAGCCTTTTTCCCTTATGGCTATCTGAGTGCCTTCACCGCAGTCTATCAAAAGGCTGCTCCCATTATACCTTGCCATCAACGCAGTGAGCCAACGGTAAGGCAGCGGCATCATCCCCGCAGTTCCCAGTAAACATACATCCAACATAATAGTCCCTTTCAAAAAAACTGGCGTTTCCTTATACCAACTCTGTGATTTCTATTGTTTTTACAGGAATCTGGAAACTTTTCACCCATTTATCATAACACGCCTCGCAAATGTCGAATTCCTGCCTTTCCCCATCTTTTCCTGAAAAATACCCCCATTCCTTCTCGACATGGAGATATTCCGCATGGGGCAGCCCATTCCCTTCCTGTATCACTTTTTTACAACAATTACATACAATTTCTTGATATTCTGTCTTCATCTGTCGTCCTCCCTGCCCCGCTAAGCAAGCGGCTCTGCTCTCCCTATTATAGCCAATCGGCCGCCTGGTTGGAAAGAGGGAATTACAGCCAACGCGCCGCAAAAATTACTTGACATCCAACGACATAACCATGCCATCTTCCCTGGGCATTTCATACAGCCCTTTGCGGATCCCACAATTTCTAAACCCCAGCGTTTCGTATAAATGGATTGCATTTGCATTGGAAACGCGCACTTCCAATATCACATGGCTAACCCCTCTTTGGCGCGCCTCTCCCATAAGATATCCCAACATCTGGCGCCCAATCCCAAGGTTTTGCCACTCTGGCGCTACCGCCACGTTCATAACCTCACCTTCGCCCAAAGAACAATACATCCCACAATGCCCTAAAATAGAACCCTTATGCTCCGTAACCACAAATATGGCATCCTGGCCCATGGATTCTGAAAATGCCTGTTCTGACCAAGGCCTGGAAAATAGCTTCCGTTCTATTGCGGCAGCAGCAGGGATGTCCTTCGCCTCCATGCTGCGGAATTGCAGTTGGCGCCCATCGACCCATTTATCCATCCGCCTGCCCTTTTGCCAGACGTTCCCGCTCTGCCTGGGACAGCCGCAAATATTCTGGGCTATGGCTTGCCGCTGTCTGGACTTTCCCTTCTTTGCAGTAAGTACATGCCAGCGCTGCCACGGCAGCAGCCCTCTGTTTATTCAAATGCGCTGGCGCAAAAGAATACGGAACTTTGCAATTTTCACTGATATAACCTCGGAAAACAGGGACTCCATCCCCTAGAAAAACCACTGGACGCCCCATCCTATTGATATTTCCTAAAATTTCCTCAATGGACACCGCACACTGCGGCAATAATATCCCCATGCCTTCGGGCGTAAATTCATATAACCCCGTATAAGCCTGTTCCCTCCTTGCATCCATCAGGGGGCATACCATATCTCGGCTCCCATATAAGTTATAGGCAATCCCATCTACCGTAGGTATCTGGACTAGTGGTTTTTTCCATGCCAGCCCCAACCCTTTTGCAGTAGCGGAACCAATACGCAGCCCTGTAAACGAACCTGGCCCACCTGCAATTGCAATGGCGTCTATGGTAGAGAAATCCAACTCCGTCATCCTGGCAATTTCATCCAGCATCGGGAGCAAGGTCTGCGAATGCGTCTTTTTATAATTTACCGTATATTCCGCCAGAAGGTTGTCATCTTCCACGATGGCCACACTTGCCACCAGCCCGGAACTGTCAAGCCCTAATATTTTCATGCCCCTACCTCATTTACCGTAATTTTTCGGTAATCAAACCCTTTTTCCAAATCCTTTTCTATCTGTATTTCCACATAATGTTGCGGCAGAACCTCTTCAATTAAGTTTGCCCACTCTACCATCGTCAGGCCCTGGCCATAAAAATAATCCTGGTACCCAATTTCTTCCATTTCCTCCACATCGCCAATCCGGTATACGTCAAAATGGTATAAGGGCATCCTGCCCCCCTCATATACCTGCACAATCGTAAAGGTAGGGCTGCAGATTGGCTCTTCAATCCCCAGCCCCTTGGCAATTCCCTGGGTAAGCACTGTTTTGCCCGTCCCCAAATCCCCAACCAACGTATACAATTCCCCAGGCTGCGCCTGCCTTCCTAATTCCTGCCCCAAACAGAATGTCACTTCTGGGGAAAAACTCTCTATCACTCGCATAATACCCTCAATTCTTTAAACATGGAATGGGTTCAGTTTCAGACGGTAGCTTTCCAAATGGTTAATGGCAAGCCCCACCACAGTCTCATACTGCTGGCCAATTGCCTCCCTGGGGATGACATAGGCATTCACCCTGTTACTGTAAATCAAAAGCTGGTTCTTAGTGGAAACCATTTTGTAAATCTGCTTCCACTCTAAATCTGCCGTCTCTTCCCCCTGTGACACATGGACGCCAGCATCGTCGATTCTATAGCGCAGCGCTTGCTGCAGCGCTTTAGAACTGCGTATTTGCTGTTTCGAGCGGAGGTATAAGCTGCCTGGCACATAAACGAAAAATACAATTCCAAATACCGTATACAGCATGGTATACATTATTTCCACTTTCCCAAAGGTCACAATTGCCATAATCATTACCCAGACCCCTACCAGCGTTGCGCAAATCCCCTGGAACCCATGGTAGGCATGGTACAGGTTAAACCGGTACATATCTTTATCTGTAATAGCCGTCTCAAATTCTACTGACATTTTGCCCGCTCCTTCTTGAATAATGATACATAGTTTAACACGGTTTTTGCATTTTTTCAATATCTTTGGAAAAAAGCGCCCCGGCTCCGCTATTTTTTGGAGCCGGGGACGGCATACAAAAAGAAATAAGGATTTTTCCCTATTCCATAGTTTGCATTAAATTCACCATCTCAATTGCCGTGCATGCCGCATCATACCCTTTGTTCCCGGCTTTTGTCCCGGCACGTTCAATAGCCTGTTCAATATTATCTGTTGTGACTACGCCGAAAATCACAGGAATTTCCGTCTTAAGCCCTACTGCCGCAACGCCTTTGCTGACCTCTGCACATACATAATCATAATGTGTGGTGGCTCCCTTAATCACAGCCCCAAGGCAGATAACTGCATCATAATTCCCAGTCTCTGCCATTTTCTGGGCGGTCAAGGGGATTTCAAATGCGCCTGGCACCCATGCCAGCGTAATGTCGTCATCCCTCACCCCATGGCGGAGCAATGCATCCTGGGCGCCCCCTACCAGCTTGGATACAATAAATTCATTAAACCTGGACGCCACGATCCCTATCTTTGTCCCATTCGCCACTACATTTCCTTCTAATACTCTCATCTGTGCCTCCTCTTTCCTCAATCCTATTTTCTATTATTTTATTTATAATCTGTCATATGCTGCATTTTACTCTGTTTGGTCTTTAAATAAAAGACGTCCGCCTTTTTTGCCGGCATCTGGATTGGCACCCGCTCCTCAATAGAAATGCCATAGCCCGACAGCCCAGTAATTTTCTTAGGGTTATTGGTGAGCAGGCGAAGCTTCTCAGCCCCCAGGTCATGGAGGATTTGCGCGCCAATGCCATAATCCCGCAAATCTGGGGCAAAGCCCAATTCCACATTTGCCTCCACCGTGTCAAACCCCTGTTCCTGAAGGGCATAAGCTTTTAATTTGTTAATCAGCCCTATGCCGCGCCCTTCCTGGCGCATATACAGAAGGATGCCGCGCCCTTGCTCAGAAATGGCTTTCATGGCTGCATCCAATTGCTCCCCGCAGTCGCAGCGGTCGGAACCAAACACATCTCCTGTAAGGCATTCTGAATGCACCCGGCACAATACCGGTTCCCCGTCAGAGACATCTCCCATAACCAACGCCACATGATGCTCCCCATTCAATTTATTGATATAGCCATAAATATCAAATTCCCCATATTTTGTGGGCAGCTTTGCATGGGCTTCCTGGCGGACCAGGCTGTCAATGTCCATACGGTAACGCACCAGGTCCGCAATGGTGATTACTGTCATTTGGAACTTTTCTGCCAGCTCCAGAAGTTCCGTTGTGCGCATCATAGTCCCGTCTTCCCGCATAATCTCACAGCAAAGCCCACTGGGCTTTAACCCTGCCAGCACTGCCAGGTCCACCGTAGCTTCCGTATGCCCGGTGCGCTTTAAGACCCCTCCTTCCCTGGCTTCCAACGGGAACATATGCCCTGGCTTACGGAAATCTTCTGGTTTCGCGTCATCCTTCATTGCCGCTATCGCTGTTTCTGAGCGTTCAAATGCAGATATCCCTGTATCTGTATGTATCCCATCAATAGATATGGTAAACGCTGTCTGGTGGTTATCTGTATTCTGTTCCACCATTTGCTTCAACCCAAGTTTTTGGCACAATTCTTTGCTCATAGGCATGCAGATTAAGCCTTTTCCATGGGTAGCCATAAAGTTAATATTTTCTGGCGTTGCAAATTCTGTGGCGCAGATAAAGTCACCTTCGTTTTCCCGGTCTGGGTCGTCAATGACCATGACAATTTTCCCCTGCTTAATATCTGCAACCGCCTGTTCTACTGTGTCAATTTTTTTGCCCATCTTCTATCTTCCTCCCTATCTTTCCTTATCTTTAGAAAAATCCATGCTCCATCAGAAAATTTTCTGAGATTTTGCTCTCCTGTTGTGGTGCGTTTGGCGCTGATAAAAGCTTTTCCACATATTTCCCAATCACATCACATTCGATATTGACTATGCTCCCCGCCCCCTTCCCTGCCAAAGTTGTCTCCTGGCGGGTATGCGGGATCACAGATACCTGGAACTCCCCTTTTGTAACCTTTGCCACGGTCAGGCTGACGCCATCCAGGGCAACAGAGCCTTTCTCCACAATATAACGAAGGAGCTGCGGATTTGCCGCAATCGTATACCACACTGCATTCTCTTCCTGGCGGACCTGCTGCACTTGCCCTGTCCCGTCAATATGCCCAGACACGATATGCCCGCCAAACCTCCCGTCTGCCGCCATCGCGCGTTCCAAGTTCACTTTCCCTGGAACCTTCAGCCCTGACAAACTGCTGCGGCGCATTGTTTCCGCCATCACATCCGCAGTAAACCCATCCTTTGCAAGGGAAGTCACCGTAAGGCAGATCCCGTTCACTGCAATGCTGTCCCCCACGTTTGTACCCTCCAAAACCTTCCTACAGCGTACCTTTATCCTGGCTGAGAGGGTTTCTTTTTTAATTTCACAAATTTCCCCTGTTTCTTCTATTATCCCGGTAAACATATTTCCCCTCCAATCCTGCCCGTTATGCACAAATCGTCTCCAAACCTGGACACCTCTATTTGCTTAAGCCCCACCGCATCCGCCATCAATGGGATGCCGCTACCTTCCACTGGGGACTTGGCTTTTGCCCCTGCCACTAGCTTCGGGGCGATAAACGCATAAACTCGCTGTGCCAGCCCTTCCCGCAGCATGGAAGCGTTCAATGTGCCTCCCCCCTCCAACAAAATACTATCAATCCCCTGATTTGCAAGGTTTTTCAATAATTGGCGTAAGTCTAAATATTTCCCGTCCCTTTCCATTGGGATTTCCATCAGTTCCACCCCTTGCCGCCCCAGCGCTTCGGCTGACTGCCTTAAGGAAGGCAGCCCGTTCCCTGGTTGGGGAAAGCCCCGCCATTTTTCCGCTTCTTCTGGGTTCCATGCCACAATTGTCCTTATTTGCGGGGCTGTTTGTACAATCTGGCTGCCCAAAGGGATTTGCAGCTTGGAATCACAAATAACCCGCACTGGGTCCTTGCCCCCTTCCAGGCGGCAGTTCAGCATAGGGTCGTCTGCCAGCACCGTCCCAATGCCTGCCATAATCCCCTTATACCGGTTGCGCAAGCACTGCACATGCGCCCGTGCCTCTGTCCCGGTCACCCATTTGGAATCCCCGGTTTCGCAGGCAATTTTCCCATCCAAAGTCATGGCATACTTCATAGCGACAAACGGCATCTGGCATTCCATATAATGGAAAAACACCTCGTTTAGCCCGCGGCACTCTTGTTCCAAAACCCCTGTTTCCACCAAAACGCCATGCTGCTGAAGGATTTTTATCCCTTTCCCTGCCACTTTGGGGTTAGGGTCCAGGCAGCCCACATAAACTTTACGGATTTTCTTTTCGATAATAATTTCAGTACAAGGGGGGGTTTTCCCATAATGGCAGCATGGCTCCAGGTTCACATAAAGTTCAGCGCCTTCCAGGCTCCCTTTGCAATTCAATAAGGCATTCCGTTCCGCATGGTACCCGCCATACTGCTCATGGTACCCAGTGGCAACCACATCCCCACCCTTGGCCACCACACAGCCAACCATAGGGTTGGGGGATACCTTCCCTTCCCCTTGCTTGGCAAGCGCTAACGCCTGTTTCATATAAAATTCTGGTGTTTTTTCGATATTTTGCTGCATTACTTCCATCTCCTGGGATTATTTTCTGTAAACCCCTTTTAAAAAGGGGGACAACGGCTTATAAACCAACATAGTAATCCCTACGCTGCACAGCCCTTTTACAAATGTAAACGGCGCGTTGAACACAACCAAACATTGCAGTATATTTTCCACTTTTGGGAATATCATCTGGTATGCGGCAAGGACTGCCTCCTGCGGCATAAAGTTATAATACACTGGGTATACAATAAAATAATTGGAAAAAATACTCACTGCCGCCATCAGCGCCGCCCCTGCCACTGCGCCGGCGACAGCGCTTTTTTTGCCTCTCCATTTCCGGTAAACCAGCCCTGCCGGAACCACAAAACTGGCGCCCAGGATAAAATTAGAAAGCTCCCCTACGCCCCCGGTGGTAGTCATAAACAGGTGCAGCAGGTTCTTTATCAAACAAACCATCATGCCGCTGACCGGCCCCATGGCAAACGCCGCCACCAAAGCTGGCAGCTCTGATAAATCCATCTTAATAAAAGCTGGCATCACTGGGACGGAAAATTCCAGGAACATCAATATAAACGCGATTGCCGAAAGCATTGCCGTCATGGTTAATTTCCATACATCCTTTTGTTTTGCCTGTTTCCTCACAGTTGCGGTATCCATTGTACTCATAGTAAAATCTTCTCTCCTTTTCTTTGCGGGTGCGCATCCCTATTTTTATCTTATTAGGAAACCCGAAGGAATTTTCTATAAAAAACAAAGAATCCTGCTATGCAGGATTCTCCGCCTGCGGCGGGCCGCTCCCGCGGCATATTCCTTTTCCACCGCAGTACCCTCGCTTTGCTGGGGCAGACCCTGCGATAATTATTGTTTATTCTATTAGGACGGAACTTTCACGCTTTATCGTACAAAACTCTTCCCTATAGAATAAAAAAGAATGCGCACAGCGCATTCTCCGCGCGCGAGCGGATTGCATAGCAATAAATTCCCTCTTCGCGAGCTGCGCATAATTTTTATCTTATAGGAAATTTATACACTTTAACACTTCACAGTAACACGGTATTTCCTATAAGATAAAAAAGCCCTGAATCCATAGACTCAGGGCATATAAAAACTACATACATCATAAAACATTGCATCCTTCTCCCATCCAGACTGTACTGTCGGTTTTGGATTCTCACCAAATCATGCCTTACGGCTCACGGACTTGCCCTCTTAGGGGTATCACCGTCGGTCGGGAATTCTCTCTCAAAACATATCTGAAAAAGTCACCCTGCCCTGAAGAACATTATTTATTTATGGCTCTATTCTACTCCTGCCTGCCTTATCTGTCAACAGGCATATTTTTCAAACCGTCAAATCTTTTCCTGTTAAAGCTTCATCGTAAGCTGGATACGCTTTTTCTGCAAATCCACGCCCATCACTTTCACTTCTACAATATCCCCGACGCTGACCGCTTCCAGCGGATGCTTGATAAAGCGTTCCGTCATTTGGGAAATATGCACCAGCCCGTCCTGATGCACCCCGATATCCACAAAAGCCCCAAAATCAATGACATTGCGTACTGTCCCTTTTAGGACCATGCCTGGCGTTAAGTCTTTCATTTCTAGCACATCACTCCGTAAAATCGGTTTTGGCATGTCTTCCCTGGGGTCGCGCGCCGGCTTCTCCAACTCTTTTACAATATCCTGCAGGGTCAGTTCCCCAAGCTCTAACTCCTTTGCCAGTTCTTTGTAATTGGTTATTTTTTTGGAAACCCCGGCAAGCTTCCCCTCCCGGATCTGTTCTGGCTCATATCCCAGCTTTTTCAGCAATTTTAACGTTGCATCATAGCTTTCTGGATGGACGCTTGTGCCATCCAAAGGATTTTCCCCATCGCTGATACGCATAAACCCTGCGCACTGTTCATATGCCTTAGGGCCTAATTTCGCCACCTTTAAAAGCTGCGCCCGCGTAAGGAACCTGCCATTTTCTTCCCGGTAAGCCACAATATTTTTCGCTATGGTTTTCGTGATGCCTGATATGTATTCCAATAAGGATGCCGATGCCGTATTCAGGTCCACCCCCACTTTATTTACACAGTCCTCCACTACGCCGCTTAAAGCGCCGTTTAATTTTTTCTGGTTCATGTCATGCTGGTACTGGCCCACCCCAATAGATTTGGGGTCGATTTTCACTAATTCCGCCAGCGGGTCCTGGAGCCGCCTTGCAATGGAAGCGGCGCTGCGCTGCCCTACGTCAAAATTTGGAAATTCTTCCGTGGCCAGCTTACTTGCAGAATACACAGAGGCGCCAGCCTCATTTACAATCACATACTGCACCGGGGTTTTAAGCTCTTTCAGCAAATCCACAATAATCATTTCTGATTCCCTAGAAGCCGTCCCATTCCCAACGGAAATCAATGAAACGCCATATTTTTGTATTAATTTTTTCAGAGTCGCTTTGGACTCCTCCACCTTATTCTGAGGCGCTGTTGGGTAGATTACCGTAGTGTCCAGTACTTTTCCCGTAGAATCCACAACTGCCAGCTTACATCCCGTACGGAATGCAGGGTCCCAGCCCAATACCACTTTCCCGGCAATTGGCGGCTGCATTAAAAGCTGTTCCAGATTTTTTCCAAATACCCGGATTGCCCCATCTTCTGCCCGCTCCGTCAGCTCGTTACGGATCTCCCGTTCAATGGCAGGCGCAATCAGGCGCTTATAGCTATCCTCAGCCACAGCCTTCAAGGCAGGCGTTGTATAAGGGTTGTCCTTAGAAATTATTTTCTTCTCCAAATATTGTAAGATTTTTTCTGTTGGGGCTTCAATTTTGACAGTCAGCACCTTCTCAGCCTCCCCCCGGTTCAAGGCGAGGATCCGGTGGCCTGCCAGTTTTGCAAGCCCTTCTTCAAACTGATAGTACATCTCATAGACAGACTCCGCCTCAGGGTCTTTGGCAACAGACACAACCTTCCCCGTACGCATAGTGATGTCCCGGATATATTTGCGGTATTCTGCTTCGTCTGAGACGCCCTCTGCCAAAATATCCATAGCGCCTGCAATGGCGTCCGCTGGGGTCCCAACCCCCTTTTCACTGTCCACAAACGGCTCCGCTTCTGCCTCCAGGCTCTGCTTGGCCATTTGCAGTAAAATAATATTTGCCAGGGATCCCAACCCTTTTTCTTTTGCAACCGTTGCCCTTGTCCTTCGTTTAGGTCGGTATGGGCGGTACAAATCTTCCACTGCCACCAGCGTTTCCGCCTGAAGCACCTGTTGCCTCAACTCCTCTGTCAGCTTCCCCTGTTCGTCTATGCTGGACAATACCTGCCCCTTTTTCTCTTCTAGGTTCCTTAAGTAAGCCAGCCGTTCAAACAAATTCCGAAGCACCTCATCATTCAATGCCCCAGTCGCCTCTTTTCGGTATCTGGAAATAAAAGGGATGGTATTCCCCTCATCAATTAATGTTACCGCAGCTTCTGCCTGTTGCCTGCGGATGTTCAGCTCTTCGGCTAACTTCGCAATAATATCCATCAATCGCTCTCCTCTTTCCCTACATTTTCCCTCCATTATATCGAATTTGCGCCTGCCTTTCAAGAAAATATATTTGTGTTTTTCTTAGGCGCGTGCTACAATAATATTACTCTGGCGGTAAGAGGCCAATAAATTTAACACCAGAATGGTAGAATTTTTTCAAGGAGGTATCCTATGGATTATGAACCTAACAAATCTTACATAGAAATGCGTTCCGCCGGCATGTCCGTGGCATCCTTGGTCCTTGGGATTATCGGGCTGTCAATGGGCTGTTGCATCTACCCGCCAATTATTTTTGGTTCCCTTGCCATTATCCTCGCCCTGCTGTCTAGAGGCGGTGAAATGCATATGAACAGCTATGCCAAAGCCGGCCTCGCCTTAGGCATTATTGGCATGGCCTTTGGGGCGCTTTTCCTGATTTACTCTTTCTTCACCTTAATGGCTGAGTTTGGCGGGATAGACGGTTACCTTCATTATATCGAGGAGCTAATGGAAGAGATGGGATATCCAAGCTCCAACCCTTACGATGTTTACGATATGCTGTAAAAGGAGTGGTGCGCATGTTCCAACCAATGCAATTAATCAAAGAATACCAGAAATTAAATTATGGTGAAGCCAGGCTATCCGGCGTCCGGGAGGCCATCCGCCAGGCCGACTTGGCAAAAGATTATAGTTATATGCTGTATTTCCGCTGTGAATATGCCAATGCCTGCCGTGGGGATTCAGACAATTATTTGCTTCACCTTTACTTAATTTTCCCAGAAATACTACAAATCTATGAAGAAAATCCTGATATCCAAATGCCGGGCTTCTGTCATCTGGATGCAGCAAGCGCGGTCCAGGATATTTTCTCAGTCATGGTGACCTGCGCTGACTTTTTCTACCAAATCCCAATCCAGGATATGGAGGCTTATCTGGAAAAATATAAGGATTTCTGCCATAAGCATGGATATTCCTTATTAGATTATTATACCTCCTGTGCCAGGCTGTACCGCCAAACTGACTTAAAAGAACGCGCCATAGAAAACCTGAACGCGTTTAAAGCCCTTTGCCGCGACCAGTATATCAGGAATTCCTATACCCTGGATTTTATTGGGGAAATGGCATGTTGGTATGATGACCTGGAGACCCTTTTAAAGGCCACGCAATTATTAGAAAAAAATTTCCCAAACTCAGAACAATTAATCTATGCATACGGCAGGCTTTTGTATTGCTATGCCGTACGCAGACAGGATTTGGGGGCGGCGGCGCCGTATTACAAAATGTTGCATCGCCTTTGCAAAAAATTCAAAATGCACAGCCCCTATTTTTCAGACACTATGGTTTATCTCGCCCAAACAGACCAGAACGCCGCTTGGAATTTCTTCTTAAAAGAAGCGCCTTATCAAATAGTAACCACTGTGCCTTTAGACAAAATGGAATTTTCTATTGGGGTCGAAATTATGATGCGGAGCCTGCGAAAGGGCGGGAAGGAAACTGTACGTCTATCCTTTCCTTTTAGCCAGCCCTGGCAAAGGGAAGATGAATGCTATGAAACAGAAGCCCTTGCGGAATATTTTGGGCAAGCTGCAAGGGAAATTTCCGCAAAATTTGACGCCCGCAACGGCAATAACAATTACATGGAAGAATATAAAATGTTCCTTGCAGCGGCAAAGAATTGTATTTAACGCCAATCGGCAGAAATTATAACAACCCAGACATTTATAAAAGAGGCTGCTGCAAAACGAGATATTTCCACAACATATCGTTCCATTCTTTGCTATATGTTGTAGAATCTCTGTATTTTACAGCAGCCTCTCCAGGACATAGGGGGAATTCTATTCGGGATAGGCTTTCACAGGCGCCTTTTATTCAGGAAAAACAACATCCATATCTGTCCCTGCCCCCTGCATCTTATCCAGTTCTCCAGATATATCCAAGTAAAAGCTTATAATCGTTTGGTTCATATATGGGGTAACCCAAACCATTCCCAGCCCACAGGAACATATGCATAGAAACATCAATCCCAGAAAGCTCAAATATAAATAGAACATCCGGCCTTTGTTCCCATCCATCAGGCGGGAACTTTCCCGAAACGCCCCCACCGCCCCCATTTGGGGATCGTCCACCAATAAAATAAATACTAAGTTAAACCGAAGCCCCACAAGAATTGTAATGACGCCTCCCGCCAAAGACAGGGCAAGCCCAATCCCACTCGCAAGCGTGCTGCCCTGCGCAAGCCCCACAATCCAGCAAAGGCTTCCTGGCAGGGCGCAAAGAACCTCAATGCCAACTAACATCAAAGCTGCAATGATATAACGGTCTGGCCTTTTGGTAAATTCCCCAAACATCATTCCAATCTCTGCACCCTGCCCCTTTGCAAAACTCAGCATCATCCTGATAATCCCACATTTGAAAATTATGGATATCACGCTAATAATCATTGTCGCAACCAGATAAGTGAAAAATTGCACCATCCCGCCGCCCGTGATGAAAAATAAGAGCTCAAATGGCAGCAGCGCAGCGAATGTAAGCAAAGCCAACAACAGCATTGCCCCAATCACCAAGCCCCAATGCCCGACCAGCTTCTCCCTTGCCAGCCTTTTTAATTCTGCTGTTGTACGGTCCATACTATATTACGCCCCATTCCCATCAATCATAATCTATATCATCATAATCATCCCTGTAATCCTGGTCAAAATCCAATATTTGCCCTGTTATTGCATGAATTTCAATATCATACTCATACATATCCTTAAAAAGCTCTACCTCATATACCGGAACCCCATCGTCCCTATCAAATTCCACTTTGGTAATCGTTGCGCCAGGTACTTTGGACAACGCAATTTGCCTCGCCTTATCCACGCCAATATAACCATTATTGTTAGTCTTTGGCTTTAATGTCTCTTTCCATTCAAACTCAATTAATTTACCAGTCCTTGCATGGTAATCCAGTTCGTATTTCCTTTTTCCCTTTTGCATCTTAACTTTGTATTGGTCAATCCCATCATCCCGTTTCCGGTAGATACTTAAAATACTTGCCCCAGGCACTTTCTTCTTGGCCAGCTTTTTACATTTGCTTTGGCTGATTATTTTTTTCCTGCTGTTTGGGTTCAGGTGCGTCTCTTCCCACCCATATTGAATCAGCTTCCCATCGGACGCACGGTAAGTAAGGTCAAAAATCTTTGTCTTTTGCAGCAATTTCACCTCATACACCAAAGTCCCCTTTTCATAATCCGTATCTAATTCCAGAATAGACGCATTCTTAACCTTCTTCAACGCCATCTTCTTCACCTGGCTGAAACTGGTAATTTTCTTTGCATGCGCTGTGTCTGGGATTAGAAGCACCCCCGTCGCCACAAGGCAAACCATTAAAAAAGCCGCCACCATTTTGTTACATTTCCTTGCCATAAAGCAAACCTCCTTTCACTTACCTTTATATGTTATGCTGCATAATCAATATTTTTCCCTTTGGCATCTTCTTCACCAAGTACCTTCTTGCTTTCTTCATATGGGTTTTTCGGGTACTTGATGCTGGTGGAAGTAGTCCCTCCAGAAACATATGTCTTCCCACATTCCGGGCAGACAGATGTATGGATGCTCACAGAAGCGGAAATAACTTTCCCATTCCCCTGCGCCGCTTTTGTATACGCATTGGACACGTGTTCCCCTTCATGCGCGCGGACTGCGCCTGCCGCCGCCTCCGGCGATATATGCGCCGCTGCCTTAAAAGACACGTTCTCATTCGAGCCATCTTGGTATTTACGGTTCTCACAGGTCTGGCAGCGCTCCCCAACTTTTTTCACAGAGCCGTCTTTGCCTTTTTCAGCAAAACCATCCGTTCCCAGCCTGTCAGCAGGCTTCCCATCTGCCCTAGCGCCTGCCGCTTCCACGCTATACCCTTCTTTGTTCCCGGAGATTCCATTATAACTGCTATAGCCTCCATAATTGCCATAACCGCTAACTCCTCCAATCGCCCCCGCCATAATAACACCTCTCTTTCCTTACAGCCCCAGGCCGCATATTATTTTCTCTATCATAACACAAATTTTATTTTTTGACAAATAAATAAAGAAGGATTATACTGCAAACAGTAAAAAAATAGTTGCTTTTCAAGACCCAAGGATACATACGGGCAGCATATTTTCTAAGGGCATAAATGGAATGCAACAGAAAGGCAGGATTTATGGGACAACGACAAAAAGAAGAAACCGCCCTGTTTTATATTGGCTGGGCCCTGATTGCCATCATATGTTTTTTGGGGATTTTATACTGGTTATTCCCTGCCCCCTTTTCTAAACTGCTGCTTCCTTGCATGGTACAGTCCACCCTTGGGATTTACTGCCCTGGCTGCGGCGGGACCAGAGCCGTGGCAGCCCTTTTCCATGGAGATTTCCTCGGCTCATTTGCCTGCCATCCCCTGGTTCCCTACACCGCCGTAATTGGCGGCTGGTTCCTTTTCAGCCAGACGGTGGCACGTATTTCCAAACGCCGCCTAGACATTGGCATGCGCTACAAGGACGGCTATGTCTGGGCCGCCCTTGGGATTGTTATTGTGAACTTTATCTTGAAAAACCTGCTGCTGATTGTCTGGAAAGTTGACCTGTTAGGCAATTTCCGTTTATAGCAGGGTCCCTTAATCTTCGATAAATTGGTCATGCACCGCACGCATCGCTTTATCCACATCTTCCTCATTAATCAGGACTGTGATACGGATTTCGGAAGTGGCGATCATGCGGATATTGACCCCAACATTATATAACGCCTCAAACATTCGGGAAGCCACCCCAGGGTTCGACTGCATCCCAGCGCCAACAATGGACACCTTTGCCACTTTGTCGTTCACCTTGATTTCCCTTGCCGTAATCCTGTTTTTGTGTTCTTCTAAAATTGCAACCGCATCGTTTGCATCTTCCCTGGCTACGGTAAAAGAAATATCCTTGGTATCTTCCCTTCCGATGGACTGCAGTATAATATCCACATTGATATGGTGTTTCGCCAGCAAATCAAAGATCTTAAATGCAATGCCAGGAATGTCTTTTACCCCATACACTGCAACCCTGGCTGTGTTCTTATCTACTGCAACTCCGCTGACAAGCATACTCTCCATGTCTGTCTCCTCCTTTACCACCGTCCCCTGCGCATTGTTCAGGCTGGAACGGACCACCAACTGCACCCCATATTTTTTCGCCATTTCCACAGAACGGTTATGCAGCACTTTTGCGCCTAATGTGGCAAGTTCCAGCATTTCATCATAGGTAATTTCTGGAATCTTCTTGGCATTTGGCACAATCCGGGGGTCTGCCGTATATACCCCTTCCACATCTGTGTAGATTTCACATGCATCTGCATGCAGCACTGCCGCCAGCGCCACCGCCGTTGTATCAGAGCCGCCTCGCCCCAGCGTAGTGACGTCTTCATATTTATTCACGCCCTGGAACCCTGTGACAATGACAATTTTGCGGTTCTCCAGCTCATGCCGGATGCGATGGGTGTCAATCTTCTTGAAACGGGCGTTCCCATACCTAGAAGAAGTCTGCATCATGACCTGAAAAGCATTTAAGGAGATAGACGGCGCCCCCAAAGCCCCCATAGCCATGGACATTAAGGCAGTGGACGTCTGTTCCCCAGTAGCAAGGAGCATATCCATTTCCCTTTTGGAGGGGTTGGGGTTGATATCCTTTGCCAGCTCCAAAAGGCTGTCTGTGGTCTTTCCCATCGCGGACAACACCACCACCACGTCATTCCCTTTTTGGTAGTCTTCTATGCAGCGTTTCGCCACATTGTAAATCCGTTCTTTATCTGCAACGGAGCTTCCTCCGAATTTTTTTACAATTAACATATTGTTCTCCTGAAACCATTTAGTTTTGAATCAGATAATCTATCATCTCGCAGCCTCTGGAAATATGGCGCCCACTTGCCGCTGCTTCCTTTTCATTGTATTTCCATGTATTCTGTTGGGGCGCGGTGCTGTCATAAAGCAGATAAGGCACATCGTCCCCAGTATGGGTACGTATGCAGATTGGCGTTGGGTGGTCTGGCATAACCAGAATCCGAAACGCCTCCCCTGCCTGCTCCAGCCCTTCTTTGATTGGAGCAATCACCTGCCCGTCTAAAAATTCAATTGCCTGCACCTTCTTTTCCACGCTGCCCTGATGCCCCATTTCGTCCGGCGCCTCCACATGCACATACACAAAGTCATAATTTTCCTTTGTCAGCACATCCACTGCCGCCTGTGCTTTCCCACGGTAATTGGTGTGCAGCCCTCCATTGGCGCCGTCCACAATGATAGTTTTCATGGAAGCACCCACCGCAATCCCTTTCAGCAAATCCACTGCTGACACCATAGCGCCCTTCAGCCCTGTCCTTTCTTCAAAGGGAGAGAGGGAAGGCCTGGTCCCTGCCCCCCAGAACCAACAGGAGTTCGCTGGGTTCAGCCCCCGCTCCTTCCGCTCCAGGTTAATGGGGTGGTTTACCAATATCCCATAGCTTTTTTCCATCATGTCCCGCAGCGCCTGGTCCTTAGGAAGATGCTGCCCAATCGTCTGCCCCAGCACATCGTGGGGCTGCGCCAGTTCCACTACCTGCCCCTGCTGCCAAATCAACAGATGGCGGTAACTAGTCCCTGCATAAAATTTGTAAACTTCCGTTTCAAGCCCTTTTTTCACTGCATCCAATAAAATTGCTGCGTCTTCTGTGGAAATTTCCCCAGAACTGTGGTCTAAAATCCTTTTATCCTCAAATTTCCCTTCTTCCTCTGTCAAAGTCACCAAATTGCAGCGCAAAGACACGTCTGTAGGCTTCATGTCCACGCCAATGCTCAAAGCTTCCAATGGGGAACGGCCAGAATAATAGGTTTTGGGGTCATACCCCAGCACCGATAAATTTGCCGTGTCGCTGCCTGGCGCCATTCCTTCAGGAATGGTATGGGCTGTCCCAATTTCCCCGGCTGCCGCCAGGCAATCCATACAAGGCGTTTTTGCATATTCCAGTGGGGTCATACCCTGCAGCCCTTCGATAGGGAGGTCCGCCATCCCATCCCCAAGCACAATAACATATTTCATAATAATCCTCCCTATCTCTACCATTACACTACGCGGATCCTTTGCAAAATGTGCTTTAATCCGTTTGCTTTCTGTGCATAATCTTCTTCTGACATAACTTCTGTCAAAAATCCTGTTTCGCCAAGGACGTCTTTTGCCTCAATAAACTCCACCTTGCCGAAAGATTGCTGGATTGCTTCCTTCCCATCATTTGCCCTTACAAAAAAGCGGCTCTTTGCTTTTTTGCAGTCAATCAAGTCCATTTTCCTGGAACTCCAGGATATCAGGATATTTTTATTGAGATGTTTGGCAATATCCACAATATCTGCCACCACTGCGCTTGCCGTTGGGAGCTTCCCTGCACCGCTGCCATAAAACATGGCGTCGCCTAACACATTCCCATGGACAAAAATCGCGTTAAACACATCATTTACATTATACAATGGATGGCTCTGGGACAGCATAAATGGCGCAACCATCGCGCAATACCCCTCCTCTGTCTTACGGCTTGTGGCAAGCAGCTTAATCACCCTGCCCATTGCCTTGGCATAACGGATATCCGTCGCTGTAATTTTGCTAATCCCTTCTGTATAAATCTCTTCAAAATCTACCTGCTGCCCGCATACCATAGAAGTCAGGATTGCAATTTTCCTGCATGCGTCATACCCTTCAATATCAGCCGTAGGGTCTGCCTCTGCATACCCCCTGGACTGGGCGTCTTTTAGTACATCATCAAATTCCAAACCTTCAAATGTCATCTTGCTCAACATATAGTTGGTGGTCCCATTTAAAATACCTGTAATTTCCTCAATTTCATCCGCAGTCAGGGATGAATTTAACGGGCGGATAATGGGAATCCCGCCGCCTACGCTCGCCTCAAACAAAAAGTTAATGCTCTTATCCTTGGCAATGGCAATCAATTCCGCGCCATGTTTCGCCACCAGCGCTTTGTTGGAAGTGGTCACATTTTTGCCGGACAAAAGCGCCCTCTTTACAAACGTATATGCTGGCTCCACGCCGCCCATGGCCTCCACCACCACCTGGATTTCAGGGTCATCTGCAATAATATCATAATCATGCACCACCTTATCTTCCATAGGGTCTCCTGGGAAATCCCTTAAATCCAGGATATATTTTACCTGGATTTCATCCCCTGCCCGTTTGGCAATGCTCTCCTGGTTGGTGTTCAACACTTCCACCACGCCAGAACCAATGGTCCCGTAACCTAAAATAGCTATTTTAATCATAATTTCCTCCCTGTCTGTTATGCTGGCAGCGATTTATTCCCTAGCCAATATTTTTAAATAATGGATCCCGTCCTGCTGCTCGATATTCTCCACCATCTGGGATACATTTTTTGTATCTGGAAGCACATCAACGCTTATAGTTAACGATGCGACCCCATTCACTGGGATACTTTGATGGATCGTCAGGATATTGGCGTTGTATTCTGCCACAGTCCCAAGCACCTGGGACAATAACCCTGGCTCGTCATCCATCTGAATCACCATTGTGATTGTTTTCCCCCTGGCATTGTCATGGAATGGGAAAATATCATCCTTATACTTATAAAAAGAGCTGCGGCTGATGCCAACCATCTCGGTAGCTTGCTGTACCGATTCCGCCCGCTCTGATTCCAGCAGCCGTTTTGCCTCCACCACTTTCAGCAGCACTTCCGGAACCGCTTTTTTCTTTAACACAAAATACTTTGTTTTCTCTTCCATGCTGTCCTCCAGCCTGCTGCATATTATTCCATGTATTTCTGTGAGATACATCTGTAGTCATAGGAAAGATATTAGCATATTTATTTTCAGAATGCAACCTGTTTTTAAAATTTCCTGCTGCCCCCACTGGAGCTTCGCCCGCCTGCCCCTGTATGTATTGTGCTTCTGCCGCCTTGGCTGCCGCCATCTGAACTTTCCCTTGGAATGTGCCTGTGGGTAATGAATTGGTTTACCAGCCTGTCTTTTTGGCTTTTAAGCCGGATTCTGCCATTTTTCTCGATTGGATACTGTGGGCCGCCAAATTTCAGGCGGTATGTGCCAATGACAGAGCCTGCCGTAACACCTCCTGCAACAATTGCCGCAATTGCCGCAATCAGAGCCTCTATCCTAGTTATCCTGCGATGCCCCTTCTTGTAATCTGTAACTTCCCCAGTATCTTGATTATAGAGGTAATTATCCTTTGGGTTTTCTTCCTGGTATGCCTTATAGGCCTCCGAAAGCATCGCTTCTAGCGTTCCCCCATAGTCCTCTTTTGTAATCTTCTTATATCCGGCGTCCAGAATAGCGTCTGCCCTGTCATCGGTAATATAATACCTGCTTTCCCCAAACGCCCGTATTGCAATTTCCCGGTTGTCCATGTCAATCAGGCAGATTATCCCATCTTCTTTTTCCGTATATTCATCAAACCAAGTTTCTGCATACTCCTGTGCGCCCATGCCTTCTGCATCTTCTGTGGTCACAGCCATGACCTCCCAGCCAGAAGACTTTTCCAGTTCTTTGATTTGCTGGGCAATTCCTTTCCCCTCTTCTTCTGCCAAAAGCCCCGCTTGGTCCGTAAGCTGCGCATTTTGAGCCTTTGCCCCTACCGGGCATAAAAAGAAACACAATGCCAGCAAAACGGCAGCCAGCCTAAAGGTAAGCCTCATATAAAAAACCCTCCTATCAGCCCCAGCAGGAACACGGTTACAGAAACTATCCCGCTCAGTATCCACACTTTTTTAAGGTCAATGGGAAGTTCTCCATATACTTTTCCATTTTGCCCATTCATGGAATAATAGTAGAATTTCCCATCCCTGCCTTTGTAAGTTACCGTCCAAACAGGCAGGAGCAGATACTCCCAATTTTCCCTCTGGCGATTCAGGCGGCAGCCCTTAACAGACAAGGCGGTGTAGCCATGTATGGTACCCTTAAGGAGCTTCTCCCCATATTCCTTGGCCTCAGCCCTTACTTCTGTTTCCAGCTCGCCTTGTTCCATATCACGCTTTTCTGCCAGGAACCCAGAAAGGTATCCCATATGGAATTCCTGCGCCTTTGCCATATCATAGGGCAAAACTCCGGCAGAAAGCTTGCTGTTTGCCTTTTTCAAGGCATTCTTGGCAAGGTCTTCTAGGTGTATGTCCCCAGCTCGCTCCACCTGGTATAACTTTGTCTCTGTATATTCTGTATCGCCGCTTCGCCATACCCGGATATGCTTCCCTTCTGCCTCCATGCTCCCCTCTAAGTCCATATCCACCATCCAATAGGGGAAATAGACCCCTGAAATCTTTTCAATCTGGCTTTTACAGAAAAATGCTCTGGGGACAAATTTTTTATGCTGCACATATTCTAAGAATTTTTCTGTAGCCTGCCTTTTGTCAATGGCAAATGGAATAATTTTATCTGGCATAAACTCCCCAGACACCCTTCCTGACAGCACCACCGGATTATGGCAATAATAGCAAAAGGATGCCGCTGTAGTATCATCTGTGACAATCTGCGCCCCGCAGCTTGGGCAACTGTATACATTGCCCTTTTCGCCTCCCGCCCCTTTAAGGCTGGCGCTTTCCTGCCTTCCCTCCTGCCGCCCTGGCTGCATCTGGCTTAATTCTTCCTGCGAAAACGCAGAAGTACAGTATTCACACTTATACTTCTGCGTTCTTGGATTAAATACCAGCTCGCCGTCGCAGTTAGGGCATTTATAACTGACAACTGCCATTTGTTTTCTCCTTATTCCCTTACTTTGATGGGCTTCCGCACTCGGAACAGAATTTCCCGCTGTTGACTGCCCCACAGGCGCAAGTCCAAGCCCCTTTCTTCTCTGGCTTAGGCGCGCCGCATTCAGAACAGAATTTCCCACTGTTCACCTGCCCGCAGCTACAAGTCCAGCCTTCTGGGTCTTTTGGCTTGGGCTGCCCGCATTCGGAGCAGAACTTACCGCTATTTTGCGCCCCGCAGGCACAAACCCAGCTAGGTTTTTGCATATTCTGGACATGCTGGGCGCTTACTTGCGAGGCATGCTGCATCTGCATTTGCTGCATATTGGCTGCGGAAGCCGCGCCCATGGCGCTCCCTGCCGCCTGCGTCCCTACGCCCATGCCCATAAACCCCGCCATGGCGCCATTGGCATTGGAGCCTGCCGCTTCTAACCCCCGCGCCACATGCCCCTGCAAGTACCCTTCCCGCACGGTTGGGTCGCTAAGCATAGCGCCCTCGTTGCGCATATTGATGAGTTCTGTAGATTTCTCATCGTAGGAAACGCTGGCAATCCCCACTGCCTGGATTTCCATGCCGCGCATCCGGTTCCAATCCCCGTCCAGCGTATCCGCCATATATTTTCCCAGCTCCCGCCCTTTGGAAGCCACATAAGATATACGGATCCCATCCGCGGACATCTGGTTAATGGCAGATTGGAGCGCCTCTAAAAATTCTGCAAGGTACTGCTCGTTGATATCCTCAATTTCCACCTGCCCTGCATTTCTGGGAATTGCTTCTGCATAAAAGCGGATTGGGTCTGTTATCTTGATGGAATACGTCCCATGGGCCCGCAGGAACAGTTCCGCATTATAAAAATTATCAAAATAATTGATGGGGTTCCTGGTGCCAAACTTAATCCCTTTGATTTCCTGTAAATTAATATAAAATACTTTCTGTTTGGTTGGGGCCTGGCCGCCAAACTTGATGCGTTGGAAGGATTCCTTCACGGCATCCCTTAACTGCCCGTGAAAAAGGGAAGGCAGCGCGGAATTATCTACTTTATAATAGCCTGGCTCCGCCGTGTAATCCACAATTTTGCCCCCATCCACCAGCATCATAAACTGATTGTCATAGACATGGACCACAGAGCCATTACTTACTGTATCGCTCGAGCCTTTTACATTTTGCCCTTTACGGACCTTAACCCCTGTGGTAAATACGGTCCTGTCCCCCATATCCCCAGGCTCATACACTTCCAGCCATTGGTCCGCCAGCCCGCCGGACACTGCCTGCATCGCCGCCCTGATAATTCCCATTCTTATTTCCTCCTGTTTTGCCTTATTTCCCTTCCAGGCTGCGCCATTTTAGGTAGGCATTGATAAATAAATCCAGCTTGCCGTCCATCACGCTGTCCACATTCCCAGTTTCCGCGTTGGTGCGGTGGTCCTTCACCATGGTGTAGGGCTGCATGACATAAGAACGGATCTGGTTCCCCCAGCCAATTTCTGTCACTTCCCCCCGGATATCAGCAGCCTTCTTCTCATTCTCTTCTTGTTTTAAAAGATACAGCTTGGCCTTTAACATCTGCATTGCCTTATCTTTATTCATATGCTGGGAACGTTCATTCTGGCATTGCACCACAATCCCTGTTGGAAGATGGGTAATGCGGATTGCCGAAGAGGTCTTATTGATATGCTGCCCGCCTGCCCCGCTGGACCGGTAGGTATCTATCCGCAGCTCATCGTCTTTAATTTCAATATCCAAATCCTTCTCAATATCCGGCATTACATCACAGGAGGCAAAGGAGGTCTGCCGTTTGCCCGCCGCATTAAAAGGCGAAATACGCACCAGGCGGTGTACGCCTTTTTCGGATTTCAGATAGCCATAGGCGTTTTGCCCGCGCACCTCAAAGGTGATAGATTTAATGCCTGCTTCCTCCCCATCCAGGGAATCCAGCACTTCCACCTCAAACCCTTTATCGTCCGCCCACCGTTTGTACATCCGGTAAAGCATAGAATTCCAGTCGCAGGACTCTGTCCCCCCTGCCCCGGCATGGAGTGAGACAATTGCATGTTCCCCATCGTATTCCCCAGAGAGCAGCGTCTTAATCCTGATATTCTCAAAGGTATCTTCAAATTCCTGCAAAGCTTCCTGAATTTCTGGGATTAAAGAAGCGTCATTCTCCTCATAGCCCATTTCCAGCAATGTCTCAATGTCCTCATACTGCCCAGAAAGCTGCGCATAAGTCTCCACATCGTCCTTTAAGCTTTTCAGTTCTTTCATTTTCACCTGGGAAAGCTCCGTATTGTCCCAAAAATCCGGCGCTTCCATTTCCCGTTCTAATTCCTGGATCTTTTTCTCTTTATTTGCCAGGTCAAAGTGAATCCCTCACTTCCACTAACGGTTTTTTGTATGTGTTCAAAGTTGTTTTGAACTGGTCTAATTCTACCATCGTGTCACCTCTTTCTATCCATATTCTTGTTCCATTATAAAGTTTTCTGCCAATACCGTCAATGGGAACCTGAGCTTCTTTGCAGGTATTTCCTTTAGCACGCTATAAGTCAAGTCCATTAGCACCCACCTGCCTTTTTAATGCTTTTACTAGTTCTTTTTCCTCCCTAGATACTTTGAGGGATTCTATAATTTTCTGGATCGCCTTATTATGTGTAAAATCTTTCAGGGAATTCTCCTTTAAAACTGGCAATGTCTTCTCTGGAAACTCCCGAAAGCAAATCGAAAGCAGCCATGCCTGCGCCATATTGGCATAATAAGCTTCCTGATTCACCTGCTGCACTGCCTGAAGCACCCTTGCAAGATATGCTTCATTCACATAATAATCCAGCATTTGGACCAATGCAAAACGGATTTGGAATTCCTCCTCACTATATAAATACTGCTGCAGAAACTCCCAAAATTCTTCTGGCTGCCCCTTCGCCAGCTTTATCGTGGAACATACGCTGTCACAAACCGACCAATTATTTATTTTAGGGATAAACTGCTCCAGATATTCCTTTTTTTCCTGCAAATCCCCTTTGGCATAGCCCAAAACCAGCCCTTGGAGCATAATTTCCTCATAACTCCCATTAGAGGCATGGCACAGGTAAGCCTTCCAGTCCCTTTTCGCAAGCTGCTTCGCCAATGCGCGAAGCATTGGCAGGCGCACGCCCAGGATATTTTCCACTCCTGGCAGCAGCTTTGCCATAAACTGCTGAAATTTTGGCTCTGCAAGCTGCCCTAACTGCTTTCTGATATGGGCGTTACATTCCTCCTGCGGCCCAAAATGTATGGCTGCCATATGTATGTTCTCCTTTCCTTCCAAGAAACTTTGTTATATACTGTTATTATTATAAAACAAAAGAGGAAGCCTGTAACTATGAAATATGTTGCTTATTATACCTCCCCTCTCGGCGCCCTAAGAATGATAGAGGAAGGCAACGCCCTTACCCATTTAAGCCTGGCAGGGGAGGAAACACTTTTTGCCGAGTTCCCAGAAGGTACTGTGGAACAAAGAAGCACTCCGTTACTAGATACTGCCAAAGCCCAATTAAGGGAATATTTCCAGGGAACACGCCAGCACTTTGACTTGCCCCTCCACCCGTCTGGCACGGCTTTCCAGCAAAAAGTCTGGGACGCCTTACGCACAATCCCCTATGGGGAAACACGCAGCTACAAAGAAATTGCCATACAAATCCAAAACCCCAAAGGATGCCGCGCCGTCGGCATGGCAAATAACCGCAACCCTATTATGATTGTAATCCCCTGCCACCGGGTCATTGGAAGCAATGGAACCCTGGTTGGGTACGCTGGCGGCCTAAAAGTTAAGGAGTGGCTGCTGGAACATGAAAAAATGAGGTGGTACTATGGCACGTGACCCCAAAATAGTCTCAAAAACAATGAAAAAAATCCGCAGCAACGATACTTCTATTGAACTTAAGCTTCGCAAAGCATTGTGGCACAAAGGGTACCGTTACCGGAAAAATTGCAAATCCCTTCCTGGCTCCCCGGACATAGCCCTGACTAAATATAAAATCGCTATTTTCTGTGACAGTGAATTTTTCCATGGGAAGGATTGGGAAGCCCTTAAATTACGTTTGGAAAAGGGGAATAACCCAGAATATTGGATTAAAAAAATTGAAAGGAACCGGAACCGGGATTGGGAAAACGACAAGAAGCTGCTGCTGTTGGGTTACACCGTGATCCATTTCTGGGGCAAAGATATCAAGCAGCACACAGAAGAATGCTTACAGGTCATTGAAGAAGCCATTTGGGACAGTAAAATAGCATCGCCTTTCGACGATGGGCTTGATATCTCCATATAAAAAATTCCCCCATGCCTAAGGCGTTTATCCGCGATAACTCAGGATAAACGCCTTATCATTTTACATTGGGGCTTTAAACAGGCTGCTTTTTCATTTTACAAAGAACGATTCCCCTAATTTACTTTTTATTTACTCTGGAACTTACAGCCCCATTGCCACCTCATAAGCCTCCCAGATAGCGTCCATAATATTGGCGGGCTGTTTCGCATCCCCAATCAAGTGTACATTCCCACTTTTTATTTTCTCATATAAGGCGTTCTCTGGAACGTACCCAACAGAGACTACAATATGGTCTGCCTGGATTTCGTGCCGAACCTCCATCCCCTGCACGCCAAGGGCGAACATACGCTTTGCCCGGTTCGCTGCATTGGGGTAATTCTTTTCCGTCTCCACTACCGTTGCCACGCCGTCCTTATACTGCTCCACCACGGCATTTTTTATTACCTTCACTTTATAGTAATCCAGAAGTTCCATCAGCATATTGTAATTAGCCGCCGACAGCCCAAAGGCATTGAGAATTGTCTCTGACATTTCCACAACCGTCACTTTCTTCCCGCCTTTTGCCAGCATATAAGCAATTTCACATCCGGTTAGCCCGCCGCCGACTACCAATACATGTTCCCCAGCAATTTCCGTATGCAGCAGGGTATCCACTGCATAAGTGACATTTGGGGAATCAAAACCAGGCGTATCAAGCTTTCGTTCTCTGGCTCCAGTAGCCACAAAAACTTCATCATAGCCCTGGATTGCCGCCTCATCTGCTTCCTGGTTCAAATGCACATTAATATGCAAATCTTCCATTTGCTTTTTATACCATTCCAAAAGCTGCCTATCCTCGCCCTTAAAATCTGGAGCTGCCGCCGCGATAAACACCCCGCCCAACTGATCTGTTTTCTCATATAAATCCACAGAATGGCCGCGAAGGGCGCAGACACGCGCTGCCTCCATGCCGCCAAGCCCGCCGCCGATAACAAGCACCTTCTTTTTGGTTTCAGCTTGGGTAATCGCATAGCTTTCCTCACGCCCACATGCTGGGTTTACTGCACAGCTAATATCTTTCCCCTGAAAAATGCGCCCCAGGCAGCCCTGATGGCAGGCAATGCATGGGCGTACATCCGCCAAGCGGCCTTCATAAAATTTCTTTCCCAGTTCTGGGTCAGCCAGCAGGGGCCTTCCCATCCCCATAAGGTCTATCTGCCCTTCCTCAATTGCCTTGTCGGCAAGCTCTGGGTCATCGAACCGGCCTGCGCATACCACCGGGATATTCACTGCCTTTTTCACTTCTGCAACGTCCTTTAGGTTGCATGCCTTTGGCATATAAACAGGCGGATGCGGCCAAAACCAGGAATCATAGCTCCCATTGTCGCAATTCAGCATGTCATACCCATATTCTTCTAAAAGTTTTGCTGCTGCCACGCCTTCTTCCAAATCACGCCCCATTTCTTCAAATTCCTCCCCTGGAAGGGCGCCGCGGTTGAAATCCTTTACATAGCTGCGCACGCTATAACGCACAGATACAGGGAAATCCTTTCCGCATTTTTCCTTAATCGCCTCTACAATTTCCCTTGGGAAGCGCAGGCGGTTTTCTAAGGAGCCGCCGTATTCATCGTCGCGTTTGTTATAGAAGCCAATTGCAAACTGGTCTAGGAGGTACCCCTCATGGACAGCATGTATCTCCACCCCATCCCCTCCTGCTTCTTTCACAAGAAATGCAGCCTTGGCAAAGTTTTCCACATATTTCTTAATTTCTTCCTTTGTTATCCCACGGTTTTTCACAGTTGGGTCCCACACATTCTGAATCGGCGCAGGGGCCGGCAGCAGCTTCCAGTCAGCCTCGCCCTCAAGATGCGCCGCACGTCCTGTCATTGCTGTCAACTGGACAAAAATTTTCGCGCCCTGTGCATGGATGCCCTCCATAAGGTATTTCATTTCAGAAACATATTCTTCCGGATAATTGACGGGGTTTAACGCTGGCATTGGGATAATCGGGACCAGCCCAGTCACAATCAGCCCCGTGCCGCCTTTTGCACGCGCAATATAATAGTCAGCGCCATCTTTGGTATATGCCCCTGTCTTTACATTCATCAGCCTTGGGGAAAATACCCCCATTGGCATCATGGCAATACGGTTGGGGACCTCCACGTTCCCAATTTTGACTGGTGAAAATAAATGCGTATACTTTGTACCCATAAAAACCCTCCTTTAAAATAGTTGCCTTCTTGATAGTTCTATTCTACCATAACCATCCTGCATTTTCTATTGACACAGAATCCAATTCACCGAATATTATTTTGTGAATTATGCACAACGCTGAATGTTTCCAGAAGATTGAAATATGCCATATGATATGATAAAATCCTTAAGAGAAACTACTCTATTAACCTTGTATTGTTGAAGGGCTGAGGAATATAGCTTTGACTATCATAAAACTTGCCATCTATCTAGTATGCGCTTATAGTTCCCTGTCAGCAGGATGCGAATACCGGAGCTACCGCGGCGGACATAAATATATCCGGGCTTTCCGAGCCAAAACGCCATACCAGCGTTTTTTCACCTTGCTGCAATGTGAAAAGGACATTTCCAAACCTGATATGGGGAAACTTACTTACCTGGGATATGCAGGCATCCTTGTAACAACAGCAGCCGGGATTTTTGCGCTGCCCATTGTTATTTATCTCGTTGCTACTGGGAAATTGTATTTTGCTGAAATAGTAATGAATTTATGGGCATGCCTTGGCATAGGGTGGGGGCTTTTGTCCTTCCTCCTTCAAGGGATAGACAGCTTGCTCCATCGATTTTTCTAATAGGAGGGTATAACATGGGGGAATTAACAAGCCGCCAGAAACAAGCGGTAGAGACAAAACAGAAAATTTTTTACTGTGCGGTTTCCCTTTTCGCACAGAAATCATATGAAAATGTGACTGTCCAGGATATTTGCGATAAGGCGGAAGTGTCGGTGGGCGCGTTTTACCACCATTTTAAAAGCAAAGAGAACATTATCAACGAGGGTTACCGCCTGTTTGACCAACAGTCTGAAAACATATGGGAGCAAGGGCATCCAAAAGAGCCTTTGGAGCAGATCCAATTCCTGATAGCCGAGCAAGCCCGTTCCATGGAACAGATGGGCGCGATGGCGTCCCTACAATATTTTAAGAACCAATTGTCTTGTGCGGAAAAATATATCCTTGACCCAGAACGGTTTTTTAATAAAACGGTCTGCCTGGCTGTAGAACATGCAATCTCTAATCACATGCTGGCAGGGGAGAAAAAAGAAATTACAGAGGATATCCTTGGGCTGAGCCGGGGGATTATCTATGACTGGTGCCTTCATGAGGGGGCGTATTCCCTATTGGAAAAAGAAAAACGGATGTTGGAGATGGTGTTTAAGCATTATTGTACTTAAATTTTCTACTAAGAGAACTGCTATGGATTATTATATTGAAAGGATTCCATCCCCATCTTGATTTAAAAGGATTTTATAGTGGGGCAGTATCTTATTTTCCCCGTCCAGCCTTAGCTCACATTCCTCCTCCCTCCATTGCCTTATTTCTTTTAATTTTTCACTGTTATTGCTGATACGCAAAGTAATGAGCGATGCGCTTTCCATGGAAGACAATGTATCATTCCGAAAACCAGAATACAAGTAAATGCTCCCCAGCCCTATACCCAAAAATGCAGCAATTGCGCGGGCATTATAAATTCCCATCATAAACTGCCATTTTGCCTTTCCAAGTGTGCTGGTATTTATAGTTTTCTTAAATTCAATGATATGCAAATCCCATACTTTATCCCCTTCCTTCCATCTATAGATAATAACATCTGCACAAGACCTCGCCCCTTGCTTCCTTCCATCCAAGTAAGGCAGCACATTTTGTTCTGGGGAAAGTAAAATCAACGTTTCCACCAAGGCAGTATATGCAAGCGTCACTTTACCGCTCTCACTCTTTTCTTTCAATACTTTATGCTCACCCTTTTTTAATGCCACATACTTTTCTTCCTGAAACATATGCAGCTTTTCCTCTACTTGTAACGGAACCATCTTATTCCCCCTCAAAATCCTGCACTTCGGAAGTCTGTTCCAATATTTTCATCAACGCATCCGTAAATGTCCCTACTTGGAACTGCCCATCCTCTGGAGCTACCTGCGCAACGGCTGAATGGTTTCCAAAATCCGTAAACTGGTAAACTGCCACATCCTTAACCTCAATCAAATCTTCTTGCGCCAACCCCAGTTTTTCCATTAATTTTTCCGAATTTCCCATTCTGCTTATCTTGCACATATTATTAATATGTTGAATGATAATGTCACTGTGGGTAGCCGCAACCACAGAAATCCCACTATTTACCAGACGTATCAATAGCCTGCCCATTTCCTGCTGTAATTGAGGGTGCAGGCACATTTCTGGTTCCTCATAACAAATCGCGTTTATTTTTCGCTTATATTTTAACAGCAACAATAATGGCGTTAATTCTGTTACAACTGCAGAGGTTGTACGCAAAGGCAGGCTTGACCCGCTTCCAGCCGGAACATAACGGATTTCATTATTTGCCTCACTTCCATATTGGATTTCACCATGCGCCATGTTCTGTTCCATCCAAGCTGCAATTTCCCCATATTCCGTCCTATGGTCCAAGGAGAGGTTTTCTAGCGCGTCTAAAAACCGAATAATGGGCTTGGTAAAAGGCTCCATTTTCTCTTCCCGCTCCATTCCATAGAATTCAGATATGTCGAATGCCATTTGGCGCCCCACTCTATTAATGACGTTTTTTGCCAGCATAAAACCTGTCCTCGCTGCTGGAAGGTAAACCACATTAGAATTCTGAAGGTGTCCGTCCCGCCCCTTCAAAAACCATAGGAAAATCCTTCTGCACAGCATCTGGGCAGCAAATCGGAGATTTGCTGCCACTACAACCATTGGAAAAACAACAACCGTTTTTCCAGCATTATAAGTGATTTTAATCTGCTCCCCCTCCCGCCAGCTTTTTATCGACACGTCAAATTCCTCCCGCATTTCCACAGAAAGCCTTTCGATTTGCACTTGCGCAGAATTAAAAATATCCGCCACAAACCTGTTTTTATTCTGCATCAACGCGCCATTTAAAATTTCCAGGAACCTTACCGAGGGTATTTGCATCTCCTGTTCGTTTCCCTCTGTAGAATGATACAAGAAATTGCAAACCGCCTCATATACCTCATCATACGCTTTCCCTCTCAAATCTGAAAAGAGGGCAGATGTTTCGTCCGCCGTATAGATTCCCCATAACAATGACAACAGATAGCTCTTCCCACTGTTGTTATCCCCTACAAATAATGAAAAAGGCGCAACCTTTAGTTTCGCCCGTTTAATTTTGCCAAATTCCTCTATGGTCAAGTAATGTTCCATCCCACACTCCTATACTGCTGCAGCCTGGCAAACGCCAGGCCGCAGCATTCCATCAATTTATAAAATATGCATCCACCCCATCCGCGATGCCAGCCGCAAGCTGGTCCTGATAGCCGTCGGTCGCCATCTTCTGGTCTTCCGTAGGGTTTGTCATAAATCCCATTTCCACAATTGTCACTGGAACCGTACACCAATTAATGCCGCTCATGCTGTCTGTTTCCCAAATGTATTTCTTATTGGCCCCGGTAGCGCCCACCGCCCCATCCAGCACACATTCGGAAAGGCTCCTGCACTGACTGTACAAATTCCCCATATAGGGGTTTGCGGAAGTCGGGCAGATGGTAAGGATTCCATTCTCACTGCTGTCGTCCGAGCCATTGGCATGGACCCGGATAAATGCGTCAGCCCCCGCATTGTTTGCGACAGCCGCCCGTTCACTGTTGCTGATATTTACATCATGGCTGGTACGGACCATAATCACCTGATATCCCCTTGCCTCCAATTCTGCCTGCAGTTTCAAAGACACAGCCAAGGTCAACTCATATTCATTTAAGCCGCTGACGCAGCCAGAAGTCCCGCTTGCAACTTTTGCTTTCATTTCGGAAGCGCCAGGTCCAATTGGCTCTTGCTCACTATTTCCTTTTCCCTGATGCCCGGCATCAATTACCACCAGGCGCCCATTCTCCTGCATTTCTGATTTTAGCTTTAGGTATTCTGAGGCAATATAATATTCTTTGCCGTCTATTTCCACTGCGCTCCAAGTCCCATCGTCTGCTGTCCGCACAAATTCACTTCTGCGCGGCGCCGTCTGATATACTTCGCTGTCTGTGGAAGGCGCTGTCCGTACATTGACCGAAGAAGAGGTGACTACTTCTTCCCTGGCATATGCCACAGTCTCCTGGTTTAATGTTGGCGCAGCCGATTCTGGCTCCTTTACTTCTTGCGTTGGCGTCCCCTCTGGTTCCTGTGCCTCTTGCGTTGGCGTCCCTTCTTGTTCCTCCGCTTTCTGTGTTGGCGTATCCTCTGGTTCGGGGATTTCCTGCGCCAAGGTTTTAGGAGCCTGCTCTTGCTGCTGTACTGCCTGTGGTTCGCTTCCCTGGGGCTTCCCATTATCCTTTTTGCCAGAATCCCCACAGCCGCTTAAAACCATAAGGGCTGCCAATAAGGCTGCCATCCATTTCCTGTATTTTCCCATCCGTATCCTCTCTCCCTGTCTGTCCAATGTTGCCATTCTCCCAAATGCTTAACGGTTGCAGCTAACAACCCCTGCTTTTGCATCCAGGGTAACATATGCGCCCGTTTTTAATATATCTATGGCATATTCCGCTTGGGTAAGCACCGGGATATCCAGGCTCAGCCCCACAATCACCGCATGGGAGTTAGCGCCGCCTTCCTCGACAATCAAGCCGGACGCTTCCCTGATTTGCTCCATCATATCATTGTTTGTCTCTTTTGCCACGATAATATCCCCTGCCTTAAAATTCCGTTTCAGGTCAGACACATGTTTGCAGACGCAAAGGCTGGCGGACACTGATTTATCGTTAATCCCTTTCCCTGTAATCAGGATATGGCCTGCCACATGGACTTTCAGGATATTCGTTGTGCCAGGCACGCCCAAAGGCACCCCGCCAGTGATTACTGTAATGTCCCCCATGGTTATCAGCCCAGCTTTCTCCACCACGTCCACTGCATGTTCAAAAAGCTCGTCTGCGTCATCCTTTGGCTCCATCACCAATGGGGTCACGCCCCAAGACAGGTTCAACTGACGGCACACCTTCGGGGACATGCTCCCGCCGATAATTGTGCAGTCTGGACGGTATTTGGAAATCATGCGGGCAGTCCTCCCTGACTGTGTAACTGTGATAATCGCCGCGGCATTCAAATCATTTGCAGTCGTGCAGGTAGCATGGGAAATCGCATTGGTAATGTCGGGGTTGCTTAAGTTCTCCCTTGCCTTAAACCGGGCGGTGTAATTGATATCCTGCTCCGTGCGGACTGCAATTTTCACCATAGTCTTTAACGCCTCCACTGGATACATGCCTGCCGCAGTCTCCCCAGACAGCATAATGGCGCTTGTCCCGTCGTAGATGGCATTTGCCACGTCAGTGGCCTCCGCACGGGTTGGGCGTGGGTTCTTCATCATGGAATCCAGCATCTGCGTTGCAGTGATTACCTGTTTGCCTGCCTCAATCACCTTCTTAATAATCATTTTCTGGATGACTGGCACGTCCTCTAACGGGATTTCCACACCCATGTCCCCTCTGGCAACCATAATCCCGTCTGACACCCGTATAATCTCATCAATATTATCCACGCCCTGCATATTTTCAATTTTAGAAATAATATTAATGTTATTGCAATTCTTCTCCTCAAAAATTTTCCGTATTTGAAGCACATCATCGGCCGTACGCACAAAAGAAGCCGCCACAAAGTCAAAATCATTTTCTATGCCAAACACAATATCGTCATAATCCTTCTCGCTGATATAAGGCATGGACAGCTCCACATTTGGCACATTGACGCCTTTTTTATTAGAAATCATGCCGCCGTTCACTACATGGCACACGATGTCGGTATCTGTCACTTCATCCACCCCAAGCTCAATCAGCCCATCGTCAATCAAAATCCGGCGCCCTGGCCCCACGTCATGGATTAAATCTTTATAGGTTATGGAAACCCTATTCTCATCCCCCAAAACCTCTTCTGTCGTCAGCGTAAATTTATTCCCCGCCTCAAGCTGGGCTTTCCCGCCTTTCAGTTCACGCAAACGGATCTCCGGCCCCTTTGTATCCAGCAATGTCGCTATTGGCAGTCCCAGCTCTTCCCGAAGCGCCTGAACTTTCTTTAGCCGTTCCCCTTGTTCCTCATGGGTCCCATGGGAAAAATTAAACCGGGCTACGTTCATCCCTTCTGCCATCAACTGTTTGAGTACATCATCCTTATCCGTTGCCGGCCCTAAAGTGCAGATAATTTTTGTTTTCCTTAAATTTTTCATAATCATTTCCTTTCCTGGTTTACTTATGCACTAACGTACCACCAATCCCTTTTATTTCTTCCCCGGAAGGCGCAAGCCTGGCAATTAACACGCTACGCACGGCGGAATTGCCGATAAAATCAATGGCAGCTTCAATTTTAGGGAGCATTGTCCCCTCGCCAAACTGCCCCTCCTCTATATAATCCCTTGCCTGGGCTGTGGTCATTTCATTCAATGGAACCTCCTGCCCGGTACCAAAATTCAGGCACACTTTCTCAACGCCAGTCAAAATTACCAGCCTGTCCGCATCCACCATATCTGCAAGCTTCCCGGCTGCAGTGTCTTTCTCAATCACTGCGCTTGCCCCTTTTAGCTTATGCCCTTGGGCAAGCACTGGGATGCCCCCGCCCCCGCAGGCAATCACAACCTGGTCTGCATCCAGCAAGGCGCGGATGGCGTCTATCTCCACAATATCCGCCGGCTTAGGCGCCGCCACAATCCTGCGGTAGCCATTTTGCACTGGAACCACATGGTTGCCTTTTTTCTCTTCTGCCTCCGCTTCCCCTTCTGTCATTACGCGCCCGATTTCCTTTGTGGGATGGTAAAAAGCGTCGTCATAAGGATCCACGCATACCTGAGTTAAAATAGTGGAAACAGGTTTATAAATTCCCCGGCCCAAAAGCTCCGTGCGGATAGCATTCTGTAAATCATAGCCAATATACCCCTGGCTCATGGCGGAACAGACTGACATGGGAGTTGCCGTATATTCTGGGTAGATTCTGCAAAATTCTGCCATTGCTGTGTGGATCATCCCAACCTGCGGCCCATTGCTGTGGGAAATCACCACCTGGTAATCATCTTTAATAAAATCTACTACTGCTTTCGCCGTCCGCTTTGTTGCGCTTTTCTGTTCCGGCAATGTCGTTCCAAGGGCATCATGCCCCAGGGCAATCACAATTCTTTTCTTCCTCATGGTAATCCTCCCATCTCCTATACCTCAGTAAGCCGAAACGCCAATCTGGATTGCTCCAGATTGGCATCTTCGTTTTTTCTTGATTTTACCATATTTTTTATAAGATTAAAAGGAAAATTATATTTGGTCCCCAAAATTCTAATTATTCTTCTTCCCAAGGGTTGCCATAACTTTTTGTTCCTGCCACTCCCCGTTCTGGTTCGTCTGAATTGTAATCTCCACTTCGGTCCCTGCTGCATAATACTGCATAATCCCTTTCAGCCCATCCATGGATGTAATTTTTCTTCCATCAAACTCAGTAAGCACGTCGCCGTTCTTAATCCCCGCCTGCTCTGCCGCGCTGTTTTCCTGCACAAAGGTAATATATAACCCTTCTGGCATCCCAAAATCCTCTGATAAGCTTTCTGTAACATCCTGCCCGGAAACGCCAAGATAGGAAGAATTGCCTTCATCCACAAGTTCCCTGGTAATCAGATCATTAATAATTGGCTCTGCTGCAGAAATTGGAATGGCAAATCCCATGCCTTCCACACGGGTGTCATTGTATTTTACAGAGTTAATCCCAATTACTTCCCCATTCATATTCACCAAAGCCCCGCCGCTGTTGCCTGGGTTGATTGCCGCGCTGGTCTGTAACAGATCGTTCGTGATGGCAGACCCATTTTCATCTTCCACAGTCACTTCCCTGTCCAAAGCGCTGATAACGCCTGTTGTCACAGACTGCCCATATCCCAATGCATTCCCAATTGCCACTGCGCCCTGGCCTACCCGAATGTCGTCAGAATTGCCAAGGGTCGCTACTTTAATCTTTTCCATGGTCTCCACTGGGATGTCGCTCACTGCTACTGAAAGCACCGCCAGGTCTGTACTTGGGTCTGTCCCTTTAATCTCTGCTGTTACAGACTGGTTATCCACAAAATTTACGGTCAACTGGGTAGAATTGGCCACTACATGGTTATTTGTCGCAATATAGATTTCCTTTTCTGTCTGGCTGATAATAATGCCGCTGCCCGCGCTCTCTGTATCCTCCATGTAAGAACGCCCAAAGAAATCCCTGCCCAGCTCATGCTGCCCCATATTGGTAATGGAAACAATGGAAGGCAGCACATTGTCCACAATATCTGCTACATCATTGATTGTAGTTGCCGTGCTTACGCCAGTGCCGGGGATGCCATTGTTGGAGGTGGTGCCGTCTGTCTTGCTTTTCCCACCTGTAGTAGTCTCCAATTGGGTGTTGTTAGGGCTTGTATATTTAAACGCAAGCCCCGTCCCATAAAATACTGTGCCGGAAACCAAACCAAACACAAGTGCCAGAGCTGCACATTTGCCTACTGCCATGCCAAATCCATGTTTTTTCTTCTCCTTGAAAGTTTTTTTAGTTTTTTTGGATTCTTTCTTCCCTGTATCTTTCGCAGCATTCCACTGGCTGCTATAGTCCTGCCCGCCATATGCCTGCCCGCCGCTGGCGTCTGCCTGGCCAGTGGTATAGAACCGGCTGTCATCCCTAGAGGGCTCCCCTTGGCCCTCATTATGGGCGGCATAAGGCTGGCTGCCGTCTCCAGAAGGCTCCTGGCCTAGCGCCCCGCCTGCAATATAAGTCCTTGCCTGCGCCTGTGGCTGACCCTGGGAAGCCTCCTCCTGCTTCTCATAATAATTAGGGTTATGCTCCTGGTTCTCCTGATTAATGTAACTGTATGAATATAAAGAATCTGGCTGGCTGTTGCCATTACTAGTATTATTTCCGTTATTATTATTTTCCATAACAATTTCTCCTTTCGTTTTCCACGTTTTTATTTTTATTTCGTTTCTACTTAGCAGTTTACGGAATATTTGTGATAAAAATGTGACAACTATTTTAAAAAAACGTGATAAAAAGGAACCTTGTTTCCAAGATTCCTTTTCTATGCGTAATCACTCCACTGTTACGGATTTAGCCAGGTTCCTAGGCTTATCCACATCGCAGCCCTTGCCTACCGACACATAGTAGCTAAAAAGCTGCAAAGGGATAATTGCCAGGGAGTTTGTAAAATATTTATTTGTCTGGGGGATATAAATCACATAATCTGCAGCTTTCTCAATATCTCGGTTCCCTGCATTCGTCACTGCAAGCACAAAAGCGCCCCTGCTGCTTAATTCCACAATATTGCTGATCGTCTTTTTATATAAGTCCTCCTGGGTCACGACCGCCGCCACCAAGGTCCCTTCTTCTATCAGGGAAATTGTGCCGTGCTTCAACTCCCCAGCCGCATAAGCCTCAGAATGGATATAGGAGATTTCCTTTAATTTCAAAGAGCCTTCCATGGAAATGGCATAGTCAATCCCCCTCCCAACAAAAAATACATCCTTTGCGGCAATATAGCGGTTGGCAAAGTGCTGGATCTTCTCTTTATTGCTTAAAAGCATCTCAATCTGCTCAGGAAGCTTCTGTAAATCCTTCAAAAACCCATTCACTTCCTCCTGGGACACAACGCCCCGCGCCTGGGCGAACTTAATTGCCAATAAATATTCTGCTATTAATTGGGCGCTGTATGCTTTGGTGGTGGCCACTGCAATTTCTGGCCCTGCCCAAGTGTACATTACCTGATCCGCCTCCCTGGCGATAGAGCTTCCAACCACGTTCACAATCCCAAGGGTTTTTACGCCCTTTATCTTGGCCTCGCGCAAAGCTGCCAAGGAATCTGCCGTCTCCCCGGACTGGCTGATAATAATTACGAGTTCATCCTCCCCCAAAATAGGGTTCCGGTAACGGAACTCTGACGCCAGGTCCACTTCCACTGGGATCCTTGCCATACCTTCAAAAACATATTTTGCGGTAACGCCTGCATGGTAAGCAGACCCGCAAGCCACAATGTGTATCTTACGGATTGCGCGGATTTCTTCCTCGCCCATGCCAAGCTCCTCAATCACAATCGCTCCATCTTTAATCCTAGGGCTTAAGGTATCCCGGACAGTTTGAGGCTGCTCATACATTTCCTTTAACATAAAATGCTCATAACCGCCTTTTTCCGCAGCATTGATGTCCCAGTCAATCGTGGTGGGTTCTTTGGGGATCTCCTCCCCGTCCACATTATAAAATGCAATTGACTCCCCAGTCAAAAGGGCAATCTCTTCATTCTGGATAAAATATACATTCCTGGTATAGCGCAGGACAGCCGGCACATCAGAAGCAATCAAGTTCCCGTCCTTCCCATGCCCTACAATCAGCGGGCTATCTTTGCGGACCGCATAAATATGGTCGGGATGCTCCTTAAAAATGATTCCCAACGCATAAGAGCCTTCTACCCGGTGCATAATCTTAGTGATTGCCTCCACTGGGTCGCCTTTGTAGTAATAATCCAGCAAATGCGCCACCACTTCTGTGTCTGTATCAGAAATAAATTGATATCCCTTCCGCTCCAGGCGTTTCCGAAGCTTTAGGTAATTTTCTATAATCCCGTTATGCACTACTGCAATTGTTTCTGTTTGGTTATAATGAGGATGCGCATTCTGATTAGAAGGCGCCCCATGGGTCGCCCAACGGGTATGCCCAATCCCCGAAACCCCTGGCATAGTCGCCCCATCATGGGTCAGCTCGCTAAGGGCTTTCAAACGGCCTACCGCTTTCTGCACTTTTATATTTTCCCCGTCATACACCGCTATCCCCGCTGAGTCATACCCTCTGTATTCCAGCTTGGACAGCCCATCCAATAAGATAGGCGCTGCCTGTGACTCACCAATATAACCTACTATTCCACACATATATGAAAACCTCCTGTTGTCAATCTTCTTCCTCACCAATGCCCGTCCGGTATTCAATTTCGTCACTGATGCCCTGTACGCTGTCTGTCACCTGATAGCTTGTGGTGCCAAACAAAAAATCATGGAGCTGCTTCACATTTGAGGCCAAATCAGCAGGGATTACGCAATCCTGGCGCCCCTTTTGGTAAGATATGCTTACCACTTCATTTTTCCTGTCAAATGGGAACCCAGCATTATCCCCTAACTTATAATTAAATGCATCCGCTGCCAGGCTTAGGATTTGCGTCTTGCTTAAACTGGTCTTAATCTTAGGGAATACCACGTCGATCAATTTATTAATTGTCCCCATATCTGAAGATAACGCCTGCTCTACCATTTTCTCTACAACCAAACGCTGCCGCTCTGTCCGTTTGAAATCATCCCCCGCGGTATAACGGATCCTGCCATAAGAAACTGCCTGAACCCCATTTAAGGTATAAGTCCCGGCTCCTGGAAGCGTTGTATAGCTCTTGCCCGTCACTTTGGAAGTTTCTATACAGTAATTATTCAAATGGACCACTTCCGCATCGGTAACCTCGATTTCCACGCCCCCTAAAATATCCACTGCCTCTGCAACTGCCGAAAAATCAAAAGAGACATATTCCTGGATATCTAAATCGAGGTTCGTATTCAGCATACGCACCGCCTGCTCAGGCCCCCCAACCGCATAGGCCGCATTTGCCTTACTATAGGCATTTGGGTTATCCAGGTCAGCCATCTTCAAAAATGTATCGCGGTAAACAGAAACCAGCCTGACCTCTTTTGTCGCCTTATCAATCCTTGCCACCATAATCACGTCTGAATTCCCGCTATTATAAGAGTTCCCCTCACGGTTATCCAACCCAAATAAAGCGATGGTCGTATATTCAACCAATACGTCTTTTGTTTCCTTTGGAAGCTCCACCCGCACGTCCTGCCCCTGGAAGGAAACATCTGTATTCAGCTTATCCATTTTGCTGTTTAGCCATACCCAGACCAAAACCCCCAACAGGACAATGAGCTCAATTGCCACAATAATGACTTTGCGTTTCCTTCTCTTCTTATTTTTCTCCTTTTTACTGACAGGCTTCTGTTCCTGTGCCTTATTCTGATTTGCCATACCTTCACCCTATCTGTTTTATTCCCGCGGGCAGCAGGCCAAACAGCCGCGCTTGCGCGGATGATTAACGGCTGCCGCGAGGGTCAAATACCCTGCCCCTTGACACCTGTATATAGATAAAGAAGCTACGCCCTACGCCCCGTTGCTTACAGCGGGGTACCTGACTTTTTGCCTTTCATTTGTTTTGCAAATTTATGCATGTTTGATACATATGACTTATCTTATAATATTTCAGGCCATTTATCAATCGTCATTTTTCTTGAATTTTCCTAAAAACCTATGGCTTTTATGGCGAAATTGTATAATTCTTGCAAAAAAATAAACGAAAAAAACCAAGCGGTTTCGTAACATTTTACCAATTCCATAATGTTTCATGCTAGAATTATTGTCCCCATGCCTGCGGTACAATAACAGTGGTTTATGCAAGAAACAAGATTTTCCAGCAAAATAATCCCCCAAAACGCCAATCCACTGGTCATGCATTTCAATTGGGGCTGGGATAGGGAGGATAATCCTTTTCAATTCCCTGCGAAACGCCATACAGCACCCAATATAGCTGTTTTTTGCTATGTTTTTTAAAACGCCTGCCCTAGACCCGCGGAATGCAAAAAAAGAGTCCATTACAACCTTTTTAGGGTCCTCTCCCTCAAACACTATGGCGTCATGGACCACCACCGCCGCATGTTCCCTTTCAAACGCTTCCAATACTTCCCCTACCTTGCCAGCACACCAGATATCATCCTGATCTGCCAGGAATATATATTCCCCCCGGGTATGGCGGATGGCATGTTCCACATTTTTCTTAATCCCTTTCCCTGGCCCTTTCAACAGGCGAATCCTTGGGTCTTTCTTCTGGAATTCCTTGATTGCCTCTATGGCGCCGTCGGTGGACCCATCATCTGAGATAACCAGCTCATCTTCCTTTCCAAGCTGCCCCATCACAGATTCAATCTGCTCCTTGATATAGTTCTTTCCCTGGTAAGAAACCATTGCCACAGAGACTTTGGGCAATTTCCCTTCCTTGCCCTTTACCATAGTTTCCACCCCCATTTCTGAAAATATTTTACCATAGAAGCAATATGCACCCGAAACAACTTCCAGTCTTTGTGGGAGCTGCGCTCCCATTTGTGGATAACGGCCGTGTCGGGGCAATACCATAGGCTGCTTTTCTGGTTGACCTGCTTACACAAATCTGCATCTTCCATATACATAAAATAACGGCTGTCAAACCCCCCCAGCGCCCGAAATAATTCTGTACGGACCACTAGAAAGCTCCCTTGGGCAAAAGGGACAAAAAAAGGCTTCCCAAAATCCATATCCTGCATGGTATGGCGCCATTGGCGTTTCTTAAAATGGGATGGGCAGAACATTCGAACCGCCATATCCCACACCGTCAGTTCCCGGCGGTAGGCTGCCTGCAACTTCCCTTTCCCATCCTCCAGCCTTGGGACTGCCATCCCTATATTATGTTCCTGGATAAAATCCATTAATATGGACAGGCTGTCCTCTGTCAGTATAATGTCTGGGTTTACAATGGCGTGGAACTTAGAGTCCAGCCTGGGCAGCACATAGTTATGCCCTTCCCCAAACCCAAGGTTTGTTCCAGGATTCAGGTATACCACCTCTGGATACTCCTTCTCCAGACCCTGCAGCCCATTCTCCTTCGTGCTGTTGTCCACAATATATAGTTTCTTAGAAATAGTGACAGCGGTACATCCCATAATGGAACGTACCGCATTCCTTACATCTTCCTCATTATTGTATGCTACTATTGTAATTGATATATCTGTAGTGAAATTATCCGTCATGACGACCCCTTACCTGACAGCACCACGCCGATGGTCCGAAATAAAATCCGAATGTCCATCCCCAGCGACCAATTAGAAATATACTGGGTGTCCAGTGCCACAATCTCTTCAAAATTTTTGATGTCGCTCCTTCCGCTGACCTGCCACATCCCGGTAAGCCCTGGGCGGATCCCAAGCCTCGCCTTATGGTGAAGCTCATATTGCTCAAATTCCTCTTCGGTAGGGGGCCTTGTCCCAACCAGGCTCATATCCCCTTTCAGCACATTCCAAAACTGGGGCAGCTCATCAATAGAAAATTTGCGCATAAACCTTCCCACGCCAAAGATCCTTGGGTCATGCTCCATCTTAAACATCAGCCCTTCCATCTCATTTTGTTCCATCAATTCTTGCTTCATGGCGTCCGCCCCAACTACCATAGTTCGGAATTTATAAAATTTAAACCGCCTGCCGTTGCGCCCAATCCTGGTCTGGGCATAGAAAATCGGCCCTGGGGACTGAGCCTTAATGATCGGTGAAAAAACCAGGAAAGCAATCCCTGTCAGCATCAGCCCGACCAGGCTGCCTATAATATCCATGCAGCGCTTGACAAACACCTGCCTTGTCGTTGCAATTTTCATGCTAGTGGTCAGCACCAAATATTTCCCGCAGCGCTCCACCATCTTATTTGGCATCAGCCTGGACTCCCTGACAAGGTTAAAATGCACGGTCAGCCCCAGCTCCAGCAGTTCATTCGCCAATGCTTCGCTGCTCTCCCTGGTATTCCCATTGATAAATATTTCGTCCACCACATTGATGCGGGCATATTCCAGGAAAGTGTCGGCGCAGGCCACCACAGGGACGCCGCATACTTGGTCGCCCACGCGGTTTTTATCCACAATCACAACGCCGATTACTTCAAATTCTTTATAACGGTCGTGCTGGAAATCTGAAACGCACTCTTCGGCATAGCATTCTTCCGTCACCACAATCAATTGCGAAAATTTCTTCCCCTTTATCATGCGCTGGCGGATATATATTTTCCAAACACATCTAGAGAAATACTCAATCACAACTGCAATTCCCCAGAACACAAAAATAATCTGCCTGGAATAAATCTCTGACTGCTTCAAGGCCCACATATAGACTGTAAGCGCCGCAAATATCACACTGCAGTGCATAATAACCGCCTTTAATTCTTGCACCCGGTTCCTCCGCAAGATTCCTGTATATGCCTCAAAGAAAAAAACAATGCAAATGTCCAGCAATAGAAGCACGACTGCCAAACGGTTGTAGTATTCCATCAGTAAGGGCAGCCGCTTCATATTCCCTAGCCTAATCAGGCAGGAACCATAATATGCCGCCTCCAAGCAAATAATATCCAATATCAGAAAATCCAGATGCTTTACCCAACTTTTTTTCTGTCTCTTATACATAATCTTCCGTCCCCATCATAAGCATTTCCCTGCGCCTCCTAACAGCCGGCGCAGGTTCCTGTAGGCAAATACCCCGCCGTAAGCTGGGGCTGGCCTAGCTTGTTCTTTTGTCCCCAAGGGGCGGGCATTTGCACCCACAGGGCATTTACCCTCGCGGCATTCGCCAAATATCCACATAAGCGCGGCTGCTTGGCTCATTGCCCGCGGGAATAAAATGATACGAAATAACCATACACGATCTTTTGATAGGAAAACAATAGAAAATCTATTAAATTTTCCTTAATATTATACATCCACACCTATCTTCACAGGTATCAATTCCTAGTTTTATTCCGTATGTACAGCCAGCTTTCTGAGTAATCGCGCCTTTGCTGCTCATCCATGTCTGTGTACTGTGAAAAGGTCAGCTTGGAAGGGAGCATCCTGGTCCCCCCGCATTTATGGCAATAAATTACTTTCCTTCTGGATACAGTTGTAGTGGTGCCGCATTCTGGGCAGATAAATACTTTCATCATATGTCTCTTCTCACATCCAACTCTGCATTTTCTTTCAACTACCAATCAACTTTCTATTCTTATTCCAATACCCTGATTCTCTCTATTGTAGCATTGAATCAGAAAAAGGGCAAGTTCTAAAGAACCCGCCCTTATGGTTTCAGTGCGTAATTGCATTTTTTCAACGAAAAATTAGGGTTATAATAAGGATCCCCTTTTTTCAAAAGACCTATCCAACGGGTACGGATAAACTCAATCTCTTCGCCAAACCTCCGCACTTTTTCTTCCGTATCTTCTTTCCCTCTGGTCTTGGACTCATAGTGGTACGCCTCCACAAAAGGGTTGTACACTACAAGATAGCCGGATTTTACCGCCCGCAGGCAGAAATCCACATCGTTGAAGGCCACCGCCAACTGTTCCTCCAACCCCCCCAGCCGCTCAAATAATTCCCTTTTCACCATCATGCATGCCGCTGTGACTGCACTGTAATTTAACTGGATTGCCGCTTTGTGGTAATAGCCTTCCTGGCCGCGCCGCAGCCCTGGGAACATATTTGCCGCAATCCCGTCAATGCCAACCACAATCCCCGCATGCTGTACGGTATTGTCTGGATAGTAAAGCCGCGCCCCCACAATCCCCACTTCTTCCCTTTGGCAATTGCCAAGCATCTCTTCCATCCAATCCTTGGTAATAATTTCAATATCGTTGTTCAAAAGGATAAAGTAATCGCCGCTGGCATAGGAAGCCCCAAAGTTATTGATGGCTGAATAATTAAACCCATCCTCCCAAACAACCACCTGCACCTTCTGCCCGCCAGGCAAGGCGCCTGCCCCGCAATGGCTCCCTGGGCTTCCCAGCAGTTCCTGGTAATATGCAAAGGTCTCCTGCTCCACACTGTTATTTTCAATAATAATAATTTCATAATTCTGATAGGTGGACGCTTGGACAGAATTTATGCAGCGGCGAAGCACGGCCGCCTGGTCTTTGTTCGGGATCAGCACAGAAACCAACGGCTCTCCTTGCACGGCATACCTGACCCGGTAAAAGCCAAAATGTGGGAGCTGGCTGACTTCCCCCTGCTTCCTTGACCGGGCCAAATGCCCCTCCACTGCCCTTTGCCCCGCCTCATAAGCGTATGTTTTGCTTAAGGGGTTATCAGCAGTGGAATTGCTGTGTACCCGCCAATGGTACAGAACCTTCGGCACATGCCCAACCTTTTTTGCGCTTTCTGTACAGCGCAGGATGAAATCATAGTCCTGCGCCCCGTCAAATTCCTTGCGGAACCCCCCAACACGTTCCAGGACAGCAGCCTTCACACAGAAAAAATGGGTGATATAATTATTGGAACACAGCAGGTCAGGGCTAAAATCCGGCTTAAAATGCGGCTTTTTGTACTTCAAGCCCTGAGGCGTCCCTTCCACCTGGTCCTCGTCTGAGTAAATAGCTTCTGCCTCTGGTTCCTGGTTGATTAAGGCTGCCACCTCATACAATGCCTCAGGCGCCAGCAAATCGTCATGATCCATAAAGCCGACCCATTCGCCCTGCGCCAATTTCAGCCCTTCATTGGTATTTTCCGCAATCCCAAAGTTCTTTTCTAGGTGGCGGTAGAGAATCCGTGTTTCCTGGTGCTTTTCACAATATTGTTGGACAACCTGCCCCACATCTTTGGATGGCGTTGCATCTGCCAGGCAAAGCTGCCAATTTCCATAAGACTGCATACGGACAGAATCCATCATTTCCAGCAAATAATTTTCTGGTGTCTGGTAACAGGGTACTACCACGCTAATTAATGGCTGGCATGCAAACTTTTTGCCCTGCTTGCGTTGGCGTTCTAATTCCTCTTCGCTGGCTTTATGGCGTTTTTGCCATGGCCCATAAGGCACCTGGTCCGGCTCCATCTTATCAAGAAGGCGGTTCCAGAATGCCTTTGGCCCGTAATGTTTCAAATAGCGGAACCCTTTTTTTATTTTATAGGGTGTTACTTTCATTCTTTTTCCCCCATGCCTTACCTGCAGGCGCCTGGCTTATTTTGCCCGGACACTCTTTTTTGCAGAATATGCGGAATACTTAATTTTCCCTTTGTTTACTGCATAAGCCCTTATCTTGTAATAATATTTTTTCCCTGATTTAACCGTTTTATCCATCCATTTCACGGTCCCGTTCTTTGTTATTTTCTTTATTTCTTTATATTTTCCATTTTTGGAGGTTGCACGGTATATTTTATAACCAGCGGCATTGGCATCCTTCTGCCATTTCAAAGTCACCTTCTTTTTGGCGGCAGTCAATGCCACCACAGGCTTTTTCAATGCTGTGTTGACAGACACCACATTAGAATATGCAGAGGTTTTGGTCCCTACTGACGATTTCACATAAGAACGGATTTTATAGTAATATGTCTTACCTGTGGTTATCTCTTTGTCTGACCAGCTTACGGTTTTATTGCTGGTAATGTCCTTTACTTTTTTGAAGGCGCCATTTTTTGACGCCGCACGGTAAACATAATAGCCATTTGCTTTGGAGTCGCGTTTCCATGTGACTTTCACCTTGGTTCCGCCAGAAACGCTTGCCTTCTCCGCCTGAGGCTTCGCCATGCTCAGCTCCGCATTCTTAATCGCAGTATAGACAGAGTAATAATTTTTGCCATTTACCATCACAAAACCGCGAATTTTGTAAGAATACGCATTATTCGGCGTTACAGTCCCATCTATATAGCTGCAGGAGCCGCTTCCCGCCAGGGTCTTAATATGGGAATACTCCCCAGAGCCAGTTTTCCGATAGATTTGGTAGCCGTCTACAGATTTTTTCTGCCATGACAGCTCAATAGAGCTATAACTCTTTACCTTAAAGGTATTCCAGGATGTTGCTGGCACAGTTAAGTCAACCGTTTTCACTGTGGAGTAGGAAGAATACCTGTTCCCATCACTGAATTTTTTCAAGGCGCGTACTTTATAGCTGTACTGCTTCCCTGGCTCCACGGCTTTATCTTCATAGGAAAGGCTGCTAGTTGTCTTTACCTTACTGTATTTCCCGTCCGCCCCTTCTGCACGGTATACCTGATAGTTTTCTGCAGACACAACCTCTTTCCAGGACAGCTTAATTGAGGAATATCCATTTTTTTCTGCTGTCACAGAAGGCTTTGCCAATGTTTCCTCTGGCTTGGGGCATGGGGAAGAAGGCATATTGTTATATACTGGAACCTTAAACACAAATCCATTGTCCAGCGCGCCCATGGCAGCATAGCTCCTCTGCACGCTTTTGCCCTCGCTGTCTGCCGCCAGAAGGTTCTGCATATACTGATGCCAGTACAGCCCGTCGTAGGAAGGGTCTACATCAAATTTCTGCAGGTAGAATGTGTCCTGCCCCCTTGCGATATACCTGGAAGAAACTTTTTCCGCCCCGCCCCGCAGCGCTTTATAACGGGTGTTCCATCCAGCGTTCTTTGCCTCTGTCAGCCCGGAAATAATTACCTCGGTGCCGATTCCAGTAGCTCCCATATTAAAATAGTTATAATACCCTTTATATCCTGGATAGGTACCAGAAATCAAAGAGGAAGTCCCGCTCACGCCCTGCTCCTGGCGCACCCGGCTTGCCAAAAAATAGGGGCTGACTTTTAATTCTTTGCCAATCTTAAGGAACGCCTGGGCGTAAGTCACACCATCCCCGGATCCGTCCTCCAGTTTCTTATTCGCCATAAAAGTCCCGCTCAAAATTTTCTCCACGCCAGACTCCGTATGGTATGTATTGTATGTTAACTGCTCAAATTGGAACACAGATTCCTCATTCAGGAAATTCCGGGGGTCCAAATAATGCTTTACAATCGACTCGGATGCCTGCACCCAGTTTGTGCCATTTTTAATCACCCACTCCCCCGTTTCCATATTATAATCTTTTGGTTCCGTAGATTTCCAGGTATCCGGCTGGTATGTCTCCACCAAGTTCCTGGCATCCACCATCTCATTTTTCAGCACTTCTTCCCATTCCAAATTCGTGTTCATTGGGACAAAGGTCCAATTTGGGTGGGCTTGTATTAAGTTCTGGATAGCGCTCTGATAACTTTTTGGAAAGGCAGACAGCTCTGTGCTTCCCCGGGCGCTTCCCCTGTTGAATAATTGTACGCCCCCTGCCAGATACTTTCCTTCCCACTCTGCCAGCCGGGCATCCTGGGTCACAACATATTCTCGCTGGATATACCCCGTATATTCCACATCATCCACTGCAAACACAATCTGGAACCATACGCCTGTTTCTGCCAGGGCAACCCCGGTAAGCTTCACCTGGTACCCACTGGTCAGTTCTTTTACAATTCCAGACTCCAAAGAAGCCTCCTGGTACACTGGGAATACCACATCATTTGCCAGCATCCCATACATCTCATAATCATTTAGCAGCTCTGCAAATGCTTCTTCCGCAAGGGAAGCTGCCGCCCGCCCTTCTTCTGCTGCCTGCAGGGCTTCTTCCCCTTCCGTTTGGAAAACCCCCTCTTCCTCTTTTCGATTTTCCTTTTCCTGCGCATTCCCTTCCGTGACATCCCGTGTTTTTGCATACGCTACGGTTCCAGCCCCAGAAAAATCGGAAGCGCAGATGGACGCGGCCAACAATAGTGCCGCAAATTTAATACTTTTCCTATTTTTCATAATATCCCTCCTTAATTTCCCTCTGCCTGTTGAGAGACAGACGGAGTCACATCCCCATTGCCTGCCTCATCTTTGTTTATTTGGGCAGAGACAGGCGGGGTTTCATCCCCATTGCCTGTCTCGCCCCCGTTATCCCCAATGGCTGACACCTTGTAATAATACACGGTTCCCTGGAGAAGCTTTTCATCTGTATAGGTTGTTACGCTGCTGCCAATTAATGTGGTAATGCTGTCATAAGCCCCGTTCTCCTCTATGCTTCTGAATATTTCATATCCAGACGCCTCTGGCACTTTCCCCCAGGACAGCTTCATTTTATCTGGCTTCACTGGGGTGGCTGTCAGGTCTTCCGGCGCCGCCAAAGCCCATTTTTCCATCACTTTGCTATAGCTTCCATATCCGGTATGCTTGCCTGTGCGAATTCCGCGGACTTTATAATAATAGCGCTTCCCTACCTGTGCCTTTGTGTCTGTATAAGAGGTGTCGTCATCCGGCCCGAGCTTTGCAATTTGCGTAAAGGGGCCGCTTTTTGACTCGCTGCGCATAATTTGGTAGCCATTTGCGCCCAGCACTTCCTCCCAATTCAGGGTCAGCCCTTCTTCCACCATTTCCATAGACTGCATGACAATCCTCCGGATATTCCTTGCTGAAATTGGGCTGGATTTCGTACTATAATGTTTTACGCCGTTTTTCTCAATCACGCTCTCCACTGCATAATAATACTTTTTCCCGCTGCTAATGGTTTTGTCCACATAAGAAACCGTGCTGTTTTTGCTTATATTCGCCACAACCTGGTAGGTTCCATTCTTGGCTGTGCTGCGCTTTAACCGGTACCCTGTGGCATTTTTATCCTTTTTCCATTTCACTTCCATGCTGGTGCTGGTTTTAGACCGGACATACTCCATGGATGTTCCCGTAATGGCCTTGCCGGATACCTGTTTGCAATACCCGCTGTACCCTGTTTTCTTGTTTACCTTGTTCATGGCCTGCACTTTATAGTAATAGGCCTTGCCAGTTTTTAACTTCTTATCAATATAGGAAGTTGTCCCTCCCGAATTAACGGTTGCAATTGTTTTGTACCCTTTATTTTTGGATGTGCTTCTCTGGATACGGTACCCAGACGCATTGGGAATCTGTTTCCATGTAATTTCCAAAGCAGTGCTGTTGTTAGAAGCCACGCTGAGGATTTTCGTCTTCATGACTGCCCAGCTTGCATAAGCGCTGGAGTAGTCGCTAGACCCATTCCCTTCCCCGCCCCTGGCACGTATCTTATAATAATAGGTTTTTTGGGAAGCAACGCTTTTGTCCAAATATGTAACTTTATCTGACTTCACAGTTGCAATCTTCTTATAATCGTCCCCACCTGTCTCGCTGCGCAAAACCTCATATTTTGCTGCGTTCTCCACTCCGCTCCATATAAGCTCGATTTCTGTGCTTGATTTGCAGGCAGCTTTTGTGATTTTGGGCTGAACCAGCGTCCTTCCAGAATGGGCGCTGGAAAACCCTGATGTTTTTCCATCCTGGTACACGGCGCACACCTTATAATAATATACCTTCCCAGGCTCCGCGCTGCTGTCGTCATATTTATTCCCTGTCGCTGATGCAATCTGTGTATAAGCCCCATCTACTGTATTGCTGCGGTGTACCTGATACGAAACGGCATCCGCCACTTCATTCCAATTGACCCGAAGCTTCCCACTGTTTCTGGACTGTATGGTGGAAATCTCTGGAACAGCCCCTTCGTTTCCCTTTAAAACCAGCCCGTAATAGTTCACAATCCCTTTAGCGTCCGCAATGCCTAGGTTCTTTAATTTCGTATCAGAATTCAGGAATTTACTTACATCCCCGGAATTGCTCAAAAACGCATGTTCAATTAAAACTGCTGGAAATCCTGCCAGCTTACTCCTTCGGATTACCGCTAAGTAATCCGCCAGGGACCCATCTGGATATTGGGTATTCGTCTCCGAATTGCGGATTAATATGCCAGAAGCCCAGGTAGAAAGCCCCAATGCCGCTAATTTCTTATAGATTTCTGTGGCAAGCCCTTTGCCTTCTTCCCCAATTGCCGGGCGGTAATTGCTGTTTGGGTAATATACGCCTACCCCATTGGCGCTGCTGCTGGGGCTTGCATTCAGATGGAAGCTTACATATACATCCGCCCCTTTTGCGGCTGCAAGTTCCACCCTTTTGGCATTGCATGTCGCAGTATCCACAATCGCGCCCCCATTGGGGCAGCTTTGGGTATCCCTGGTCATATAAATTGTGGCGCCAGCATACTTTTTCAATTCCTCCCTGCAATATAAGGCAATTTTCAATACTAAGTCCTGTTCCTTATATCCGTGGTAGTTAGCCCCAGAGTGGGTGCTGTCATGCCCCGGGTCCAGCACAATTACCATATTTTTAGCGCCTTTTGTAAAGGCTTTCCTAGAAAATGCAGAGCCGCCCTCTGCCTTCCCAAGAATATTCTCCACTGTGCTTTCTGAGGCTGGGTTACCATTTTCATCCATAGTCACCACATTTGCCTCCACCTCTTCCAGCACTTCCTTATCCAACAGCACCTCATCTGGTTCTGCCTCAATCTGCTGGTTTACCCCATACTGCACCTGCATACCCAAATCTGCAAGGGCTGCCTGGTATAATTTCCCACCCTGTTCCCAAGAAAGGCTGGCCAATTCATAAACCCCGGCGCTGGCTTCGTCCTGGTACTCCATAGAAAACCGAACCATATTGCCTGCAATGGCTGCTGACTGCGTGGTTAGTTCCTGCCCAGTTGTAACATTCCGGTACAGAAGGCTGGCGTTTTCCACTGAACTCCCATCTTCCCCAAGGCTTGCAACCACATTTTGCACCCCTGGCGTTTGAACCTGCCCACTCTCCTCCATAATAAAATTCAACGTTCCTGTTTCCATCTTATCTTCCGTAACTCTTTGCGCGCTGGAATCTGGCTTAGGCGCTTCCTGCCCCATTTGCTGCGTCTTTGCCTGTTCCAACTCTTCTTCCCCAAAACCTTCTAACTCTTCCTTCCCCGTCTCATGTCCTGCTTTTACCGATTCCGGCTGCACCCCATCCTTATTCGATGCTTCCACCTGCATCCCCATGGAAGTGACAACCATACAAACCGATAAAATGGCTGCAGCTATCCTTTTTGACACTTTCATCCCTGCACACTCCATTTCTTTTTCATAGATCTTATCATTTTGGGTCGCTTTTTATCCTATCATAAATTATTCTTTGGTACAACCACCTGCCAAAAACTTACATAATTTTTACAAAAAAAGAATGGGGCTGTCGCACTAACGTAAATTCCAATACATAAATTTGTTCAAAAGGTTTGCATTGCAAAGCAATGCAAACCTTTTGAACAAGTAACTATATTAGTGCGACAGCCCCATTTCCATTATTCATCTTTCATTATAATACAGTTCTTCCCGCTGTTCTTACCAATATAAAGCCTTCGGTCTGCCCTGCGGAGCAATTCATCCAGGTTCCCATCTGGGGCTTCCCCACACTCGGATACCCCAAACGTCATAGTAACGGCAATCCTTTTTCCCCGCACTGCCAAATCTGCATTCTTTAACTCCCGCTGTACCCTGCCAATCACTTTTAACGCATAACTGGCACTGCCAAATACAAGCATTAAAAATTCTTCCCCGCCCCAGCGGCTGGCATAATCGCCGCTATCCAAAGCGTTTTGCATAATCGAAGCCACCAGCTTTAAAACTTCATCCCCCGCCTCATGCCCATAAGTATCATTGACTTTCTTAAAATCATCAATATCACCCATCACCACACAGTAATCATCGCGCTGCACACTTTCCCATACATGCAGCATGCTCCTGCGGTTCCTCAGCTTTGTCAAACTGTCGTAGTCTGCCAGGCACTTCAACTCCTCCGCCTGATTCTCTAACTTCTCCCTATTTGCCATCAGCTCCAGCATAAACATCGTGGAAAATATAATGACAAACAAAAAACATGACAAATTATTGAAAAAGGATACCCAAAAGGACACTTCCCTGCTATATGCATAATGGGCCTCCCCCAGGTATACATACCTTCGTAGGACTAAGGTTACAATGCAGTTCACTGCGGTGTAAGCCAACGCACACTTTTTCGGCTGATGGGCATCTTCTGAAAAATAAAGCATATAAAACAATACCGGTATGGCTGCAAGGTTATACAAAGAAAACCCAAATGTCCACCCTAGGACCACACAGGCTACCAGGGAATGGATACAGACAGTAAAATATAAAATGCTGATGCCTACAAAAGTATTGTTGAATTTTTTGGAAAAATACAGCGCTGCTATTTCTATGGCCAGGGCGGCCAGGCTTATAGCTGCCAATGGCCAGCAGCCAATCCCCAAGCCAATCCCTGCCAGTATAAAATGTACGGCCTCCAGGAATACTGCCAGAAACTGAAAACGGCCCCAATCCGCCATCTGCTCTTTTCCTTTTAAAATCAAAACTGTTTTCTTAATCATCCCTGACATATTGCCGCACTCCTGTACCTGTTATATAATTGTTATTTTTTATACTTAATCTCCCAACGGCTTGTGGCATTCCCTGCCAGCCCAGAATACAGCTTCTTCCCATCTTTGCGGTAAGCTTCCACATAGAAATAATATTTTTTCCCATTTTTAAAGGAGGTTTTGCCAAATTTTTTTACTGTTGCGCTGGTCTTTTTCGTGGTAAAGCACTTCTTATACCCTGATTTCTTCTTGTTTGAAACATAGACTTCATATTTGTCCGCGCCTTTTATCGTACTCCATTTTACTGTAATTCCTGCTTTTGAAGCTTTGAGGCGGTTAATCACAGGCTGTGGGCAGAAATACTCCCAATCCGACCATTTGCCCTGCAGCGCTTTCCCATCGCTGTTTGTGCAGTATGCCGCCACCCTCACTTTAAAGAAATGGAATTTGCGGAATTCCTTATGGCTGATAAACTCTACGTCTTTGCCCTTTTCCATCGTCCTAAGCTTTTTGTCCTTCTTCTGGTATGCAGTCCATATCTCCCATTTATACCCGTCTGCCGGTTTGCTTGAAACAGCGTCAACCCTAATGTCCCCTAAACTCTGCCAATAGGAATTGCAGGCAGGCCTGGCAGGCTTTCCAGGCACTACTGGGACGTTATACAAAAGTTCATAAGAACTGCTAACCGCACAGAATCCAGATGCGTTCTTCCTTACTGGATGGACCTTAACGCTGTATTCCGAATTTTTCGCAAGATTGCCTAGCGTTGCCTTTGGCTCTGTAGTGAACAGCTCCAACTCGTCCCTGCTGCCATAGCCGCTGTATAATACCTGATAGCAATTTGCGCCTGATACTGCGCTCCATGTCAGGCTAATGCTTTTCTCTGTTGACGTGACATGCTTCAAATTTGCAGGTTTTGCATTCGGCTCTGTCACAACTTCAAACGCCTGGGAAGGAGTCCCATATTCTTTCTCAAAGTTTTGCTTATAATACGGCACTACCCTTACATAGTAAGAGCTGCCTGCATTGGGAAGGCCATAAAGGTAACATTCCCCGTTGGTACAATCCCTCCATCTTTTAAAAACGCCTGTCGGGCTGTCGCTTACCTGAACTTCATAAGAAACATCATTATCCAACAATGCACGGAATGTAATAGTCACTGAGGACGTTCCTGATTCTGTCTGCTTCAGGTCGGATACTGGCCCTGGAGCGGCATTTACCTCTATCCCAATCCCAAACACTAGAAGAAACATTACAATTGCTACGCACCCTTTTACCGCATTCCATAATTTTTCCATCCGCTTTCCTCCCTTACCAAGAATATAACAAACATTGTTTACCCTTCTATCATACCCTCCTTCTTCTTGCGGTGTCAACTTAATTCTGGAATCCTATCTTCCCCAAAATTGGAATGCCTGCCTAAAGCGCGCCTTTGTGTTATCTGCCCCTATAACCCTGTATTCGCCCGAATGGTGGAGCTAATATTCTGCACGGTCTCGGTTGGCGTATATCCCTCGCTGCCATATAAGAACTGATGGAGCTGTGACACATTATTTGCCAGGTCTACCGGCACCACGGCATCCCCGGCGCCCCCTACATTCCCAGGAGTTTCTTTGTCAAATGGGAACCCTGTATTTTCCCCCATACTGTATTTTCCTGCATTTGCCGCAAGCCCTAACAGCTCGGTCATGCTTAAACTGGTGGAAATCTGGGGCAGCAGCTTATCCAACAGGCTATTTAAAGTCAGCAGGTCGCACTGCTTTGCTTTTTCAAACATTTTGGTAATAACGGTCCTCTGCCGCTCTGTCCTGCCATAATCCAGGCCCACATAACGGATCCTTGCATAAGAAGTTGCCTGCACCCCGTCCACATGCACGTTCGTCCCGGCAGATATGGTGCCGCTGTTATGCCCTGTCACCTTATTCGTCTCTGTCACATAGCCATTCAGCCACTTTGCCTCTTCCTCTGAAATATCAAGCTCAATGCCGCCCAGAAGGTCAATCGCATCCACCAGCGCGTTAAAATCCACGCTGACATAATCCGTAATATTTAAGTCCAGGTTCTTGTTCAGCATCCCAATTGCCTGTTTGGGCCCGCCATTGGCATATGCCGCATTGGCCTTGCGGAAGCTATTCTCACCAATGTCCAGATAGGTGTCACGGTATACGGAAGCCATTTTTATCTCCCCCGTATCCTTATTAATGCTGACTACAATAATCGTATCGCTATTGCCGCTCTCAAAATTACCAGCAGTACGGTTGTCCAGCCCAAACAGTGCAATGCTTTGAAAGCCTTCCAATGTTTTCTTGGTGTCCACAGATAAGTCGTTAATCTTCGCGTCCTTATCATGGATTGTAACCTGCTCCCCAAGCTTGCCATATTTACTCCAACCATATGCAAAAACTAACCCAACCAGCGCAAACAGCACTGCAAGGATTGTAAAAATCACTTTTCTCCTCTGACGTTTCTTCCGGTTCATCTTTTTCTTTTTCCTACTGGGATACTCTGCTTCATAATGCGCGTCTCTTGCCATTCTTGTTCCTCCTTACAAATTTTGCTCCTATTGGGCATCCTTTATGTTGTTTGTATTTTGCCTAATTTTATCTTGTTTCCATTCTAACTCAGTGAGTATACCATAAAACAAAACATTTTTCTATACAAATTTTCCATTTCTTCTATTGCTTTCCTGACAGATGTCATGTAAACTATCCATGATACTGGCAACACTACAGAATGTATACATTGGCAGCTTTCCGCCGTACCCTAATAGGCGTAGCCGCCTGGCCTGCATTTTGGGCTAAAATATTCGAGGTGATAAGCATGAAACCTGTTTCACATAAACTAATTTCTTATGGAAAACTACATTTTTTCCTGGCTTTTTTGTTCCTTACCCTGCTGTTTGCCGCTGCCTGGACCCCAGAAGGGAAGGTTCTAGGGCATGCGCAGCTTTCCTCCCAGCTTCTATTAGAGAACCCTCCCGCCAATTATCTGATGAGCCATGCCCCTTCTATTAATGAAAGGACGCTTTTGGATTCCCTGCCGCTAAACCCTGAATATTCCACCATATGGAATGTAATTTTGGGGCAGGATAACGGTTACCGTTGGAATGGGGTCTTGGCGCTGGCACGGCCTCTGTTCTGTCTTTTCCATATCGGGCAGGTAAGGTATTTTTGCATGGGCGCTTTCTTCCTGCTCCTATTTGGGGCAGCCCTAAAAATCAGCCAAAAGCTATCCCCCGCCTTTGGGTTCTTTTTCCTGTTTTCGTTTTTATGGGGGGACATACTCTCTGTGTCTTATTTGTTGAACTATGGCGGGTGCTTTATGATTGCTTTCTTTGCTGTCCTTCTGTTAGCTGGGAGGAAGCCTGGGTTCTGGACAGAACACCTGAAAAGCCTCCCCTTTATTTTTTATGGCATTGGCGCAATTACTGTTTTTATAGACCCTGCAACCGTTCCCATTATTACCCTGGGAATCCCCCTTGCCACCGTAATCCTGCTTATCCACAAATATAACCTGGAACACACCGCTTCTATGTTGTGGAAATATACGGGTTCGTGCAGCTTCTCCTGGAGCCTTGGTTTTCTATTCATGGCCGCCACAAAATGGCTGGCTGCAGCCTTTGCCAGCGGGCAAAACCTGTTCCCAGAATATATTTCAAGGCTGGCCGCTGGAAGCCTTTTTTCCATTGGCTCCCCTGCGAAACTCTTGCAGCTGTTCTACCATAACCTAAAAGCGTTCCTTTCCCCTGCAGGGTTTGGGGCATTATACCTTTTGATTATGCTGGCAGCAATCTTGGCAGGGTATTTCGCGTTGTTTTTGACTGGGCATAAGCCTAAAAAAAGCTGCAAGCCCTTCTTGCCGCTGCTCCCCATTGGCATGCTGCCATTTTTCTTCTATTTACTGGCGCCTGCCCATGCGTATTCTAATACCGAAGTTACTTTTCGGGCGTTCATTGCGACGCTTTACCCGCTGATGTTGTTTTTCTTCTGTATTCTGGATACAAAGCGTATCAGCCACTCACTGCATACTGCTTTTCATTCTATCTGGAGGGATTGATATGTATTATTATCTAATATGTTTGGGAATCGTTGCTTTTTACCTGATATTCAGTTATATGTTGGGGGACTTGTTCCTGCGCCTGGCTAACTCAGAGGTAACATCCGCCTCCTACCGTATATTAATTGGTTTTTTCTGCTACTTCCTCTTGTTCCAGCTAATTTGCCTGCCGCTGAAATTTACATTACAGCCATTGTCACTGCTGGCAAATATCTGGTGTGTAGCGCTTCTGGCAGTGGCTGGCGTGTATATTGCCCTTCAGCGGCGTTCCTTCAAAGACAAGCTTAATAGATGTAAGCTTTATTTTACCAGGCAAAACCTCCCTCTCCTAATTCTGTGCCTGCTTATCGTTGCCCAGCTTTTGGCAATTAATTACAACAAAGAAACTTATGCTTTGTGGGATCAGGCCTACTACATTGGAGATATTAGCGCCTCTGTATACACAGACACAATTAGCCAGTATGACCCTTATACCGGAATTCTGCTCAAAAAACTGGATTTTGAATATTTATTGGAAACATACCAAAACCATAGCGCCGTCCTTTGCCGGCTTTTAGGGCTTGCCCCCTTAATTGAAACCCGGACAGCAGAAGCTTTCCTGATAATTATACTTACCAACCTGATTTACTACCAATTTGGAATGGAATTTTTTGCACAATCCAGGAAAAAAAGCGTGTTTTTGGTGTTTTTCCTGTCCTGGCTGAACTTATTTAGCTTTAACCTGACAACCAGCGCAGAATTTCTATATTTCCGGGCTTTTGAAGGGAAAACAATCCTGGCATGCACCATTATGCCTATGGTTTTCCTGTTATTCCTAAAAATTGCCAAAGATCAGCAAAATAGGAACCACTGGATTACATTATTCCTCGTTGTTTTTGGCAGCTTTGGGTTAAATATGTCTTCCATTTATATGCTGCCCTTTGAGCTTAGCATCTGCTTTATCCCTTTGGCTTTATCCCAAAAAAGCTTTTCCCTTATGGCTCGGTATGCGGCCTGCCTGCTCCCATGCCTTCTATATGGGGCAGCATATTTAGCCACCAAACATCTTTTTTATATTTACACATAGGAGGTCGTTATGCAGGATTTGTATGGATTGGGGATGGATTTTCTGAACCAGGCTTTTGACGATTCTTTTACCAATATAAAAGTTTTTTTCTTATTCTATCTAGTGGCTTTGGCAGTATTTTGGTTCCGAAAGAATAAGGAGTTAAAATCGTGGTTTGTTTACCCGGCGCTTTTCGCGCTAATTACAGTATTTAACCCTTACCTTATGGTGCCAATTGCTGATAAAATCGGGCTTGCCCCCCGTATCCGCCGGATTTACTGGCTGCTGCCCGTAAACCTTGTGCTGGCATTCGCGCTGGTATGGCTGACTTACCGTCTGACCAGGCATTGGCAGCGGGCGCTGTTCGCAGCAGCATTTACCGCCCTGATTGCGCTTGTAGGAGAAAGCCAATTAAGCTATATGGTCCCAGCACAAAATATTTATAAGGTCTCTCAGGAAACGATCGAGATTGCAGCAATGATTGAAGAAGACGCCAAAGGCAATGGTACAAAATCCTGCCTGTATGCAGATGTGTCGCTTCTGGAACTAAGGCAATATGACGCTTCCATTTTGAATACCATTCGCCGGAAAGACATGACAAAATTGATTGTGAACCCGGCAGACCCCGCCTCTGTCCAACAAGTCCTGGATGAAAAAAACAGCCGCCGCACCCTGAGCATGGTTCTATATTATGGCGTTCAGGTGAAGCCATCCATCTTTAAAAAATATGCAAAAAAATACCAAATCCAATATGTAATCCCCAACAAAGATAAGGGGCTTGGGGAATATTTGGAACGCATGGGATATCAGGCTTTGGGGGAGACGGAGCATTTTGTGGTGTATAAAGCAACCTAAAACAAGTACGGGCCACCTGATAATTTATTTCAAGCAGCCCGTACGCTATAAGGGAATACAACATTTAATTTAATTTTTTTAATAGTTCTGTACCTTGGTGAATCACCTTCTGGTATCTTTGTGCATTTACGCTTTTCAGCCATGCAACCTTTCCTGAGATTTCATAAATCGTATGGGCAGGCACCGAACCGCCGGACTCATATAACTTCTGCGCATTATGTATCGAAGCTTTTAATACTTTCACCCATTTTTTTGGAACCCCAATTTCTTCATTAATTACAATGCCAGTAATGTATTGCCTGCTATTTTTCCTCAATATATGGGTTTTCTCTTTTTTCATATGGAAGCCTTCTGCTTCAATAATTTGATTGACGCTGTGCAAAAAACTTCCGACCGCTAAATCCTCAGTATCTCCAGCATAGCTAAAGCTCATATCGTCTGCATACCTTGTATAAGTAAGCCCCAGCTTCTGGCATAAGCCCTGCATGCGCTTATCCATATTCCTGCATATAATATTTGTAATCATAGGGCTTGCCGGAGAGCCTTGCGGCAGTATCCTATCGGAAGTTTTAATATATTTCACTTCTCCTTTTACCTCAAGCGGCATCCGTTCACAGTAAGTGCATAGCATCGCCAGCAAGGAAGCTATATAGCCAGAATAACCAAATGACTGGTACAACCCCCTAACCCGCTCAAAGGTAATGGTCGGGAAAAAATTCTCCAAATCAATATTAATCAATAAATCCGGGCTTACAGGATGCTCTTTCGCGCCAGTAAGGATAGACCTTGATTTAATAAACCCATGGGATACATCAGAAACCTCTATTTTTTGCAGTATCTGCTCTAATATTTGCCTCTGTGCCATTTTTAGCTGCGTTTTAGGCGCAGCAATATGGCGCGTCCCACCGCTTTTTTTGGGGATATCAAAACGATAATAATTGTCAAAAGTAACCACATCCCTATGGTAAGCCAAATAACGCAATGTTTTGTATTCTATTTGCAGAAATTTTGCAAGCTCCTTGTCTGTTTCTATCACAGGCATCTGGTTCTCTTTAAGCTTTTGCACATTGGTCTCTTTTTTCCCTAACAGGCCGGAATAACCCTTGCCAATAAAAATAATATTTTCTGCCTTCCGCTTGTTCCAAGCTTCTGATTTTAGCTGCTTTTGCCGTTCCCGCTCTGCTTTGCGCTCTGCACGCCTGGCTATGGATTCTTTCATAATTTCCTGCGCCACAACAGCACGGATTTTTTCATAATCCCAGGTAGCCTGATATTCTTTATTTAAATGGGAAATCTTTTTCTCAATTTCCGTTTTTTCCTGGTAAGCCTCCGAAATTTGCTCAGAGAGTTTTTGAAATTCATCCAGCAGCTTTTTCCTATTTTCAAAATCTTCTTCTGTTTCATTTTGCTGGCGCTCATATGGCGTTGGTAAATTGCTGGGCCAAAACCCGTATTCCTGCATTTTAAGAAAAGTAAATTCTTTCTTGCCCATATTTTGTACCAGTGTCCTATATTCGGCTTTTGTATCCATTATAACAACATCTCCATTATATCATTGATTTTATACTCTTTGTCATATTCCAAATTTTTTAACTTTAACAATTTATAGGAGGCAACGTAAAGGGCAAGAATATGCGCGCAGGGATCAGAAAGATTCCGCTCGCCCCTTTTAAATTTTGGGCAGCTGCAATTAATCTTTGTAATTTGCCCATCCTGGTCAATGGCAATTTCGGTAGAGGACAACCGCCCTTGTTCCTTAAATGTTGTCGTAAATACAAACTCCTGTTGACGCGTGTACCTTACCTTCATATTGTCAAATGTAAGTTTGCTGCATTTTTGAACATCAACCTCAATATCAGAAACCTCATAAAGCTCCTCTGGGATGGGGGCGTTGCATAAATGGCGAAAACGCACCTTGTCATTCACAGGGTCAAAATAACCTTCCCCACGCCGAAACAGCATTCCAATACCAGATTTTACCCTGTCATTTTTCTGCGTTGGAAGATATGCTGAAATTTCCTCCATGGAAAGGCATCTTTTATCTTTCAATAATTTATAAACCTCTTTATAACAGCCATGGCCTGTAAACCCTGCCATAATATTAAACGCGGTGCCTTTTACCCAATCGTTGGAGGACCATGAAGAAAACCCAACGGTCATCTGCATCGTGCCCATATCCGCACGGATAAACTGGGGCATCCCGAACCCTAAAATACGCACATAGAATGCTTTTGATAATGGAATTAATTTCTCAACTACCAGCCAGCGCCTCCTGCCCCAGATTTTCTCTTCCCTCCTCTGGCTGCCTTCATATACAGCGTTTAGCGTAAGGGCAGTCCCGAAAGGCTCAAATACAATCTTTACCCTTTCCCCAGGCTCTAGTATCCATTTCATATAACGCGGGCTTTTCTTCTCCTTGTGTTTCCTCAAAAATGCACAGATATCATACATATCGGAGGGGGAAAGCTTCAATTCAATCCCAGATAACGCCGCAGCGGAAGACACCTGGTTAAAACCTTTAATCCATGTATCAGGCAGGTCAATTTTCTTCTCCACATACTCTGGCACAATATCATTGTCTACCGTAAACCCCTCTGGATTAACCGATAATGTAACGTCGGTATAGGTCCGAAACCTCTGCATCTCCTGTTCTAATTTAGCTGAAAAATCAATATTTGTCGTGCCTAACTTAGGCGGCTGCACCATATCAAATTCATCCATAGCCACTGACAGGCAGCCATAAATAGACTCGTCAATGGAAAACGCCTCAAAGGAAACCTGGTCGTTATGGACGGTAATAACTGGGTCTAACACAAACCACAAACTATAATCCCTGTCTCGGATAAATTTCCAAAAATCCCGTTCAATTTTGTAGTAGTCCTTCCATGCGTCATACTGGTCAATTTGTTTCTGTAAATTTTTTTGGATATTTAATAGCTGGTTGATAGCATATTTTTTATGCGACAGCTCAATATCGCAAGCATCCATCTCTTTTTTTAAAGCTTCCCTTACATTTGGCAAATACTGTTCGTGCGCCTTTATGCGGCGTTCAATTTCTTCCTCAAGCCATGCAAAATACTCAGTCCTTTCTTTTGGCTTTTTTCCAGAATCAGAAACCACAATTTCTCTTAGCATCAGCATAGCGTCGCGGAACAATAAAGGATGCTTTAATTTCCCGCAGAATGAAACTTTTTCATCACGGGACAAATCAGGGCTTAAGCCCAGAGTTGTTTGGTTGCCAGCCTGCGTACACCGGGAAGGGCTGGCATATTTATAACCTACATTCATAACGCGCTTACCTCCTTCTGAACCCGCGCAAATGCAACAAGCGCTCTCTCAGAATCTATTTTTCTGTTCGTGCTGCCAATATCCAGAAGTATCTGTTCTATTTCTGGTTGCTTTTCAGGATAATATTTCAAAAATAGGGGCATGGTATGGTAAATCTGTTCCTTGCTTTTTGAAACCTTATTGGGCAGATATAACAATGTCTTAGCATAATAAAGATATAAATCTGGATTTGCGTCCTTGAAATCCGAAAAGGCTTGTTCCATTTTCTGGGAAAGGTAAGCTTTGACCGCAACACAAGGATGCTCCATCATCCTTGGAATAAATTGCGTGGGGACCTTATTCCCATACCAGGCGTCAAGTTTTTCCAAACCATACTGATAAGCCCTTTCAACTGGAGAATCCAATAAAACAAGGTGCATTTTTTCCCTATTGCCAATTTCCATCCCCTCAAATACAGACTGGGCGATTTTATTTAAATGGTATACATTACACTCCATAAGCAGCAGTAAGGATGTCGCCCTTTCGGAAAGCTTTGCCTGTTGCCGCTCTATGATTTCGGTAAGCGTTTTGACAAGCCTCTTGGAGCCTGTTTCCAAAATCGACAGGATGATACTGTCTTTGGGAAGGGCATCCTCTTTGCATGACTTCAGCAAAGAAATTGTGTTATATTCTCTTTCCGCAATTCTATTATGCTGTAAATCAATCCCTTGCAGCGTATCCCTTAACACACCATAAGGCATGGAGAATATAACATTTTCTGTAAGGTCAAACAAGAAGTCTGGTATTTTCTTTAAGCTTAACAGCAGGGAAGTAAAGTAACGCAGCATCTCCTGCCGCCCCTCAACGTCTGCTTCCTGCAATTTCCCCACCGACTGCACCAGTAAGTCCGTAATCTGTTCGGGAAGTTCTATCTGCTGTTCTAAAAATTCCTCCCTATTCTCAGCAACGGCTTTCAGGAACGCTATGTATTCTCCAGCCGTAAAATGATTGATGTTATCCTCTAAAATACTGTAACATTTTTCTAATGTATCTAGGAAAAGGAATTCAGCCACATGCCCTGGCTGGAATTTCCCATTTGTCCGTTTAAAGTATGCCTTTGCAGCCTCCCATAATTCCTCGGATGGCACGTCCATCAAAGCAATCATAAGTTCGGCGTCAAATTCCTGCAGGGCTACTAATTTGGGCAGCAGCATCCCCTCAAATAACTTCGCCGTTTTTTCATAAGGAATCTTGGAAAGCGCAACCAACTCTTTTGCTTCATAGGAGTCAAATTTATGCTGGTCCCAGGCTGCCTTCAATATGGTATAGCAAAATTCCTGCACCCGGAAAGCTTTTGCATTCTTTGCCACAAAGATAAGGTCTCCCAGGTATCTGTGCCAAACCGAATTCCTTGCAGCCTCGTCGCTTACCATCACCTCGTTAAAATACCGGTAAAAAAAGAAATTATAACAAATATCGGCATAATACACTTCCACTACGTCGTTGTCTGTATAACTTATCAGCATTTCACGGGCTGCAGCGATAAATTTTTCTTCATCCATAGCCCGATAGGCGTCCAGTGTCCTTCTTAAGTAACGTAAATAATAATAGTACGCGCTTGTCCTGCCGCTTCCCCTAAAATAATAGACAGTCCTTGGCGTGTCCAGATAATAGGCTATCTTCCCGATAACGTCAGCCATCCCATAGGCTTTTGCTGTCTGTATTGTGTTTTTATAGGCAATATTATTCACATTTGTGCCGTCTGTATATGTATTTTTTTGAAAAAGCCTCTGGTTACCAAAAAAATAAGAAATGTTGTAGTATGCGTTGGGTTTCTCTAAATATTCCTCCAATTCCCTGCCTTTTAGTTTTATGCCGTTCAATGATAATTTTTTAATTTGAAGGTCCATCTCTGGCAACGTCCTATATATAAACTCTTTTTGCTTCCACAAAAGCTTCTCATCAAATAAGCTTACATATTGCTGAATGCAGCGCTTCAACCCATTGTGATATTCCTTTTTAGCCCATAATGCATCGCTTGCATCAATCTGTTTCGCTGTTTCCAGCAAAACCGGATTCTTCCCTATGGTCAGTTCCTGGAAGATCCCGCATGCCAATTCTACGCTTGCAACTTTTAAAATGCGTTCGTATTCCTCTACAGAAGGCTGCATTTCCATAAACTGGTTCAGGCATTTCCTTCTGGAATACAGCCGCTGCTTGGAAAACATATTTATTACAGCTTCCATATATGGGCTGTCAGGCTCAAAACCAAACAAGCCGCTGGGATCCTCAATCAATTCAATATCCTTAAATTGGATTTGGTTCCCTGTTAAATAAGTGGTATAATCTGTGTAACCCATGCCTTCATAATAAGGGAAAACCACAGTCTGTCCCATTTGGTAAAATTCATCAATAATATACTTCTTATCAATGTCAACACGCTGCTCCCAGCCTCTTTCGTCATCATAGTCCCAATATCGGTTCGCCGATTTATAACCTCTGGTATAGCAAAGCAACTTTTTCTCTTTGTAGTAATATGTATTCGGAATAGACGGCAAATGCCCATTCTTCCCATAAAAAATGGCATAATGCGTATACTCCACTGTAGGCTTCAAAACATATGCCTCTGCATAATAGGAATTGGGAGAAGACCTTACCTCCCGTTCCACTTCCTGCTCCCCATACAGAACCAACAGGCATGGATTTCCTTCCCCATCCCTGCCCCATAGCAATATTTTACGGATAGGAGGCTCGTCTAATTTCCAGAGCCGTTGTTCCTCTGATGTCAAATTCTTCATCATTGCAAACATTTCCTTTCTATCATAATAACAATACTGTAAACCATATTAGAGTGCCATTCTTTCGACCCCAAATTCAAATTATAAATAAAATTATAGTATAATTTCGACATATTTTCAAGCAATTCGATGAAATCTGGCAAAAAAATGGTTGACATTTTTGAAATATATGATAGAATTTAGGAAAAGGTTAGATTTTCTGGTCCATTTACTTTGGGGAAGCTCCAAGGTTGTGATTTATCATTCATTACACCACAATGTTCTGCGTCACTCGCACGGTATTCGACACTAGTGCGTTTAGACAGTAGCCTACGGCGCAAACGCACTAGTGTCGCACCGTGCTAAAGTGTCAGAACAGAGTAAGAGATTGTTAGCAGAAAATCTAACCTGTTGTTTTTTCTTAATTTCTTAAATGGAATCTCTAGGTAAGTCCGTTTGCTGCTATATCATCAAATCTATTTTCCATTTTATTATATTTTTTTAGTGACAGCTTCCTCTTTTCTATAGTCAAATATCCGCGCAAGCGCGGCTGCTTTGCTCATTGCTCACGGGAATAAAGAAGAATCCCAAGACCGCACTATTATACAGTCTTGGGATTTGTTTCTTTTACCCACATAGATTTCTCATCCCTCTGTTTCAAGAATGTTTCCTCTAGCAATCTGCCCACATTATGCCCCCAATACTGTCCATACTCTCTAGAAAACAAAATTTTCAGATTTTCACCCCACTATTTGTGTTACAAAATATCTCTGCCTCAACTTCTAGGTAAAAAAAATCAATTCAAATTATCTAGTAAAAAACTTTTCTATTCTAATTTAGCCAAATTAACTTACCATTAAGTAAAAAGATAATAATTCAACAAATAGCAAATTAATCTATATTTGCGAACTCTGATAATTTCTGCTTTTACTTAGAAAAACATAACCTTTGTACACTGTATAAAACAAAACATCATTAACTTATCCTAAATTTTTCTAACTCTTTGATATTCCTTTCAACTAATTCCAGCACAAAGACATTTGTACCATAATCAAAAATTTGCTGCTGGTCAAAAGAATAATTATGCACAAATTTACTATTTTCAAATTGAGTGGCTAAACTTGGAGCCAATGCTGTAGAAAAAGAATCTCGTTTTACAAATAACTTTCTTTGATCAGCCCCTGACGTATGGTACACAAACTCTGTCTGAAAATCATATATTTCGCATTCTGTGGTCAAATTATTGATTTCAGAAATACTATAATCAATATTGCCATTTTCAATAGCTATGTTTAACATATTTGTAAGGTCACCACTGGAACCTATAAGTTTATCCAATCTAACCTCATTTAATTCTGGCATTTCTATCCCTAATTCCCTTGCTAAACTTGATGCCCCAACGTATGCTCCAGCATTATTCCAATGTGTATCTAATTTATGATACAATAATATATCAGGAAATTCAGATTTACTAGCTAATAATTCTTCCTTTGGATATACTACTCTTATACTTGTTTTTTCCCGCAGGAATGATACAAGTTGGTCTACAGAAGTTATCTCGTTTTGGACAGAATAGTACTTTGGCAAATACTCATTGTATATAGTTTCTTTATTAGGGGCAATAAATAAAACAAATTCTATACCAAAGTTATCAAGCACCCTCTGAGTTGAAACTAAATTATCTGCAATTTTATTTAATTCTTCATCCGTAAATACCCAATAGCCTAAAGATTGTTCTATAGGATTTCCTCGTGTATCGTCACAATAAAAAAGCCAGCCATCTGAACCAATTGCCACATTTTTATTTGATGGTTGACCAAATAAAAAATAATCAATAGAATTATGGAACTGTATCATCTGGTTTCGGAAAGGAAGGTTATCATTAAAATACTGTTCATATTCTTTAGAAAAATTTTCGTAATTATTGGTTGTCAAAATCGGTTTGTCTGCCATCTCCCTATTCTCATTATTTGATGCATTCCCACTTTTACCCCCCCCCAAAAATATACAGAGTATTTGGTATTATAAGAATAAAGAAGAACATAATATTCCATATGATTGACTTTTTTTTATTCATAACTTTCTCCTTAGAACCTAAAATAAATAAATGGATTATAGGTATTGCTTGCCAACATCACAATACAAAAAATAAACATAGCACCACAACATGCTATCTCTAAATAAGATTCTTTCCATTTCCATACTACTGAACAATGCCTAAACACCCTTTGCACAAACCCACAGCCCATTATGCCTAAAATTATAATAATAATTGTTTTTGTACCAAACAGTTGTCCCATTATCAACGCATCTCCTGTATACTGCCACGGAAAGATCATACGTTTCACCATCACACCAGCCTGAAGCAAATTGTCTGCCCGAAACAGAACCCACCCAAATATAAAAACCAACATTGTATAAATTTTGGCTGCCAGCATATGCTTGTCTAATATTTTTCCCAAACCAATCCTTTCTATAATTTGGAAAAAACCGTGATATATTCCCCACAAAATAAAAGTATAATTGGCTCCATGCCATAACCCCGTTAATAGAAATACGATAAAAAGATTCAAATATGTTCTAGATATACCTTTCCTGTTCCCCCCTAATGGAATGTAAACATATTCTCGAAACCATGTCCCAAGTGAAATGTGCCATCTTCTCCAAAATTCCTGCATAGAACTTGACAAATAAGGATAGTTAAAATTCTCTAAAAATTCGAATCCAAACATTTTACCTAACCCAATAGCCATATCAGAATATCCCGAAAAGTCATAATATATCTGAAGCGTATATAATATTGCCCCTGCCCATGCAAGCATTCCAGTCAATTTGGAATACTCTAATGCATAAATTTCATCCACGCAATATGCAACAGTATTTGCAATAATTACTTTTTTCCCAAGGCCATAAATAAACCTTCTTATCCCTTCTGCCACTTTAACATATGTAATTGTTCGATTATCCAACTGCTGATTTATGTCTTTGTATTTTACAATTGGCCCAGCTATTAACTGTGGGAAGAAAGAAATATATAACGCAAGATTTATTAAGCTTCGTTGCGCTTTATATTGATTTCTATATAAATCTATAATATAAGACAATGCTTGAAAAGTAAAAAAAGAAATACCAATTGGTAATGAAACCGCCAATACTTTAAATTCCTTTTTGCTTATATCCCCTACAATTTGAACTAGAAAATTAAAATACTTAAAATAACCCAATACGCCTAAATTTAATACAATTGCAGTTACTAAAAACATTTTCTTCCGGCCATATTCCTCAATAACTAATCCAAATAACCAATTAATTACAATGGAGCATACCATAAGCAAAACGTATTTTGGTTCCCCCCACGAATAAAATATCAAGCTTACGATTAATAAAAAGATATTTCTTAGTTTATCTTGGGCAAAATAATATAAAACTAAAACTACTGGTAAAAACAACCATAGAAAAATCATTGATGAAAAAACCATATCCTTCTCCTGTTTTTTACAATTCAGTTTGAACTAATCAAAACACCTCAGCAAACTATCCCATAATCTCCAAATTAATTGGGCATATTCCTCACGAAATATGCCTAATCAATCGTTAATTTAAATCAATACTACAAATCCGATTATATTATTTTTTTGCTCATTTGCCAAATTTAATTCTTTGAATATCTCATCATAAATGGATTGGCCCTTCTGTTCAATAAAAACTATATTTCCAACCTCTGTCCCCTTCCTTAATGATTTTGCATCGTAAAGGATATTTCCACCTTCCTTTACCTGTATATCCTGAGCAGACAATTCTTGTTTTAACATATCTAATGTACTTGTATCAATTGCCTCATATTCACTGCCAGTCATATAAATACAACCTATTCCTTGCTGCTTACAAGAAAGTGCAATATTTTCTGTCACCATATTAATCTGTTGTTTTATAGTCAGTTTCTTTCTCTTCCTATTTTTTATAGACAACAACTTCTCATCTATTATTGACAGAAAACGTTTCTTCTTAGGTTCAATACATACTTCACCTAATAAACGGGCATTATAAAGTGTGCGTATCTCTTCCGGGTTTTGAAATTTTACTGTAAGAATCGTCTTGCATGCTACCCAAATACATATTAAAAATATTCCAAAAACAGCTCCCACTATCATATACATAAAGCTGAACCCTGGCCTTAAGACTTTTTGATTGCCATCCTCATTCCCTTCCCATTCACTGGTTACCAACTCTAACTGCTGTTCTGATAAAGTATTTTTCAATGAATTTAATTGTGAATTAATGGTCGCAATATTATTAGAAATTGCATTTTTTCTATCAATTAAAGTATTATCTACAACTACATTTTCAGACTCCACTAATAATTTTAATTTATGAGCGCCAATTTCCTGAAATTCTATTTCCTTCTTATTTAACTGAGTTTTTATAGATTCTGCCACTATTTCCATTTTCTCTTCTTCTGGACAAGTGACCTCAATAGAAATAGAATTTTCATTTTTAGATACCGTCCAAAATTCACTAAAGTCTTCTAATTTTACAGATAAATTCGCATCTTCGATCACTCTGTTGCTCATTTCCCCACTCATGATATAACTGCAATACATAGCAAGCAGGTCCCCTGTATAATCATTCTGGCTTTCCTGCGTATAATTAAATGTATAATCAGAATCAACATAATATTGCAACTCCACAACAGGTTTCGCATATAAGTTCATCTGCATTAAGGCAGAACTTGCCAAGTAATCTTCATATTCTTTGATACGTAACATTAAGTTTCTGGCCTCTATTACTTGTTGCATTTCATCTTCTGCCAGTTCCTCTTCTTGCTTTTCATCTTTTGAATTCTGAGCTGCTTGGTAAGCTCTAAGATCCTTTACATATCTTATACCCCCAACTGCTACCGCGAATATAATTCCAAAACAAATAATTTGTCTCCAACTGAACAAAATACCCCAGAATAGTTCCAGCAAATTTATTTCCCGTTCTTTTCTTTCTTGCATTTCCATTAAAATTTCCTCCATACCATTTTATCTACAATACCTGTATAACTCTGAATAAGCTTTATCACCTTTGTACTTACGTTTTCATCTAATCTATAGCTTTTTGCAATGATATTTCCAATCGTCTCTCCCAATTCTGCCCCTACTGCATTTAGGCAATAATCAGGTTCGCGCAGGCCTAAATCTTCAAAAAATATCTGATTCAATGTATAATCCCAATTCTGCCAAGTATGGACAAGTATTTGTTCAAAATATTTATCACACTTCTTTATTATTTCAGACAAACGAATAATTTCAGGCCTTGTCCCTATAATTGTCATTAGTTTCAGTTTTCTCATTTTACTATGCTTTCTCCTCTTTTACCCGCAAAAAAACGTATCTGGTTTCTCTGGGTTATAACAATCGCTACACCACATAAAAGTAATAAGGTCTGTATATCCTTCATTCGTAATATTATGTGTATATCCTGTCGGGATATCTACTACCTCAATCTTTTCCCCTTAAGGCTGCAATTAATTCTGCGACTACATCGTCAATATAAACCAAATTCATTACTACATCTGGGTCATTTACATAGATTGGTAAGTTATTGGCTATATTATTACAAAATGTCGCAATCGCCGAATTATAATTTGGGCGGCACCATTTTCCAGAAACATTTGGATAACGGTAAATATACGCTTTTGCGGCTGTTTCGTTCACATACTGAATAAGGAGTTCCTCACCTGCCTTTTGCTCTTTCCATATGGATTATTCAATTCCGCCTGTATGGAAGAAGATATCATAATCGGGCATTTATTTCTATGCTTTATTAGAGTATCCAATAAAACAGATGCAAACCCAAAGTTTCCTTCCATAAATTCCTTCTGCTCCTTAGGACGGTTTACACCTACAAGGTTGAACACAAAATCACAATCAGAACAATATGCGTCTCATAAACTATCCTCTTTTCTCTTTCTATAACTAAATTCACATCTCCCATCGTTTATTCCATTCTCTTGCAATCTTTAAAAGAATTGACCTGTTCATGGTTATCCAAAGCTTTAAAAAAATATACTACAAATATCAATGCAAATATAAAACGATAATTAAAGGTTCCTGGCACTGCTACTTCAAAAGACATAATTAAAAATAATATAAATAACCTATATGCTTTTGGTATGTTATCTTTAACAAAAAGCACCAGGAGAAAATATAATATTGCCGCCAACACAATTCCTCCCATTGTTAAATACATAATATATCCCGAATCAGTATATACAAGATTTTTATCATCTAAAATACAAAATCCAATTCCAAGTGAATTTTTAATAACTTCCAAATTTTCACCAAACGAGTTATTCCCAATATACCTCCCTCTAAACCCACTTTTGCCATCAGTTAAGAAAGCCGCATAATTTTGCAAAATCAAATCACTATTCTGCCAAAGTAATAAAAACCCGCCAAAGAACATCCCTAATAAAATGTGTACTTTTTTTCTTAAAAGAAAAAGATACATAACCAACATAATTACGGCATAAATAAGACTACTATTAGATGTTAAGAAAACAGTAAACATGATATAAATTAAACAACAAATATAATCCTTTTTCTTTCCCCTCCTTTTCGCTAATCCATAATAGCAAAGAAACATCAAAAAATAATAAAAAGCCGCATATGTATGAACCCCAAAACTCATAACTGGCTTTCTATATAGCATTGAATAATATAATGCGTTTTCATAATATTGGGAATAAAAAAATTCTGTAAATTTTACTACCGGAGAAAGCTGTAACAATATTCCCGTGTTCCATATGATACATATAACTAAAAAAAAATCTATTAATTTTTCCATTACACTAAAATCTGAAATATATTTTATTGTAATTGCCATTGACAATAATAGAAGCATCATAGGCGCTATCCTAGCAATTGAAAGTCTCGCCCATTCATTTGTGCATAATTGTATAGCAGAAACCCCTATCATGTAAAGCAGTGTAAAAAGCACTAAGCGCAATTTATCTATATTTACTGCATTCGTAAATATAACAAATAATTCAAACAATGCCACCAATGACCACAAAACAATCATATACAAATTTCCCCCTATCTTCCCTGCAAAGGAGGTAGGAAAAAATGCAAACATTATCATAGACAATATAGGAATACTATTTCTTTTTATTTTTTCTATAGAAAATTTAATCATTTTACATCTACTTTCTCAACTTTATACTATTTTTTCTGTAAAAAAGCCTCATTCGCTTCTCGTAAACTTTATAATCAAAATTTTTCTCTGCTGTTTTCCGTGCGGCCTTTCGCATTTCCCCATACGCCTCATTATCCATCGAAACAAGATGATAAAGCATCTTTTTTAATTCATTTGCCTCATTTTCCACCACAAATCCATTCTTTCCATTCTCTATATAATATGGAATATCTCCTGTCTTATCTGCCAAAACAGGTGTTTCTGCAGCAAGGCTTTCTGCAAGTTTTGTTGGAAACCCAGCATCTGAAGACCTCCTGTGTGATCGCATAAAAATACTAAAATGATGTTCCTGATAAATCATATTAAGCTTCTTCTTCCATTGTATAATCCGCTATTACATGGACAGAATGTCCCATATCATTCAGCATTTTTGCAAAATGAGTCACCCTGCTAGAATAAGCTGCACCATATGGAAATAGATTTCGTGCTACATACAATATCCTCATTTCATCACCTATTCATTACATTATGCTTTATCTTTCATTATTCTCATAACTATCCATTACATCTACTACAAATTCTCCTTATACCATGAAATCGCACAATTCAATCCATCCTCAAAATTGTATTCTGGAGAATAACCCAACAACTCCCTTGCTTTACTGATATCTGCATTGGAATGTTTTATATCCCCAGCACGGTCAGGTCCATAATTAGGTTCTATTCTTATCCCTAGTTTTTCACACATAATATAATACAAGTCTATTAAATACTCCCTGCCACCATATGCAATATTATAAGCCTGTCCTCCTGCTTCATGCGAAGCTTTACATGCCTTTAAATTTGCTTCTATAACATTTTCAATATATGTGAAGTCCCTAGACTGTTTCCCATCACCATTGATAGTTGGCGCCTCCCCATTTAACAACATTTTTATAAACTTAGGAATAACCGCCGCATATGCCCCATTGGGATCCTGCCTTCTTCCAAATACATTAAAATAGCGAAGTCCATAAGTATCTAAACCATATAATTTATAATAGAGCTTACCATACTCCTCATCCACTCTTTTGGTAAGTGCATAAGGGGAAAGCAAATTTCCTTCTTGACCTTCCTTTTTAGGCAACGTAGGATGGTCGCCATAAACGGAAGAGCTAGATGCATATACAAATTTTTGAACCTTATTCTGCCTTGCCGCTTCCATCATATTTAAAGTTCCACGAATATTTACCTCCTCATAATACAATGGCATCTCAATGCTTCTTGGCACACTTCCCCAGGCTGCCTGATTCAATACAAAGCTGACTCCCTCACAAGCTGCCAAACAAGTATCAAGGTCTGTAATATCACCTTTTATAAATTTATAGTTGGAGTTGCCCAAAAACATATCCACATTTTCCTGCTTTCCAGTAGATAAATTATCCAGACAACGAACTTTATACCCCATTTCTAGAATTGCCTCACATAAATTAGAGCCAATAAAACCTGCTCCACCTGTAACTAAAAAAATCGCATCATCTTCAAATTTCAATTCCTTATAAGACATTATCTATTCTCCTTTTTAATTATTCGAGCTGGAATGCCTGCCGCCACAATATTTTCTGGTAAATCTGCAGTTACAACCGCCCCCATACCAATAAAAGAATTTGCGCCTATCTTACATTGGTTCCGGACGGTTGCAGATGCAATATAGGTATTTTCTCCTAGTTCTGAAGACCCATACAATTTACTGCCTGTGATCATAATTACATTTTTTCCAATTATAACATTATGGGCGACAAAGCAATTGGCATCCATTTTTGTGCCTGTCCCAATTAAGGTATTGTCTATTTCACCACGGTCAACCACACAATTTGGCCCAAGGTAGACTTTATCCTGAAGCTCCACTCCACCGAAATGTTTAATCATTGTCTTTTCGTGGCTCAGGCTTTCATTCCATGCAAATCCATCATGCCCAATCACGCAGCCTGACTGTACCTCACAATTTTTTCCAATTTTCACATTGTTGATAATTGTGACATTGTTCCATATCCGTGAATAATCCCCTATTTCTATGTCCCCCTGGATTACACAATTAGCGCCGATCATAACATCCTTGCCAATTTTCACTTTATCCCCGATAATTGTGCCAGGGCCAACCATTGGGGATAAAATAGGTTCATCTGGCTTGGCAAAATATTCTATTAAAGAAAAAAAAGCCCTTTTAGATTCTTTTGAAACGATCACATTTTGCGCTGCTATCTGTAACCCTTCCTGCACTATAACTAATCTTTTTTCGGAAAAGCCATATTGATAGGCTTTTTCATTTTTTGCCCATGTAAATGTATTTTGTTTATAATTTTTCAGAGAGGAGAACCCTTCTATCTCAGTTTCATCGTCTCCCTGAAATACATAATCTATTTTTTCATCATCCAGGAACTTTAAGATTTCTTTAATTTTAATCATAGCCTTCCCCTCAATTGGTCAAAGATTTTCCACTCGCCTTCTACTGTATGGACAAATTCATCATGTTTTTCTTTTACAATATCTTGGAAGTTCTCAACATGCCCCGCCCCATTTTCTGACCATGACAATGGATGGACTAATAACTGGATTCTATCATACTGCGAGAAATATTCTTTACTTGCTAAGCCATACTTCCACTGATGGTTAGAGTCGGCAATGTATTTTACATCAATATCACTGTTGGGGTCATCTGTCAAGACAAAAAATTGATGGCTATAAGTATTAATTAATCCATCTATTTGAATATTTGCTGCCAAATGTTCCCTTAACGGGCGGTGGAAAGAGAACCTGTCAATGATTAAGCCTGCCATTTGAGACAATATTTTTGATTGAAATATAATGTCTGCCTTCAAAGCATCAATGCCTTCTACATTCCCCCTATGGTAGTGCAGCCCAATATGATGCCCTCTTTTTTGCATATCCTGCAGCATTTTGATATTTTTTTCTGAAAATGCATTGTATGCATTATTAGTAATCTGTACAAAATAAGAACTATTAATTCCTTCTTCAGACTCTATATGGGATAAGCTATATGCCCTGTCAATAGAAAATTCGATGTCATGCCGCAATACAAAATATTTTTTCCGGCTTTCTGCCAATACATCTGAATAATCACAGTATATGCCTGTACCCTTAATGTCATGTAATATCCGCCTATAAGTATTGTAACAGCAATCTTCTTTTGCAAACATTTTATAACCTCCAATAGATGTATCCAGCATTTTCATATTCTTTTCGATTATACATCCCTTTTAAGTCGAACAAAATCTTTTTGTCACCTGCAAAGAACTGGTCAATCTTCTCTCGTGCCATCCCCTTAAAAATATCATGCTGGACACATACCGCCACAACGTCGACTTGTTCTAATTTCTCTATTGGCACAATGTCGACATTATATAATTTTTTCGCTTCTTCCTTGTCAGCGACATCATCCACAATAATTGGGTCAATCCCATATTCACGCAGCTCATCCACAATATCAATTACTTTTGTATTCCTTGTATCTTGACAATTTTCTTTAAATGCAAACCCTAATAATGCCACCTTGGAATTCCGTATTGTTTTATCTGCCTTGATTAGGCTCTTCACAATGTTTTCCGCAACATATTTCCCCATGTCGTCATTGATACGGCGGCCTGCCAAAATCACTTGGGAATGGTAACCTAACTGCTCTGCCTTATGTGTCAAATAATATGGATCTACACCAATACAATGCCCGCCTACCAGCCCAGGATAGAATTTTAAAAAGTTCCATTTTGTTCCTGCCGCTTTAAGGACGCTTTGGGTGTCAATCCCCATCTTATTAAAGATAATAGACAATTCATTCATAAAAGCGATATTAATGTCACGCTGAGAATTCTCTATGACTTTTGCAGCTTCCGCAACTTTAATGCTCTCAGCGCGATGCACCCCTGCCTCTACCACTAACTCATACACTTTTGCTACCATGTCCAGTGTTTCCTCATCCATACCAGACACCACCTTAACAATCGTTTCCAAACGGTGTACCTGATCCGCTGGGTTAATTCTTTCTGGAGAGTAGCCTACCTTGAAGTCCACTCCACATTTTAACCCTGATTCCTGTTCTAATATAGGCACGCAAATATCTTCTGTAACACCTGGATACACCGTAGACTCATATACCACAATTGTGCCTTTTTCCATGTTTTTTCCAACTAGCCTGCTTGCACTTTCTACAGGTGATAAATCTGGCGTATGGTCAGCATTTACTGGGGTTGGGACAGCTACAATAATGAACTTCGCCTCTTTCAGCTTATTTGCTTCCGCAGTAAATTCCACTTCACAAGCTGCGATACCCTTATCCCCAATCTCCTTTGTTGGGTCAATACCATTCTTATATAAATTTACTTTTTCTTTATTTACATCAAACCCAATTACTTTTACTTTCTTTGAAAATGCCACGGCTATAGGCATCCCTACATACCCTAACCCTACCAGGGCTAATTTCTCCCTATGGTTCAATAAATCCTCAACTAACATTTCTGCCTCCTTTTCTATTTTTCCAAGATATCACAAAAAATTTACTGCAGTTAGCCAAACAAATTATCATATTCATAATTCAAATAATAATTCTCTATTTCTTTCAGATATTCCTTATAAGTATCTTTCTTTAACTCTCCTTTCCCCTCCTTCATCCACAGTAGCATGTTAGAATTAACTATTCCACTGTAATGAACATAATCTTTGTAATTATCTAAGTTTTCAATTAATCCAAAATCATCAAACCAGGAATACACTTTTATATTATTATAAGGCAGCAACTGCTCCAACACAACCTGCTGAACTTCTATTTGGTATTTAACCATCCCCTTCTGGTTTATAGAATCCCACCAAGCAATACTGTAGGGCGTAAAAAAATAATAAAATGTAATCTGTGGATTCGCCCTTACCGTTTCCAGAACGTTCTGTTCTATATTTGCAATGACCCTCTCTCTGTCCGTATATGTCATGCTATATTCTTGTGCAACTTTTTGCGCCCTATTGTAAGTTTCTAGGACGGCATCTTTTCCATAGGCGAACTGCCCTGTCCAATTAACATAATCGTCGAAGCTTGTGCTTTCCCCACCATTTTTTATTAACATATAGTTAGGGTATGTCGCTTCAAAAAAAATAGTTTTATTCAATACATAGTTTACATCATTAAATGGATTATCATCATACAAATAAGTAGGTGTATCCAAATAACTCATCATATCCCATTCCTGATCCAACTTTCCTACATCTAATCCTCGTATAATCATTTTTAATTCTGGATTACATTTATTTGCCATATCTGTATTCTCTTTAATTTCTTTGTAGCTTGCTCCTGAAAATGGCGCCTTCACAGACCTTACGCCAAATATACTATCTAGCTCAGAAGTCTTGAAATTTTCTGTCATGCTTGTCCCAGTGATCAATGTATTATATGAAAAGTGCTTTACAATCCCATTGTTCTGATAACGTTCATTTTCCAAGAAATAAGATGAATATGGCGCATGAAAATGAAAATATGGGTCAATTATTACCGTTGGTAAAGCAAACAATATCAGTAGGGCCACACAGGCCAAAAGAACAGAAATATTCCATTTTTTAGCTTCCAATTCAATAGCCCCTTTCAGAAATTAAAATATAAAAATGTGCTAATCCCAGCAAACGAAATAATAGACCATACCATACATACCACGGTAAGCACCCCTTTGCCCATAGTCGTTTTCTTCTCAATTTCACTGCAATTTTTAAATCCTAGAATCATCCAAAACGCAATTCCAATAAATAACCACATCCAAAGATATCCCTTTCCCAAGTTCCCCATTAAAAACTGAATCTCTGGTAAAGCAAAACTCTCTATTAATTCATTTGAAATATGATAGCCTTGCAAAAAAACTATTCTTTTCAAAAATGTCAAAGCATCCGAAATGGAATTTGCCCTAAAAAAAACCCATGCTACATTAACAAAAGCAAATGTAATAATCCACTGACATACCAGATTTAATTTGTCCCATGATTTGTAGAAAACTCTATTCATGACACATGCGGCCCCGTGTACCCCCCCCCACACCAAAAAAGTCCAATTTGCCCCATGCCAGATACCACTTATCAAATATACAGCCATAATATTTCGATACGTCTTTCCCATTCCATTTTTGCTCCCTCCCAAGGGAAAATATATATACTCCCGCAAAAATCAAGTAAGTGAAATATGCCATCTTTTCCAAAATACTAAAATTGACCGTGACTTATATGGACTATTGAAGTTTATAGGCAATTTAATATTAAAAAAGGATGCTATCCCAGTAGCCATATCGCAATAACCGCTAAAATCAAAATATATCTGAAATGTATAAGAAACCATCACAATAACCGCTTCCATAACTGTTAAGGTGGGTAACCGTTCCGCACTAAACCCCCATGCCACAGCCTGCCCAAAGGTATCTGCTATAATTACCTTTTTGAATAGCCCTATAGCTAAATCATGTAGCCCCTCCGCTATATTCTGTGCGTTTATTTCCTTATTCTTTGCATCTTGGAACTGTGGTATCATTTCTTTATGAAGCACAATTGGCCCTGCTACCAACTGAGGGAAAAAAGAGACAAATTGTGCATAATCCAAAAAAGAATATCCTCTTGTCTCATACCGATAGGAATCCACTGTATAAGAAATTTGCTGAATAGTGTAAAAACTTATCCCTAAAGGAAGAACAATATTTCTTAATTCATATGAACCGTGAAAAACTCCATTAATATTTGTGACAAAAAAATCCCAATATTTAAAATAAAATAATAAGCCTACATTAAAAACCAGCGAACTGCCTAACACGATTTTTCTAACGCTACTTTCACTAAAATGCAACAGGAAACTTGAAAAACAATAATTTAAAATAATGCTCCCACTAATAATAATTAAGTAACTCTTGTTAAAATAACCATAAAAATATAACGAGGCAATAATAAGCTCAATTTGCGCAACCTTATACAGTTTCAATTTATTTTAAGAAGAAATATCCAACAAACACCAACGGTAAAAAAGCCCGAATAAATATATAAGAATTAAATAACACTCTCCCTAATCCCTTTCATCTTTTGTTGCATTCTCATAAAATTTTGTCAGCCTTTCAACAAGTATTTCCACATCAAATCCCTTTTGCCGCATTACTTCTAACTGATTGCTGCGCCCCATCTTTTGAATGTCCAACAATTCCTTTGCCCATCTTTTGTCACTCAACTTCAGCGATAATAACGTTACTAAAGGTGTAATTTTAATTTGTTTTGTTACTGCATCTGACACAAGGCAGGGCAAACCTGCCGCCTGTGCCTCAATAACTGCGCCAGGCATCCCCTCAAAAATGGATGGAAACAGAAAAATATCTGCTGCCCATAAAAGTTCATTAATATCTTCCCTAACTCCTAAAAATTTTATCCTTTTCGTTAGATGCAATTCTTTTGCCAAAGCCCTGGCATTGGGAGTACACTCTTTTCCCACTAATATAAGAACTGCATCCTTTCTTTTCTTACAAACCTCATAAAAAACCCTTACTACTTTTTCATGGTTCTTATATGGTGTAAAATTACCTACATGAAGAATTACCAATTTATCTTCAATTCCAAGCTCTTCCCTTTTTTGTTTACGCCGCTCCCCATTTAGTTCATATTTTTTACACTCAATAGCATTTGGCCATACCTCAACCTTCCCCCTTTTTACATTCCCTTTTCCAAAGAGCCATTCTCCCGCATGGTCAGATACTGCAAAATAGTGGGTCGCATATTTCTTAGCAGGAATCTTAATTATGTTCTTAGCAAAATTTTCAATACTGACAGAAGCTATGCTGGTCCTTGAATGCGCTATTCTAACGGGAACCCCTGCCAACTTTGCTCCCTTGCAGAAAACAGTACACCATGCATCCTGATGGGCATGGACAATCTTATATTCTGGATGTTTCTTCAAAAATGCTGCAAAATAATGAACGTATTCAAACATATTTTTAACTGTTAATGGTTTATTATAATATATTTTACACCCATATGATTTTGCTTCCTCGTCTAACAACCCTGCATCCATTCTATAAGTATAGATATCCATTTGTACCCTGCTAAAATCCAAATTACGAATAATATCCATCAAGCGGCTTTCTAAGCCTCCTCGATTCAACTGTGAGACTATTGCTAACACTTTAATCGCATGCTTTTTCATCTGCTTCTCTCTCTTTTCATTTACTTTGATAAATCTTCTTCATTGATAAATCTACAATTTTCCTATCAAACCTCTGAATCATCGTTCTATTACACATAGACATATCGTTTTGCAATTTTTTATGGCAAAGTATCTCTTTTATTGCATGGGCATAAGCAGTCTCTTCATTCCCTGCTATTAGGAACCCATTCTTACCATTTACAATTAAGTCCCTATTTCCCCTAATGTCTGAACACACAATCGGAAGCCCTGATGCCATTGCTTCCATTAAGGCTAAAGATAATCCTTCGCGCCAGGAAGGAAATACAAAAACATCTGAATACGAATAAATATCTCCTATATCTATTCTATGCCCTAACAATAAAACTTTTTTATCCACGCCAAGTTTTTTAGATAGAATACTTAAATAATCTTTATTATCCCCGATACCGCAAATAACATAATATACATTTTGCATTTTCATCTTGGCTAAAGCTTTAATAATTACCTCATGGTTTTTATTTTCATTTAATTCACCAACTGACAACAACACCGCTCCATCAAGGCTAATACCAATTTCCTTCCTAAACCTTTGTTGCATCAATAAACGTTTTACCCCCCCCCACGCATATAATGAGGTCATATTTCTGGAAACACTTTCCAAATCAAATTTTTTAAGGTTATGATAATTACTTCTAATAGATGCACCCATTATGTTTTTAATTTCAGTCCTTGAAGAGCCTACACTCTTTATACATTTTACCAAATCCTCAACATCATTTTCGTCAAATAAATACCTATTACCCTTTACAATATCTTTATTACCGCGGATATTTGAACAAATAACAGGAGTTTTGCAAGCAATTGCTTCCATCAACGCCACTGGAAGCCCTTCTTGATGAGAAGGAAAAACAAATAGATCCGCTGCCTGACACAGCTCAGATACATCTGTTCTATAACCCAGCAATATCACCTGCTTCGTCAAACCAAGTGTTTCTACCAAATTAACTAACTTCTGCTCTAAGGGTCCTTGTCCCACTATAAAGTATTTTATTTTTGGATTGCTCACTTCTTTGAGCGCCTGGATAACAACCTCATGGTTTTTTCTATCACTAAGCTCCCCTATCGAAAGTAGCATTATATCATCAACAGCAACCCCTAATTCATCTCTTTTCTTTTCTAAATCAATGCCACCTAAACTAAATTTTTCCGTATCAACCCCTACTCCAGGAACATAAGCTACTCTTTTCGCACAGAAATTCTTCTTTGCCCTGAAATAATCTTCCTGATTAATCGTGATAAGAATGTCAGTCCATTTTGAACATATTTTCTCAATTGGATAAAATAACAACCAATTTCTTTTAGGAGCCCCATCATAAAAATGAAATCCATGGGCTGTATAAATTACTTTTGTGCCATTATGCCTTGCTCCCTTTGCCGCAACCCTTGCAATTACCCCTCCTATCGGCGAATGGCAATGAATGACTTTGTAATTGCGGTCAGCACATAACCTTTTAACTTGTTTATACGCTTTTAAAATCCCTGTTATATTTGTTACTTTCCTTGGGATCGGCACATGAAAAATTGCCACGCCCAAAGCATACAGCCTCTTCTTTAGGTCTTCTACCCTCTCTGCGGTTATAGTCCCCCCATCTACAAAATCAGCTACCACCTCAACTTCATAACCCAATTCAAGAAGTATTTTAATATTATCCATATTAAATTGGTCAATCATAGAAGCCACAGAAGCTAACATAAGCGCACGTGGCTTCCTACCATTCATATTTTTTTTTTCTGTACGCACAATTGACTCCCTTAACCCAACGACCTGGTACTCCAGCCCAGGATAATTGCTCAACCCCTGGTCATAGGTCATATTTCCAAAAGCCTTATTTGCCAACCCGCCAATTTTCCCCGGAACCTTCGCCCCAAGCCATACGAATGGATTAAGTAAAGGCAGTTTTAATAATTTCTTCCCACATACATTGCTAATTTCCTTCACCATGTCACTTGTCTTTGTGTACTCTTTATTTTGCGGGAAAAAAACCCCCCCTTTGCCCACTAACATAACCAGGCACAAAAATTCGCAGAGGTTATCAATATGCAACATAGACCTCTCATTATTTATATCAGGAAAAACAGGTAATTTCTTAGCCAACTTAGCCAACGTTGGATAATTCCCCTTACTTCCCTCTCCATATATCATTGGAGGACGCAGCACCAATACGGCAAATTGTTCATCTGCCAATTCCCTTACGCCCTTATCTGCCTGCCATTTTGAATCGCCATAAAAATTAGCCGGATCTGGCTTAGTATATTCTGTAATATTTCTCTCTTCCCCATACCGTGCCGAATCTCCATATACAATGATAGATGACATAAAAACAAATTGCCCCACACCATCTGCCTTAGCTTTCTTTGCCGTTTCAATCGCAAGGTCCGTATTCACCGCATAATATTTCTGTTTGGTAGCCTCGTCTACTTTCCCTACATCAGCATGGGCGATGCCCGCCACATGGAAAACAGCGTCATATGGAGAAAAATCTTTTTCCCTCCAGGAACCATCAACCATATCGATGGTATCAATTGCGAAATTTTGCCCATAATTCCCTTCTGCATAAGCCCTAAAAGACTCTCCTATATAAGAGCCTGCACCTGTTATCAATATATTTTTATGATTTGAAAAATCCACTTCCACCGGTTCCCCAAATCCTGCTTTACTTACAGAAGCTGTGGCGCTATCTGCCCCTTCTGCTTTCCCTTCCACAACACCCTTGTGTTTAGCAACCATTAAAAAAGTCCCAAAGAAACATTTAATGTCAAACCAAAGGCTCATTTTCTGTACATATTCACCGTCATACTTTGCTTTTACAGGGATTTCCAGTTCGTCACGCCCATTAATTTGCGCCCACCCGGTAAGCCCTGGCCTCACGTCATTTGCACCGTATTTATCACGCTCTGCCACAAGGTCTTCCTGATTCCAAAGTGCAGGGCGCGGTCCTATCACAGACATATTACCCACAAATATATCCCAAATTTGTGGGAGTTCATCCAGGGAATACTTCCTTAAAAATTTGCCGACACGCGTAATATACTGCTCTGGGTTTTCCAACATATGTGTCGGGACGTCATGTGGGGTAGACATTTTCATAGAACGGAATTTATGGAGGTTAAAAAACTCTTTTTTCTGTCCTACCCTTTTTTGTTTGAAAAACACTGGCCCCGGATCGTCAATAACAATAGCTAATGATAAAATTGCATAAACAGGCGCTAAAACTAACAGCCCCAAAAATGATAAACCTTTATCAATGGCATATTTCACTTTTGATCCATAAATGCTATACTTTCTATTCTTTACCGTTTTCCCTGCATTCTCATATCTGTCTTTTTGCAGTCCCACATCTAAAGATTCTTGTTTCTTCTTGCTTTTTGCAATCAAATTTAAGATAAAATACCCAATACCAAGCGCTAGCCCAGTAACAATCCCTGCATTTGCATATCTCTTTTTTCTATCCATCTGCTTCTTCCCCGACCTTTATTCCTTCAAATAATAAATTAACGTTTCCATAGATCTGTTATAATATTATTCCCATTAAAATTTATAGTACCATAATCCCTGAAATTTTCCACATGCTGTCCATGATATAGTCACAAGAATTACCACAACATATTCAATCATTCCCTTATGCAATATATCACAATAACAAAATTTTTACGTCATTTTTTATTTTACTACAATTTTCTTATAAATGCAAATAAAAATAATAGAATAGAGAAAACCGTAAAATGAAATTTTAAATTCTACTCCTTTAATTTGGAGTGGAATTTATCCCTGCACAGATAGTATTTACTCTTGCATACAAAAATATTATAGTTATTTCTCATTCTGACAGCAGTGGAAGGAGAGGTTCCATGAGTAAATATATCCCTGACAACTAGAAACATTTTACGCTCAATGACCGTATCTATATTGAAAACGAATTGAACAAAGGCACCTTTTATAATGCCAAGAATTGTCTGCATCCACCGCTATCATTATAAAAAGACCAATGCCTGCGGCAAAATCATCCTCTGAGGTGTGAAATGTGCCTCCTGCCCCACCTGTAAACAGACCTGTAAGGATTTCCAAAAGGAACTCTGCATAAAGCTGGTAAGGGTTCCTTATGTCTGCAATGGCTATGACAAAAAGATTAACGCTGCACCATTGCTCACAAATGTTCTTTAGCAAAGTTCCTATTGATTCGTTTCTTCACCTTCTGGTTGCTATCTCCTCTGTTGGCTTCTGTGTGTTCAGTGTTGCTTTACATGATAGATACCCTTTCTTTCAACTATTTCCCACTGCCAAATGAATTTGGGCTTTTAGCTCTAAAAAGCGAGTACCACTAGGCGTGCAATTAAAATAGGCATATTCCTCCCGAAATATGCCTGCTTAACTATTTCATGTCAATACCACGAACCCTAATATATTGTTCTTCTGTTCAATAGCCAAATTCAGCTCATTATATATCTCATCATTAATGGATTTTCCCTTATTTGCTGTTTCGTCGTTAATTTCTTCTTCCTATGGTTCTTAATTGCCAAAAGTTTATCATCTATGACAGACAAAAAGCGCTTTTTCCCTGACAGAATTTTAATTTCACCTAACAAACGGGCATTATAAAGTGTGCGGATTTCTTCAGGATTTTAAAGCCTTACTGTAAAGATTGCTTTACATACCAAGCATATACAAATTAGAAATATGCCAACAATTTTGCCTTTAAATTATTTAACTGTGTGCCTAATGATGCAATACTGCCAGAAACAGAATTTCTCTTATCAATTAAAGCAGTGTCTACAATACTTTACATTTCCCCTGAATACTTAACACTTTTCCTATTGAGGAACAAATATATGCCATAAGCTAATACTGTAAAACCAAACGCAATAGCCTCATGGAAGAACCATATGCTGCCTAAAAAGGCTAACACCATAAACACTTCTTGTATCATCAACCCCAATATTTGAATCCCTATTTCTTTTGCAAGGAACAGCTCAGAGACTATGCTCCGAAACATAATTGCCAAAACCATAGATATTACAATACCTGTTAAGCTGTGAAGCACATACCCTGAAAAGGAACATAATCCCAAACTTATCACAAATGCATAGACATTGAATTGCAGTAGCTTTTTTTCTTGGCGTAATACCTTTAAATAGGTATTGCAGAGCATCTGCATTTTCCCATCAAAAGTACACAGCGGCAGGAGCAAGGCAAGATATTTCAGGCTTTCGCTGTATTGCGGCAGCCACCAGCCTACAAATAGCTTTAGTGGGAAATACGCAATAAAAACCGCTGGGAGGAACAGACCCAGGTAAACTCTAATCTTGTTATAAATTTTTTTTTGCTGCGACTCTTCTGTCCTCCGCAACGCTGGAAACAAAACCATGCTTACTTGTTGGATAAACAAAAGGAAAAAATTTGCTAAGGACAAAGAAAAGGATATTTTCCCAAAAGACTCTATTCCCCAGAGCCTGTCAATTATGACCCGCCCTATGCCAAGTATGAGCATGCTCATGATATTCGCTGCCATGAGCTTTATGCCAGTAGAAACATTTAGCCACATTTCAGCCAATGCTATACGGATACTGACCAACTTAGAAAAAACGATTCTCCTTGCCATCCATATGCAATATACACAAGAAACAAACCTGCTCAATGTATACCCCATTACAAATGGCACAAAACTGTTTTGCCTCTGCCAGAGAAGGAAGAAGATAGAAGCCAAAACAAAAACCCTGTCAAGTATGGACGATATTGAGAAAATTTTTGTCTCGTTAATTGCCTGAAACAAATAACCCAGACAGAGGGTGAGGTTATTCAGCAACAAATAGACGCCAGTAGCAATCCATACAAATTTCCTTTCCGAATCCACTGCCACAAAGCTTGCTATAAAAACAACAAAAATACAAATAAAAAATTCTATTAAAAAAAATAGCTTAAACTGAGTCCCAATTATATCATACTCTAACTCTTCAAATTTCTTCCCCCCAAGCCTTAAGTATAGCCCGTCATTGAATCCAAAGTGGAAAAAACCAACATAACCAATATAAAAAATAAAGAGCTGCCAATAGCCATATTCTTTTACCCCTAGGAATTTTGGAATTATAAAAGAGATAAAAACACTTGCCAGTAGGGAAATGCCCTGAGCCAAAAATGCAGCCAGTAAGTTTTTTATAAATTGCGTTTTATCATTCATAATTATCCTTTACTTTATAAGTATAAACCGAACCAAAAGCAAATGGCATATAAATAACCCACATATATCCAAATCTTCCTAAATATGGTTCAACCGCATTTGCTATTAAAAAACATATAAGGCCAGATGCATATGCGATGCCTTCAGCCCGAATACTTTTATCCTTTATAAGCGCCTTTATAATTTGTAAAATAATAAAAAATATAAGCCAAACGTAAACAAAATCCTATAATTCCACTTTGAAACAACAAAATAAAATATCATAGGTTGACACAATTGTAGCTATTAAAATAATTGCTTTGCTGAAGGTTTTGAAATTCCCTTCATGGCAAAGTGAAATAAAAATCATAGAAAACGCAATTGGATAAATTACTGTTACTGTCGAAGTTCTCAATGCTCCAGGCGCACCATTTAGAAACCAATAAATATACTGATGAGATTATAAATACATATATTATTACAGGAATCGGTATAGAATAAACACCCTTTTGTTTATACATACTATATACAAAAAGAATTGAAAATAACGGAAACTTAACAATATTTTTGATGTTGGGAAAAAATCGTAAACATCAAAAAAAGCGAATATAAACGTAGATAAATCATCCAAGCAAAAAGATTTTTTTAAAGAAATTGCCTTCATACAACCATACCTTATGATTTTTGAAGATCCTTATCTACAGTCGTTAGATTACTGCGAAGCTTTCAACTACATCTGTATTTTTCCCGAATAAAATTAAAATTCTGGATATCTATTACAATATTCCGATAAAATTTGAATAGTTTTATCTGTTAAACCATCATCCCTTATCAAACAACGGACATTTACGCCTTCTTGATTTTTGATACTTTCCAGCTGCTCTTTCCAGATACTTCCCTCCATTGTAAGTTGACATTAGAACAAGAACTTCTGGCTTAATTATCGTTTCTACCATAAAATATCCACATCCTATTTTAACCATTTAAGATTCTGACCAATTTGTCTGATATTTTTCCAAAATGATATTTATTAAAAAAATTGTTTTCTATTTGCTTCACGCAATTATCGTACAAATCTTCCTCAAATAATAATTTTTCTAAAGCTTGTTCCCATTCTGCTGCTGTATTAGCCAAAAACCCATTCTTATCTACTATTTTGGTATTAACCCCTATACCTGTTGCAATAATAGGTTTTTTCATATTAAGGCACTGAATTAATTTAAATCCACATTTTCCATGGTTATAATCCGTATTTTTTAGAGGCATAATCCCAACCGTAAATTTACTCATATCTGAAATATAGCTATTTTTATCCCAACGGATCAGTGAAGTATTCTTAATCCTTTTGGTATAATCCATTGCATCATTACTAATGATATAGAAATGGACTTCAGGATGCCTCTCCATAATTTTGTTGATTGGGTCTACAACTATTTCAAGATTTGGTACCGTTGCCTTGCTTCCAATCCACCCTATATTCTTTTCACAAAAAGTATTTCTCCAGAATTTCCTATACTTTGAAGTGTTCTCTACGGTGGGTAATATTATTGTGTTTTTATTTAGTGGCAAATAATGCTGCTTCAATGTTTCATTCCCACATATTACAGCATCTGCAGCTTCTGCAATTTTATCAGAATTGTCTTTTGGCTCTAAGTAGACTGCATCATCCACATCAAAAACAATCCGCACATTTTTTTTCTGAATTCTGTGAAAAAAAAGTGCTTTTATTTTGGGGATACATGCCTTCTGTATAAAAACCACATCACTTTTGGGTGCAATGTAAAGCATCTGATATACTCTTTTTATGACTGCACAAAAGTAAAAGAATGCCAAAGGAAATAAATATTTTTTCTTATTATGCATATATTTTGTTATGCAAGAATCATTCCAAAAAGGGAACCATTGCACTACAAAGTGTTTTTCCAACTCTTTTCTGAAAGCGTATGCCCTATATTGCGACGAAGCGCCTATTTCAGTATACAGAGTAAACACACATAACTTTTTCACTTTTTTAAAATCCTCCTCATAAATCTATTGCTGAACAACCAAACTTGTAGTGTCCTTAAAAACATATTGATTAGATTGCTATATTATATAGAAGAAACACTCTGTAAAAGACATCTCTGTATGGTAATGCTATTGCCTAAACTTTACAGGCAAAGCATCCAAGCGACAAATTTCGTAGAGCAGGCCCATCTACGAAATAAAATACATAATATTTTAATAAATCCACCCATTACTCATTTTTTTATACTACCATTTTCTTTGAGGCAAGTCAAGCTAATTTTGTCTCTTCCATACTAGCAGCAGCGTGGATATGGTAATAACATCAAAATATGAAAAGAAGGCATATTCTATGTCAAACGAAAGAAATAATACTTTTAAATGCAATCAAATGCAACAATATCCCATAAGTATCTAACCCATATAATTTATAACAAAGTTTCCCATATTCTTCATCTACTCTCTTTGTCAATGCATACGGAGACAAAAGATTCCCTTCTTGCCCTTCCTTTTTAGGAAGCACTGGATGGTCGCCATATACTAAAGAACTGGCTGTTTTCAATGACCTTTGCTGCCTCTGCTACCTTGATGCTTTCCGCCTCATATACACCAGCATCTACTACAAGACGGTAAGTATTGGCAATTTCTTGTAAAGTCTCTAGATCCATACCTGAAACGATTTTCGTTATTGTCTCTAACCCATGAATTACCCTCAACTGGAGATAAATCTGGTGTGTGGTCACTTCTCACTGGTATAGGAACTGCTACAATATGGAATTTTGCTTCCTGCAGCTTACTTTCCTCGGCTGTAAATTCTACTGCACAGTTCTTTATCTCTTCTTAGAAATAACACTTTCTCTTTATGCTCCATAAAGATTTACGCTAGAACCAGGCAGGCACTTTATATTTCTATGCTTCAAGCCAATTTTTTTAAAAAATTTCTTATTACTTTGATTTTGAAAAAATATACATTCTGCTTTTCGCAATGCCTGTTTGTAAGCAAGTGTCAAAATCTTACTGAATAAACTCCTTTCCTCTATTGCTGTCCCTAAACCAGTAATATTAGCAATATATGGGATACGCAAAAATTGACATGCCACTCCTCCATGCCAACTTAGCCAACGTTGGATAATTCCCCTTACTTCCCTCTCCATAGATCTGTTATAATTTTGCAGACATATTCTAAATCCGCCTCTGTCATCTTGGTGTCACTCGGAAGACAAACTCCATTATGGAAAATTTCCCCACTGATACTGGTATCCGCCCCTGTTTCAGCATTTACACAGAAAATCTCTTCTACTGTTGAAACAAAATCACATTCTTTAAATACAGGCTGTAGATGTAAGGGTTTCCAAATTGGGCGGCTTTCCACGTCTCCCTTTTCCAAAACTTCTATCAGGTCAAGCGGCTTTACATTAAAATTACCATCTATTAAAATAGACGTCAGCCAGCAATTGCTTCTAGTGCCTTCCAATATTGGCATAAAATGCAGCCCTTCTAAATCTCCCAAGTGCTTTTGGTAATATGCAAAAATTTCTCGCTTTTTTGCAATTCGCCTGTCCAATACCTGTAGCTGCCCCCTACCAATCCCAGCAACAATATTGCCCATACGATAATTATACCCAATTTCCGTATGCTGATACCAGCGCCTAGGTTCCCTGGCTTGAGTCGACCAATAACGCACTTTTGCCTCTCTTTCATCTGCATTTTCTGTATTGATTAACAGCATCCCCCCACCAGAGCTTGTTATAATCTTATTACCATTAAAACTTATAATACCATAATCCCCAAAAGTCCCTGTATGCTGTCCATGATATATAGTCCCAAGGCTTTCTGCCGCATCTTCGATTAAAGGAACCTTATAATTTTGGCAAATTTCCACAATTTCATCTATATGGGCGCAGATGCCGTACAAATGCACTACAATTACAGCTTTTGGCCTTTTCCCTATTTTTTCATATTTTTGAAACGCCAACTCCAGAGCCTTTGGACACATATTCCAACTTTCCATGTCACTGTCTATAAAAACTGGAACTGCTTTTTCATAAATAATAGGATTGGCAGTTGCCGAAAACGTCAGGGACTGACAAAATACAATATCTCCTTGCCCTATTCCCGCGGCTTTTAACGCCATATGCATTGCAGCCGTCCCTGCTGAAAGAGCCACAGCTTTTTTAGCTCCCGTCAGGTTTACAATACCCTTTTCCAGTTCTGTCACATGTTCTCCAAGGGCCGCTATCATATTTGTGGCAAACGCTTCTTTTATATATTCCAATTCGTACCCTTCTTCACTCATATGAGGTGAAGCAAGAGAAATATGCTGTTCCATAATTCCCTCCTATAGAACATCAAAATTCCAATATTTTTACATTGTTCTCTATTTTACTACAACTAACCAATAAATGCAAATAAAAAATGACGGACGCTATACAAAGAAACGATTATTTATAATATAAAGGCTGCAGAAATCCGCAGCCTTTATATTTTTCAAAATATGCCTTTACCAACTAAGACTATTTCTAACGTTAAATTTTATTATTGTTTTTTCTCCCTATTCCCTGAAAAATACTGCCAAATGAAACGCACAAAATAAATGGCACGCTACAAAAAACAGTATAAATGTACCGAAATTCTGTATATAATGGCGTCGCCACAAGCAGCGATAGGTCAACCATTAAAATAGGTATTGCTATAAACAACGCAATATAATCTTTTTTTATCCATGTAAAATACGTAGAGAAGATAATCAGCCAAATATGAAATCCTATACATAAAAAAATCTGCAATATTGGCAAATCAGCATATAACCATAAATATTCTTCTAATGCCTGTTTCATTAAGCCCGACCTAACTACCCTCTCAATTCCAAGTGAATTTTCTTGTACATAAGTTACCCATCTCCAATAATTATATCCCCCATTCCAATATCCTTTTGTCTGGTCAACCCATGCCTTTAGATACTCTTGAGGATATGTTATCCCAAGCTGTAAATACAATTTAATAAATTCAATCCCGTTTTCATTAATATAATTCTGATTTCCACTTGCCCTGACAAGTTTTTTTATAGGATCTGAAAGGTGTTCGTTATATGCCTCTGGGATCGCTTCTATGTCAACTATCTGCCCAAGCAACTCTTCTTGCTCTGGAGTAAGCTCCTTCCCATCAGCCACCACCCTGGCAATCTGCTGTGCTGGAATAGACAATGACTCTATTCTGTCTGGCTGGGGTACATGTAAGGCATCTAACACTGGATGTTTTAGGACAAATGAAATAAATACAATTCCCCCTAACATAAATAAAACCTTCCTATGCTTGTTCCAAAAAATAGCCCCAAATACAGAAATACTTAACAGAAGCGCAAACCATCCATTGCTCCGCAATAAACACATTCCCAATGCCGCAACCAGCATCACCATATAATTTATCCATATGTTAGAACCCACTTTTTTCAACACCCGAAACAATCCAGTTACAAAAAAAGTAACTGATGCACCAAATAAAACATCCTTCCATATCGTAAAACTGTATATAATATGAAACGGCATAACAAAATACCAAATAAATACGATAAGCGCCATTTTCAGGTTGTTACTCCACTGAAAAATAGTATATACTACATATGCAAAGCAGAACGCCATCATAATAATTGAAAACATACTGAAAGTTGCTACCGCTGCATTTATATTCCCAAACAACCTATATCCCAACGCCATCATAATATGTATTATTTGTGTATGGTAATATGGATGATGGTTTGAATATGTCCCATTTAACAATTGCGTTATTTGATTAATGCTGTCTGGAGTCAAAACCCCCGGATACTGAGCCAAAAACATAACACCTGCATTAAATACCACAATAATACCCCAGACAGCCAAAAATAGTTGCCAATCTTTTATTTTACACTCCTTCTTAAGGACGCCTTCTTTCTGCCCAATTGCACATTTTGCAAAATAGTACAATGAAAGCAATATTTGAAAAAAAATATAATACCCCCCTACAAAGACTAGGTATGCAGAGCAAATTAAATAAATCCATTTAAAAAAATCTCCAGCATAACCTGTCATTTCTTGATTCAAATAAAGGTTATAGTTTGCCAACGCCACCATCATGCTGAATAGGATGCCATAGCATCTTGTAATTATTTCATCCTTCTTCCCCTGTAACTTCACTTCCTTTGACTTATTAAACATAAAACAGACAAAACCAGCCGCGCCAAGAATCAAATATGGCATATAATACGCATCTGATTTTAACAGGTACGTGACCCAAAATACCATGGTAACAATTTCAAAAATTATTGTGCAATTACTTTTTTTGTGTTTATTATTTGTCCGTCTCTTGTTTCTGTTCATCAGTCCGCTCCCTCAACATAATTATCCCCAATCTTTTTCATTGACAGTAACTGAAACTCAAAATCCTGCCTGTTTTTTTGCACTGCATTTTGAAGCTGTAACCCTGCAAATAGAGAATGCAAAGCCCCTAACATAGTAAAACCGCAAACAATCAATGTAGGGAAGTTAGGGACTAGCCCAGTCTTAAAGTAAACGCTTAACACTGGAATCATAAAACCCAAGGATAAAATGGCTAATATCCCAGCAATGCCTCCATAAAATGCAAACGGCTTATAGTTCCGAAACAACCTAATGATAGTTCCCAGGACTTTGATTCCATCCGAATAGGTATTAAGTTTTGACTCACTGCCCTCTGGCCTATCCCTATAATCAATAATCAAATTTTCCACATACATATTTTTATCTAGGGCATGTATGGTCATTTCTGTCTCTATCTCAAACCCTTTAGAGAGGACAGGAAATGATTTTACAAACAAATAACTGAATGCACGATAGCCCGTCATAATATCTTTGACTTCTGATTGGAACAACACATTAATGCCACGTTTCACCAATGAGTTCCCAATATTATGGAATGGCCTTCTATTCTCCTGAAAGTATGTGGAAGACAGCCTGTCCCCAATCACCATATCCACCTTTTTCTCTAATATTAACTTTGCCATCTGTTGCCCATACTCAGCCGGATATGTATCATCCCCATCTACCATTATATAAACTTCAGCCTCTATCTCCCTGAACATCCGGCGTATAACATTTCCTTTCCCCTGTACATACTCATACCTTACAATTGCCCCAGCTTTACTGGCAACTTCTGCTGTTTCATCTGTTGAATTATTATCGTAGACATATATAACTGCATCTGGCAATTCCCGCTTCCAGTCGTCTACAACTTTTCCAATTGTCCTTACCTCATTGCAACATGGAATCAACACTGCAACTTTATCCATTTAAATTATTCCCTCCCAAACAAATAGAAACTTTTTTAAATCCTTTAATCATTCTACCCCCCCCCTAAATTTTGTCAACTAAATTATAAAAAGCTACTGCCTGGCCAAAAATATTTAGCCAGACACCAGCTTGCCCTACTACAAAAACTGATACAATATATAAAGAAAATCCTTTTAACTACTTTTCGCAAACACGTATTTCCGTTGAATATAGTAACTTGCAAAGAACAACATGATGTCAACAATCGCTTTTATGGCAACTTCTGGAATAACCACAACCCCTACATGATTCTGCTTTAGATTTGTAAGCAAAGTAATAAGGCCCTGTCCGGCTCATATGCTGGAATAACAATTACTATCAGTTCCATCGTCACATCTGTTCCCTTCCTGCGTCATATATTTCTAAATACCTATCTGCCATCTATCCAACTTCTCCATAAAATTCCAGTAAGCCTGTTTCTTTATTTATCCTAAATACTGTATTTTCTCTGATTGCCGCCCCCCCCCAAAAAAAAACAGACCAACAAAACTCCTCATCCCTGCTGAACATATAGACACTGACCAGACATGGGAACCAAAACTCAAACAATAACAACATCTTATTTGCAAATGAATATAAACTGACCTTTTGCAATACCACTCACCTCAGATATCCTTTGTAGCCCTACGAATCTCTAGTACATAATCTGTATATATTTTCTTTCCTGTATTATTCTTTCCACTCTGCCATGGCATTTTGAATATATTCCAAAGAAAATAACTTTTCTTTTACCTCTTCCACAGACATCAGCCTTGTATTGTTGCTGTTAAACTCTGCCAACGCCGCCCTGCTGGCATCCCCTTGGCTGAAATATTTATCATAAGTGAACTATCCATTATCTAAAGCCAATGGGCTTCCTGTTCCTCCATATTACTCAAAACCTTTCTTAAGTTTTTCACATAAATTATCAATATATAACATAGAACGTTTATTTCTCACAATTGGAAATACTGGAAGTTTTGACGCTAATTTAGCCAATTCAGGGTAATTTCCTTTGCTTCCCTTTCCATATATCATGGGCGGGCGCAAAACAACAACTTTAAATCCTTCTGATTCTAATTCCCTTACCTTCTGATCCGCCTGCCATTTACTTTCACCATAAAAATTAAGAGGCTGTGGATTCGTCCTCTCTGTGATAACCTGTTCTTTACATCCCGAATACACAATCATCGACGACATAAAGATAAACTGTTTCACACCCGCTGCCTTCGCTTTTTTTGCAGTTTCCACAGCCAGGTCTGTGTTCACTTGGTAATAAAGGGCTTTTTGTTCCTCTGTGACAGCGCCTACATCTGCATGGGCAATACCTGCAACATGGTAAACCACATCATAACCAGAGAAATCAAATTCCTTCCATGCATTTGAAACCATGTCAAGCGTATCCACCTGATATTTTTCTGGATGCTGCAACAGCCACTGCTCCACAGCCATGCCTACATAGCTTCCTGCCCCTGTAATAAGGATTTTTCTGGATGCTGTAGGTTCCATCCCTTTTAGCCCCTTATCCTCCTCTTCCATAGTTTTAGGGGATACCTCAGAAAATTTATTTTTTATCCAGGCTTTCCTTTTCCAATTTGTATAAAACATAGCTATTGTTTCTACTATTGCAGCAGAGAAAAATAACTTTTTAAGCAGGTTCCTTTTGGGCATTCTCTGTGAAATGCGGCCTTTATTTCTACAAACCGTCAAAACACCTATTCCCGCACTTACCATAGTGGTTATTATTCCAATTACTGCTGCACCAATATATATTTCTTCTCTGACTTTACTAGGCTTTTTTATGGTTTCATCTCTCATATACTTCTGTTTATGTAGTTCCCCTGTCCCCCCTTCCACAATTCCATCGGATCTTAATACAGCCCCTATTGTGCCAAGAAAACATTTTACATCCATCCAAAATCCAAGATTTTCAGCATATTCCCCATCAAGTTTTGCTTTCACAGGTATTTCGAGTTCGTCACGCCCATTAATCTGCGCCCATCCGGTTAGCCCTGGGACAATACTATTTACCCCATATTTATCCCTTTCAGCAATCAGGTCGTATTGATTCCACAAAGCCGGCCGTGGACCGCAAATTGACATTTTCCCAGATAAAATTTGAAAAAGCTGCGGCAATTCATCCAAAGAGGTTCTCCTTAAAAATTTTCCTACTTTTGTAATATATTTATCTGGGTTTTTTAACATATGCGTTGGCATATCCTTGGGAGTGTCTCTATACATAGTCCGAAACTTCCAAATATCAAATAATTCTTTATCTCTGCCAACCCTTTTCTGTTTAAATAAAACGAAATACATATGAGAAAGTATAATAGGCTTTTGGTAATTTTACCAAAAGCCTATTAAAGCTATTCTTACTTCCCCGTACAAGACCCTATATAGTCTTTAAACCACTAATTTAATAAATTCCCCTTTACCAAACATTCCTTCCGATAAAAACAAACCCCGTATGCCAGGATATCCCCATATCCCTCCTGCATCAGTTCCTTCCTGTATTTCTTTTCCTCTATCTGCCTGAGCGCCTCCACGCACCCCCTCTCCATGTCCTGGAACCTTTTCACCACCTTCAATTCCAGCACCACTGCACGGCCTCCCCGGATCCTTGGGGTCTTTAATATCAAGTCTGCACGCCCAAGCCCTACCTCCCGGTTGGACAGCACCTGGTACTTTTTGCTCTGGCGCAACAACCCTGCCAGGAATCCATGGTAATAGCTTTCCCCATAGTCAAAATAGCTGATAGTCTCCTCTAGGAATCTTGAAACCTCCTCTCCTATCCCGCCTACGTCTCCTTCTTCTATTGCCAGATAGAGCGACGACATATCAAAACTCCTTTGTTTTTTGTCAAACCAAACTGAAATCGTATGCTCATAAATATAAGCCACCTCATTGTTTGGGATGGACATAGCGACATACGTCTCTTTTCCTTCTTTCCTTGCAGAAACCTTTTTCAAGTATCCTGTGAAAAACAGGAAATTCCACAAATTATCTTCTGTCTCATAAATATTATCATAAGTAATGCCCTCATGTATAGCTTTCTCAATTGCCCCTCCATTCATAAGGATTTCCAACTGCCCTTTTACCTCTCCCCTGTCGTCATCTAGCCTGTGCACTAGGTCGCGCACAATTTTGTTAGAACTTGTGTTAGACCAATAAGGCTCTGGGAAGGCATCTGGGTTGGTGATAATATCTTCCATATGATTCAGAATGCTCCATGGGTTATAGACCCCTACATCGCCAAACTGGTACCCATCATACCACTCCCTCACTGCATTAAGGTTCCTTTCCCGCCCATAATATAACAACATGGCCTGGATTTCCTGCTCTGTGAACCCGAAATACCCGCAATAGTTCTCATTTAATATAGAATAAGCCCTTAAGTTATTCAGACCTGTAAAAATTGACTCTTTTGAAACCCTCAGGCATCCAGTGACGACCGCAAACTCCAGATATGGGTTGCTCTTCAATGCAGACTCAAACAAAGTTCGGATAAAGCTTGCCATTTCATCATAAAACCCTGAGAAATAAGCGTTTTCCAAAGGGACGTCATATTCATCTATCAGTATCACACTCTTTTTCTTATATGACTGGAACAGGCATTTGGACAAAAATGCAAGGCTGGTTAAATAGTCGGCGCATTCCCCCCGCCGTTCCCGGATCGCCATATACTTCTCCCAATCCGCCTGGTTTTCAATCTTCCCTTTTACCTGACCTTCATGCCTGGAATACTCCTCCGCCAATGCCTCTATCAAGCAGGCAAGCGCATCCTGGTAATCCCTTTGCTTAGCCGACTTTAATGTAACCAGAATAACCGGGTACCTCCCCATCTCTTTTGCATATTCTCCCCCAACTTCCTCAATGGCAAGCCCTGAAAATAATTGCTTATAATATTGATTTTTTTCTATATCCCCAGTATCCTCAAAGTAATAACGTAACATACTTAGGTTCAATGTCTTTCCGAAACGCCGGGGGCGGGTAAATAAATTCACTTCTGCTTTTTTGTCCAATAACTCTTTTATCATCCATGTCTTATCTACATAATAGTATCCCTTTGCAATCAGTTTTTCAAAATCATCCACGCCAACTGGCAGAGGTTTTCCCCTCATCTTTGCCACCTCCATCTTCTTTTCTTCCCTCTTCGCAAAGCGCTTCCCGTTCCATAACCTCTATCGCCTGCCGTTCCAACTCATATGCCTCATACCGTTTCCTGTTTGCCTGCAAAGCCAGGTTATTGATTTGCATTTGTGCATTTTTGTCTTTTAACATTGGAACAGGGATATGGCATAAGTGTTCTTTTTCGATATGTGATACAACAGAACCATAGGAGCATGCCTTCAACATAGCATTAGCATAAACGGTCTGGAGCCAAATATAGACATATCCTGCAATGCCATCACACGGCACCAGCCTTATAATATCATGTGTCATTGCCCAACCGTCCCAATGTTTCGGAACCAATGCAATATTTCCAACTGTTCCACTGCAAGTGATTAATATCATCCCTTCCCGTATTGTCAGTTCATCTTTAATCTTTTTCCCATGCCTGGAAAAGGACAGGTACTTTTTATCAGATGGGTCCAGCTCCCCGATATTCTTCCCACCAAAAAACGGGATTCCATATCCTTCTTCTACATATACACGTTTAAAACGGCCAGGAAGTATAATTTCCTTACTGATTCTGCTATCCCCAACCATAGCAACTTCCTTTGAAAATTCCTTTAAATGTTCTGTGATTGCAGGCACAATTGGCGCATGGTAAGAAGCGTCAAACCTGCCTTCCATATCGCTTAGCTTTACACTATATGTTTCAACAGAGGCTTCTGGATGATATAAAGAAACATCAAAAGCTTCTATATCTGGCAACTGTAACTCCTTGGCCAAATACGCTGTAGCCATGTCGATTATTTTATTGGATTCATCCCTCAATCTATAAGATTGTGTAATTAATCCATTGATTTTTTGCCTTAACCTGATTGGTGCATCTGGGACTGGAATAGCCGCAAGATGCTCTGGCTCTAAATGGGTAATGACTGAACCATAACCATTCGTTGTCAACATCATCTTTCCAGCCTTTGTTTTAAAAAAGGCATACATATACCCTAAGTCGCATTCTTGCTGAAATGTAATACGGATCACATCATCAGAAAACACTTTCCCTTCCATCGTTTTTGATACCAGTGAAATATTCCCTATCGTGCCAGAGCGGGTGAGTAGTAGTGTATTTTGTTTTAACCTTAATTCATCCATATTGCACTTTGTAGACTTTGAAATATACTTATCTGTCTTCGGATATATATCCAGCATTTGGGATGGCAAATAAAAAGCCTCCCCATTCCCTTTCTTGCAATAAACTCTCTTAAAACGGCCAGGATAACAGGCATCCTCTATAATGCCGTTTTCCCCTCCAAAATAAACAAATCCATATTTTCCATCCATAATACGGTTTCGCACCTGTTTTGTTTCAATATCAAATACACTGGCATCCAGCCTATTTCTATTTAATATTACATCGGATAAAGGGACGGAACACCACTTAACAGCTTTCCCTCTTGGATTATCTGCTGAAAATAACTCCTTATTTTCATTTTGGGGTTCACTGCTCCTTACCATCCTATTCCCTCCTGCCTTTTCCAATCATAAAATATCTTTGGAACATCTGGTGTTTGGTCGTCTTCCACCTTTTTCTTTTGCTGGCGGGAAGTTGTCTCCTCCTCCAATTCAGCAAATTGGAAAACACAGCCATCATCTGGAACCAATATTTCATTTCCCTCTTTGTCACGTTTAAACAAAGGGTTTCCACGTTTGTCATGCCCAACTTTTTCAACCATTGCCATAAAAATATTGTAATCAGCCATGCTTTTGCTTTCCAGCTCCTCATATCTTTGCTCCGGCAACTTTTTTTGGAGGATCAGAACAGATGTCTGTGTGCCATTGCGTGGCTGAAATGTGTCAACATGCAAATCAATACTTGCAATAATACGATGGTTTTCCATCATCCATTCCCTGATATAACCAAGCCCTGGAGAACCTAGGATAGCGTCTGGCAGCACAATCCCCATCCGCCCGCCAGGTACAAGGAACTGCGTGCATCGTTCAATAAATAATATCTCTGGCGGAACCGATGACTGTAAACGTTTAGTCATTTCCCACACCCCGGTTTCTTTATCGCATTCCCAGATGTGCGCAAGGCTGTACTGTTCCAAGATATTCTTATCTTTTATAGGAATTTTACTGCCAAATGGCGGGTTTGTGACAATTACATCAAAATAGCCAATTGTATCATGGTTCCGAATTCCAGATTTCTGTATTCCAAGAGATTCTGCAAGCCTTGATTTAAACTCATCGCTCCATTCATGGGGAGGCAGCAAAGCATTTGTCTGTAAAATGTTTCCGCTTCCATCATTATTCATTACCATATTCATCTTAGTTGCCTTCACCAAATCCGGATTAATATCAAAACCAAAATAATTTGTAGAAGCCATCTCCGAAACTTTTTCCTGAAATGTATGTACCGCATCAGATCCCCAGTCTTTTCTCCCTATCCCTAGCTCCAGCGAAAAATCCTGTTCCAACAGATTAATCACATGGGTCATTGCTGTAACTAAAAAACCGCCTGTACCACAGGAACTATCTAACACACGTTCCGTAATTTTGGGATTAATCATTTCCACAACCATCTTCATTACGTTCCGCGGGGTAAAAAATTCCCCCCTGTCCCCACGCAAGTTCGCGCCCACAATTTCTTCATAGGCTTTTCCCTTGATATCAATATTTGTATTTAGCAAACTATACCCCTGCAGCTCGCTCACAATATAAGCAAGGCTGCGGGGCTTTAATTTTATTTCGTCATTAGTGTCAAATATCTTCCCATGCCGCTTTTTTACTCGCTCAAACACTTTTGAAATGCGTTTTTGTACCGTCAATTGGCCATCAGGGTTAGAGCGTTCTTCCGAAGTTGTATAAAACTCCAATGGATGCGGGATATTGCGTTCATCCTCAATTTTACAGAAAATCACTTTCAGCAACTCAAAGAAGGCTGGCTGTTTTTGCAGCCCATCATTCACATAAATATGGTTATGGCAAGTTTTAAACACAAAAAGCAAGTTATCCTCAAATGCATTTTTCAAGCTTTTACGGCTTGGCCTGTTCACATCATCAAGGTTCCCATCTGCGGATGGAATATCATTATATTCCATAAATGTAATATTTCCAGTTTTATCTCTGAATTTACGAAAAACAAATTTCTGTATGCTGTTTGTCCACATGCCCCATTCACAATTTGGACAGACAGCCATATAAGACTTCAATTGTGCAACGCCATCTTTCGCATTGCGGGCATCCACCGTCTCCCTTTTACATTCAATAATAAGCTTAACTGTCTCTTGTGTCTGTTTTTCAGAGTCCTTATCCCAGACTACGATATCTGCCCGTGGTTTCCTGGCCCCTATTTGCAATGTATATTCTACTTGTATTTGTGCGGGTTTGTATTTATGTTCATTTACGAGCCTCTTTTCAATTGTCTGCCTAACGTATTCTTCTGGTGTGTCATTCCTAAATTTCCCATCAATATAATCGCATATTTTACCATCCGGAACCACAATAATTTTTTGCGCTGACATTTCCGTTTCTCCTTTGCTGCCTCATTGTTAAATTTATAATTTATGTCCACTGTTTTACAAAAAGTCCCACTGCCTGAAACAGTGAGACTCCTAATCCTATTCTATAACTTTGGATGGTACGTTGGCACAATCTCCTGTACCCATTTCCTAATATCTTCTGGCTCCTGCACCACATAATCCTTCAAATTCTCAAGCTGCATCATAAAATGCCCTTCATCCATTTTAATTGGCTTACCAATATGGATCAGCTTATTTTTTGTATTTTGCAGCCCTTCCTCATGCATTAACATTTCTTCATACAATTTTTCCCCTGGGCGCAAGCCTGTGTAAATGATTTGGATATCCTCCCCTGGCCTATGCCCAGATAAGAGAATTAAGTTCCTTGCCAAATCTGCAATTTTCACTGGCTCCCCCATATCCAGCACAAAGATTTCCCCTCCTTTGGCATAAGCCCCTGCCTGGAGTACCAGGGAAACCGCCTCTGGGATCGTCATAAAATAACGGATAATATCTGGATGGGTCACTGTGACAGGGCCTCCCTGCTCAATCTGTTTCTTAAACAAAGGGATTACGCTCCCATTGCTCCCCAGCACATTCCCAAACCGCACTGCCACAAATTCCGTTTTAGAGCGGTTGTTATAAGTCTGAATAATCATCTCACAGATTCTCTTTGTGGCTCCCATAATATTTGTGGGGTTCACTGCCTTATCTGTGGAAATCATTACAAACCTCTTCACTTTCCATTTATCCGCCGCCTGTACTACCTTCCAGGTCCCAAGCACGTTATTTTTTACCGCCTCGTTCGGGCTGTCCTCCATCAAAGGCACATGCTTATGGGCTGCTGCATGGTACACAATATCAGGCCTGTAGGTCTCAAAAATGATATCCATACGCTTGGTATTGCGGACAGAAGCAATTAAGACTACCAGATTTAATTCTGGGTACCTATTTCTCAACTCATTTTGGATATCATAAGTAGTATTTTCATAAATGTCCACCAGCACCAGCATTTTGGGATTATGCTCCGCCACCTGCCGGCAGATTTCGCTCCCGATGGAACCACCCCCGCCTGTCACCAGAACCGTTTTGCCAGCAACGTAATCCATAATAGTGGACAAATCCACCTTTACAGGCTCCCGCCCTAACAGGTCGTTCACATCCACTTCCTTTAACTTACTGATAGCCACTTCCCCATTTACTAACTGGTATACCCCTGGCAGCCGCTTCAACTCACAGCCTGTCTCTTTACAGACATCCAGAATCTCTTTAATTTCCCTCGCTGGTGCGGAAGGCATGGCAATAATAATCTCGTCAATCCGATACAGTTTCACTAATTCTGGAATGTTCTGCCTGTTTCCCATTACTTTCACGCCATGGAGAAAGCTGCCTTCCTTAGACCTGTCATCATCCACAATACATACTACCCGCTTGCTTACATGGTCGCTGTTCCGTATTTCCTTAACCAACATATTCCCTGCTGCGCCAGCGCCTACAATCATCACCCTAGACGATATTGCACCACTGGCATTCCGTTTTATCAAAGTTCTTATCCCCCGATAAGAAAATCGGCTGAGGAATACCAAAATCCACAATGACACCCCATACAGAAAATAATAGCTTCTGGGCATACGCACATCAAAAACCACCATCACTACCATCTGCGCCAGGGATGACAAGGCACAGGCAAAGGTAATATTAATCAGCTCCGGCGCCCCGGCAAAGGTCCAAAGGCTGCTGTACAGACGGAACCCATAAAATATGACAACTGTCACTATAATAATCACCGGGATATACTGTAAGCTTTTATGCACATAAATCCTCGGAATCTCAATGACATGCCCTTCATAGCGAATCAATAAAGCCAACAAGCTGGCCGCAACCACAGCAAGTACATCATATAGAATCAAAAACGCACGCTTTAATAAAATCTGATTCCCCTCTATCCATATTTTCACATCTTTTTCCTCTTTTCAGTAAAATTTGCTTTATTTATTGTACCGCGGTTCCTCTGAAATTGCAACTGGCGAAATAGCATCCACTTTTCCACTTTCTGCAAACCATATGGCGCTGCCCAGATAAAAGCAAAACCACAAAGGATTCCCCAACAGCGCCTCCACATTGCCTGCAATGCAAAAACATAAAAATATAAGGACTACCAATGACATCCAAAACGCCCCGTCCGGCTGCAATTGCCCTTTTGCCGCGCCATCCCTGATTTTTTGAATCGCAAAACCAGCCATGCAGATTTGGAACACCACATAGGGAACAAGGATGAAAATCCCATATCGGTACATGATGTAAACATATCCATTGTATGCCGGAGTCCGTTCCCGGAACACCTGCACTGCCCCAGGATTCCCCATCAAATTTATTTTACGTAGGTAATTCTTCCATATCACTGGCAATTCCCTATCTTCCCGCTGCTTCGCACGCGCCAAGTCTGGTTCCAGTGCCTGAAAACGTTCTTTTGCCTCATCATCTTTTCCAGTAACTAATGTTTCTTTTTTATATTCCACCTCTGTATTCAGTAAAGATGGGATATACTTGACAGAACAGTGGATTAGGCACACAGACACTATGGCAACCGCTCCCCACTTTACTATATCTGGAAATGCCTTTTTCACCTCCGACAGAATATTTGAATACCGTTTGGCTTGCCGCCAACAGAAACAACCAGCCACTAATAGGGTGGCTAAATATCCCATGGGTTCTTCTGCCCTTAGCACAAAATATAATGACGACGCCGCCCCAGCGGCATAGCAGGCGCAATATTTAGATGCTTTTTTCTCTTTTTCAGAAACCACTTGATAGAATAACGCGTCCAATTCTGTAAGGAACACACTTACCATCAAGGATGCATACATTGCTAGATCCTCTGGGCTTCGGAAAGGGCCGTTGTAAGAAATCCCAATCTTTTTCCTCCGAAACACCATGCAATACAGGCATACAATTGGAAATATAAATTCCAAGGCTTTCATAATATGGTAAGCCGCCTTATGCTGACTTTCTGAATGGTTCAAGGAAAAAATAAAGAAGCTTCCACAGACCAGGAACATACTGCTAACCAAACCATATCCTTTGTTAACAAAAAAATCTGAAATCACCATCCCAATCATCAGGCAAAGCCAGGCTGCCGCCAACGGATGTTTCCAATTCACATTTTTCCAGGGTTTCCTCCATGACAAAATTCCAAACAGCACAAGCAGAACCAGGCATCCCAGCGCGTAATATCGGAAGTCAGCCTTCTTAGTCCAGTTCAGCCCATTGCCAATTACCATAATCAAAAATACCCCTGCAAGCGCTGCAATCTGCCCAAGGTTCTTTTGCTTCTCTGTTAGCTTCCCTTTCACCCTGCGCCCAAATCCGTCCCCAAAAATCTGAAAAACATATTGTAAGTTTTCCACAAACCTATAACCATTTACCTGAACTGTCCATGGATGTTTCTTATTATAATATACTATGCAGCCAAAAAACACCAAAAATCCAATATAAGCTGCAGAAAACACTTTGATACACCGTTTCAGCGGAAAACGGTTCGGTGTTGTCCTGATTTGCATGGAAGAAATGGAAAGGTTTTCCCCGCCCTGGTTCAAAATCCGAATCCCCATCCGCTTAATCGGAATATGGTCTACCAAGGCAACCATATTTTCCCCTTTTGAAAAAGTGACTGGCTGTTCAAATACCCTGGCATTTTCCTTCGTATAGTATACAATAGCCCCCTCCATCTGTGGAACATCCATGGAGGAAATTGTTAGGTACAAATATTTCCACTTCTTTGCCTTCCCATTCAGAAGGTATTTATTCAGCGCGTCATCCCCTGCCAGCCGGTACAATCCATTCTCCTCATCATAGACCCAGCTCTTAGAAGGCTTCCGCAAATCTTTCCGAGGAAAATCATACACAACCCCTGGACTAAAAAAACGGTCCAAATTAAAGTTTTCACTCATATAAAGAATGGAAACCATTGCACAGAGCAAAGCGCCTGCTAGTAAACATACAAAAATTTTCAATTTTGCCCATCTGTTCTTCTGTGTGTCCAAACTTCCTACCTCTATCCCTTTACTTGTAATCATGTAATGGAATTGAATAAATAAATTTTCACCTGCAGCTCTTACCGTTCATCTGAAAATGTCAGGATATAAACCTATTATCGCCTTTTGCCCTTTATGCCTTTTTGTTAGTCTCCATGATTGGTTGCACAAAATCCCATCAAGAAATAAAACACAATCCAAGGGATATAGCGCATAGGCTGCTCTATATTGCCAAGTGAAGCAGAAATAATATAAGCCGATGCCAGCCCTAAGGGTAAAAAACTGCACTTTCCCGCCGTTCTCCCATTCCTTACCATATATTTCACTCCGTAGCTTAACAGGAAACATACAACAGCCAAAAAAGGAACCATTACAAACACTCCATATTGATACATTATTGTAAGGAACATATTATGGGCGCCTATTTTTATAGGTCCCATTAGAGAATTTACCTTTTCATTCCCATAATGTCCCCATAAATTCATATGCTCTGCATAAGTCCTCCATATAGAAACTCGGGAAGAAGTCCAAATATCCAGCTTATTATATAACTTGCTAAATTCCTTTTTCTTTTCAATCTCTTCAATTTTTACTTCTTGGCTATCTTTGGCTTGCACAATAAAGCCATCTCGCCGTCCTATTATATTTACATTCTCTGCTTCCTGAACGCCTGCAACGATATTTGTCTTTAAAACAAAAGGAACATTTTTTAAACCCAAATCTGCAATTTTAAACACGGGCAAGCAAAATACTGCCAGTACAACACAAAATATTCCTACATTTTTCATATACTGTTTCTTTCTCAAGTTCATCTTTATCTTAGCAGAAAAGAGAACCGCACAACATACTGCAAATACTGTGGATGCCCTGCAACCACTAATAGAAATCAAATATAATGTAAGCAATACTTCCAAGGATTTTAACAGAATACCCTTCCATCTATTCTCATGATAAAACAGTTCATCTAGCACCGAACAAAAGGCGGCAAGCGCAACTGTCATAAATTCCCCTAATGTATTCTGATTCGTTGTCATTCCAATATAACCTGACACCCCATCATATGGCTCAAATAAAAAGCAATACAGGCAAAATACAAGAAAAATAACCTCAACCGCCTTTTCCAGCTCTTTCAAAATTTTTTTTGGGTCATCCACATTTGCCCAACCCCAGAATACAATGCTAAATGTAAACAGCATCCAAATGCCCGTATGGGCAAATTTCTTATCCACAATAAAATCAGAAATGCACATCAGGATACACATGCTGCCCCATGATGCCAGAAATTTTTTGTTAAAATGACAAAGCTTCTGCCCTGGTTTCAGACTAACCATACACCAAATAATCAACAGCGCACTTTGCAATACCATATACCCTTGATATTGCAGCCTGTTTTGATAATTACCGAATTTTGTCATCATTAAGGAATTTAAAAACAAAAACACCAGGCATTCCACCCGGTATGCACTTTTCATCCTCTCTGGAGTATTTTGAAGCTTTTCTGGTATCCCCTGAAAAATTTTCCAATAAATCCTTTGCACATTGTCCACAATGATATCTATGGGACTATGGACTTTTTCTTTTTTCTCCTTGCTTCCCAACTTTTTACATACTAAAAGGACAACCGCGCCATAAACTGCCAAAATAAGGAAAAACACCACCACAAACCTGCGCCAAGAAAAATATTCAGGAAACTCCCTAAACTGCGCCCGATAAACCTTACATGGCGCTTCCTGCCCTTCTAGATTGATAATCGCGACCTTTTTGTACTTTAGGCCTTCCAAGCCAATCTGATTTAGGGGGATTTCATTCTCCCCATTTGAAAGCTCCCATACCCCTTCTTTGAGCCAATTCCATAATTTATCATAAAAAACGATCCTTACAGAAAGGGGCGAATCTCCAACATCAGATGCATGCAAATACAGATAATTCCAATTGATTTTTTTTGATGGCAAATTACAGGAAATAGCTGGTTCGTCATTTAGGTTCCAGGTGTCAAACACTTCCCCCACATCATAAAATTTATTCAGGTTCCATGTCCCGCTGGAACACATAGAAGCTATAGAAAGGCTCAGTATTATCCCTATTGCACTTAATAAAAGAGTTTTTCTTATTATCCTGGTGTATCTCATTTCAGCCACATTTTCCCTCTATTGTCTCAATCTGTACGCTTTCTGAACCACGTCCTCATATTTCCCCTGTGCCTTCAAAATAATTTCAGCCGCTTCACGCACTGCGCCAAAACCTCCATTATGCTTCAACACGATATGGCATTTTTCCTTAACTTCCTCTACCGCGTCCGCCGGGCAGAAAGAGCATCCGGCAACCGCCAATGCCGGCAGGTCGTTCAGGTCATCGCCGATATAGGCTATCTCTTCTACAGAAATTCCCTGCCTTGCCGCAAGTTCCTCCATCGCCTGCCCTTTTTTAGCCGCGCCTTGGACTACTTCACTAATTTTAAGCTCCCTTGCGCGCTCCAGGACAATCTGGGACTTGCGCCCAGTTATGACTGCCACCGCAATCCCTGCATTTACCAGAAGGCTAATTCCCAGCCCATCCTTCACATCAAACCGTTTCATTGCTTCCCCATGTTCTGAAATGTAGATGGAACCGTCTGTCATAGTCCCATCCACATCCAGGGCAAGCGCCTTTATATCCTTAATCTTGTTTTGCATCATCTTTCTTGCCCACCACCTCGTCTAAATTACGCCTTTCATATACTTCCAGCATCCCGCCGCGGGTGGCATTATAAATATGGATGCCATGCCCTTCTGCATAGTCGCGCAGTACTTTATAAGAGAACGTGCTCTGGTCATAATAATAAGCCGCCACCTGCTCTGCCGTAAGGGTTGGGTCATTCAGCCTTTTGCGCACACGCTCAATGTCTTTCTGCACAAGGTCTGGGTTCACATAGCCTTTTGCACAATGCCCATTAGAAACCAGGCTTGAGGTGCAGTCAACGCCAATTAAATAAATGTCTTTAAATCCCATATACATAGCAAGTTCCAGCATAAATGTCATAACCGTGGCCCCAGAAGGCACATAATATGCTTCAAAGTTCTCGCTGACACGGTAAGGGTTGTCCCCAAGGTTCCGGGCAAATACTAGGTTCTTTGGCTTATATTCCATCAAATCCCTTGTATTAATATTGGTAAACAATGGGCATTCCACATTTTCAGCAAGCTCCTTAGAACTATATTTTGCAATCAGGGCGTCAATCATGCAAAAATAATCTGGGCGCCAGGCAGTATTCTCAAACAATTTATAGACACGGTTACAGCCAAACGTAATTTCCCCCTGCAGCAATTCCAAATCAGAAATAGTAAGGGATGGGCCATTCCCAATCAAAAAGCACCTCTGCCCTGCATATTTATTTTTGTAAGTATACAAAAGCTTGGCATTTTCTCCAAAATTAATGCCCTTGCTGCGCAAAACCCCCGTCATGGTATAATAAATATACAAAAGCTTCACATCTGCTTTTTTTATCAACTCTTTTGCTTGATAACTTACTTCTTTTTTCAGGGACTTAAAATTATAAAATAACATATTTAACTTTTTCATCAAGTCGAATACAACTGGGACTTTCCTTAATGAACCCTTAAACCAGCCGTCCGCAACGCCAAGGGTCATGTCAATAAAACGGTTCGGAATGCCGGCTCCTGTATTTCTATTAGCGCCTGGGAATACCTGGCTCCAAATACCAGTATTTTCTTTTACCTTCCCATTGACGATTGCTTCCATAATCTCTGTGCTGTCCAGAATTAGGATTTCAGGATGTTCTTCTTTCAGCTTTAGGAGAGCGTCCCGTCTGATTCCATCTGTGCTAAGGCCGTCGTCTGTTGTACAGATTACTTTTTTCCCTAAGATGCTTGCCTCAATAACTTCGCTCCATTTATCTGTTAAAATTACGTCGGACATTGCAAACACTTCTTTTCTGGACATACGGCTTGGGCAGGTAAGGAATGTCTCAGAACTTTCCATATCATACACTCTGTCCAAATGCAGTTCATTTTGGGCAAGGATCGCCTCTTTTAGGAGATTGGTATTCTCTTCTTCCATCCTCGCCAGCAGCTTATAGCCTTTTTCTGATTTTTTCCAAGTGACAATCGGCTTCTTCCGAAAAAAAAATGCATAATCCTTACCATATTTCCTCTCAATTTTCCTTAAAAACCTAGAAGAAATAACAAAACGGTCAGACAACGACACCAAAATCCTCTTTTTGCCCTCTGGCGGCTCAAACCCAGGGATACGTCTCTCTTCTCCCTGCTCAATAAAATACTCGGACAAATAAGTTGCCCCACTTAAAATTTCTGCTTTCTTATTCCCAACTTCCCTGCAAAGCTTAGAAACCTGTTTCTGGTTGTTTTCTGTGGAAGCCAGGATGTAATTGGCCCGTTTCAATACCCTGGTGCAGTTATACGGCTCCAGCCCTTCCATTTCATCGGAGCTTTTCCCTAAATACAAAAAGGTGCCGTAAAATTCCTCTGGGTCAAATACCAGCACTTGGTTCTTACGCAGCCTCTGGTAAAACGCCAGTTCTGAATTGGTCACCATATAATGCGCTTTTTCCGATATACGTATGCCTTTCTTACTTCCAGAGGAATAAATCCTTGTCCGGTCGTTTTCATTTAAAAACTTAAAATCCCCTTTGCTGTTAAATACCCAGGCAAACTTATAAGCTTCATACTGGGGGTCGTTTAAAAGGCTCTCGTAAATTTTGCGGGGCATCCCACCGTAGTCCCTGCCATCGTGTGATTTAAACACGATTAAATTTTCATCTGCACTGCCCCAAAATAAATACCACCATGCCCAGCACTGTTTCCTTGCCTTCGACAGCCGCCCCAGAAAAGGAAACGTTTTCTTCAGGTTCTTTTTTATTTTTCTTAATTCTTTTTTTGCTTTATTGTATTGTCTGATCATTTTTTACCCTCGTATCCAACAAGATACGGTTTAACATTCCTGCCAAAACCGTATCTTTGCTGTTTTCCCTATTTATTTTCTGCAATAAATTTCTCGTATAAATCCAATACATATGGCTTCCTGCACTTTGTACGCATCTCGTCAGGAATCAGCAGCAAATACCGCTCAAAGTCTTCCACGGTAATCTCATGCTCTTCCAGCAAATACACTGCAAAATTCGGGTGGCAATGGTGCTGCCCTGTCAGGAACAAGTATGGGTCATAGCCCCATTTATGAGTCTGTGCAATCGGCATAATATACCGGCTGATTGTTTCCATAATCTTATGCTGGTCATACCGCTGTTCATATGACATATTATAGTAGTTTGTAATCAATTCTGTATTCAGGTTCCCAGCCGCGCGCCCCATGCCGTACAAAGAAGCGTCAATCATCAAATTCCGGGAAGTTTTATAATCCATAATATCCTGCGCTGTAATAAATGCAAGCTGCATGTTGTTGTGGGAATGGAAGCCAATCACAGTCTCCCTTTCCAGCACGCAGTCCAAGATAGTAAAATATCTACGGAAATCTTCTTTATTCATATAACCAAAGCTGTCCACAATAGAAACTGCAAACGGCTCTAACTCATGGATCCTCTCAGCCAATGCAGTATATTCCTGAATGGTATAGTCAATGGTCACCATAGGCTGCACAAATAATTTATAGCCGTTTTCCTTTACGGCCTTGCAGAACTCTAACGCCTCTTCAATCTGATGCTTATAGAACACCACGCGTATCCCATCTATGGAACGCCCGTCAAATGGCACAAGGTCTTCCTTGGTGAACTGGGTCACATCCGCCATTGCCAGGATTGTGGAATTCTTCCTGTCCTTGGGGATAAAGTCAATCATCTGGTTAATGTCATGGAACAAAGCGCTCCCCTCTTCATAAGGCTTGTTATTCAGATACCCAACTTCCACATATTCAAGGTTGGCGTCCACCAGCGCCTGGGCTACGCCCTTAATCACTTCTTCGCCAAAATCCCACTTCGTAATATAACCGCCATCACGTAGGGTGCAATCTAAAAGGCTAATGTTATTTGTATTCATATTGTTCTCCTTTTTCAAAAATTTATATCAAGTTATTCTAAAACCGTTACACTAAATCTCATAATTCAGCAGCAGTTCCGCCAATTCAAAATCCTTGGGGACATTAATATCCACGCACTCTTTCATGGAAACTTCCACTGGGCATGCGTTGACCCCGACCCTTCTGTGGTATTTTTCAAAAACTCCCTTCTCATAAGCATACACCCCTGAGGTCTCCCGAAAAATAGGAGGGATATCCTGGCTCCGCGGCACATTCTTTGCATCGAAATTCAAAGGTTTCTGATCCATCCACATAAAATCCTGAATCTTCTCTGCTGTAAAAGACGAATCATACCCGCCTTCTGTTACATTGCAAATCACTTTGCTCATTGTCTCCGGCGTAACATAAGGCGCAGTCGCATGGGCATACAGGTACACATCTGCGTCCACTTTCCCCATAAAGCTCTCAAAAATTTGGGAGAAATTAGAGGTAGGCTCGTCCAATACCTTATCCCTTTGCAAAAACTTCACTTTAGGGGTTAAATATTCCTGAATCGCTGGGTCGCTGCAAAATACATAAATTTCATCCAATTCTTCCACCTGCTCTAAATTCTCCAAAGCATACTGGATTAAAGGCTTGCCCCCCAACAATTTGGTATTTTTCCCAGGTAACCGTTCATTCTTCAACTTAATTGGCATAATTGCCACAACTTTTTTTCCCATTTTCTTATCCCTTTCCTTTCTGACACTTTAAAACTGTATCCAGTTCCCCTCGCCGGAATACCTCCAGCTTGCCGCCATTTGTAAGGTTCTTTATCAAAATTCCGTGCTTCTCACAGTATCTCCTTGCTGTCTTGTAAGCATTTGTGCTTGTCTCAATATTTTGTATGGAATAATCATTTGGCTTAAGGCTGCCAAAGTAATCTTGAATGCTTGGGTCCACAATCAAATTCCCTTTCGCATCCATTTTTTTAGAATAATTATGGTCGACGCCCAACAAGTAGATTTCCCGAAACCCCATGTAGGCGGCAAGCTGGATTGCCGTATAAACTACAGTCTCCCCCGCCACAAAATGGTGCGACACATCCCTGCTGAACTTCACCTTTAACCTCTTATACCTGTCCACAAGATATGGGCAGTAATTATTTATATATATTATCTGGCTTTGAGAATTTTTCAGCCGTTTCTTTTTGCCCTCCATTTGTATGAAAATATAAGGCACTTTTAACTTTTCAACGTCTTTTGCTATATCATTCAGCACATAGGAATCCACGCATAGGTAACTCTGGGGCCTCCAGTCTGTTTCGGGAAAAATCTTATAAATCCTGTTTGCCGCAAAGCAATATTCCCCTTTTAATTTACTGAGGTCTTCCGCTTTCAGGCTTGGCCCATTCCCAATAATAAAACACCTCTCCCCGGTATGGGATCCCTTAAGCCTGCGTACCTTGCCTGCCTCTTTTGTAAACTGGTAGGCAAAGAGCCGAAACCCACGGATTGCATTGATGGGGGGGAAGGCCAAAACCCTGACCAATTTTATGCTTTTTAGCCGAAATAGTAATGATTGCTTTTCCATAGCAGCTTCCTTACGTCATAAATTCTTCATAAACGGGCAGCACTTCTGCAACGCTCCCCTGCATCTTAACTTCCCCATCGTGCAGCCACAATATCGTGTCGCAGAGCTTCCGCAATGTTTCGGAACTGTGGGAAACAATGATTACGGTTTTATTTTTATCTGTAATAAGCTTTTTCATTTTATTATAGCTTTTCTTTTTAAATTTCGCATCCCCAACGCTTAGCACTTCGTCTATTAACATAATATCTGTTTCCAGGATTGCCGTAATGGAAAAGGCAAGCTTGGAATACATGCCGCTGGAATATGTCCTGACCGGACGGTCAATAAAGTCCCCTAACTCTGCAAATTTAATGATTTGGTCCATCTTCTCTTTGATATGCTCTTCCGAGAACCCCAGCAGCATACCAGAAAGGATAATATTTTCCCTGCCTGTTAATTTCTTCTGGAAGCCTACGCCGATAGACAACAGGGACACGGAAAACCCATGGAGGTCAATGGAACCAGAATCCGGCGCAAATATCCCTGCAATCGCCCGAAGCATGGTAGATTTCCCACTTCCATTCTTCCCAATAATCCCCATAATCTGCCCCTTAGGCACATTAAAGCTTACGCCGCGCACTGCTTCAAACACTTCAGCTTTTGACTTTTTCAATGTAAACAGGCTTTTCTTAATAGACAGTTTGTTCAAACATTTATAACTTATTCGTAAATCCCTGACCTCAATTGCATTTTCAATTTCTGACATCCTATATCACCTTTACATAACTGTTCTCATATTTATAGATTGTCTTTACCCCTATCACAGACAAAAGGACGCCTATCACAAACCACAGCAATATCCACTTCCTATGGGGCATTGTTTCATAAATCATAACGCTTCTTAAATCTGTCATAATCAACGCTACAGGGTTCACTTTTAACAGAACCTCATTATATGGCTCTGGCACGCGTTTTACAATATTATAGAATATCCCGGATAAATAAAACACCAGCCGCAGCAGCACATTCACTACATTAAACAAATCTTCCACAAATACGCCAAAATGCATTAAGATTGTGCTGAACCCAAATGTAATCACAAATAATGTCAAGAAGATAGGGATGATATAGAGGATAACTGGCCCCACATGGATACGGTACCCTACCATCATAATCACTACAAGGATATAAGAAATCATCATTTTAAATCCCTGGACGCCCATCTTCTGCAATATCAGTATATATTTTGGCAAATACACTTTTGACACAATGGAACGGTTATTGGAAACCAGCTTCACGCTTACCTTTACCGTTTTTTCAAAAAACTGCCAGCTTGCCAGCCCGATAAATACAAATACGGGGAAATATGGCTCACTCTTGGAAAAAACAATAATCGAAATAAAACTGTATACCATCATAAACAGCAATGGGTCTAAAATCCACCACAGCCAGCTTAAATGCGAATTGGCAATCTCGGACTTTAACTCACTTTTCGCAGAGTAGATTGTAAATTTATAATACTTCTTTATATCATTGATAAATCTTTTCATTTCCTTTATTTTCCTTTATCCAGCCGTCTCATAGCGACTATATCTTATCATCTTTCCTTTCCATTTGCAACTCTTTTCTACAAAGGCTGGGGTTTCAACTGTTTCCGGGCGGCAAGGTACGCCCCAAAATGGACGCGGCAAAAAGCAGCCGATGGGCGATTAAGCCGCTTTCGGGCGGGATAATACGCCTACCGCAAAGCCGCATGCCGCAACGGATAAAAGAAGGCGCCCCGTCAGCCCTACATCCTCCTTGCCACCGCATTCGCCACATAATTTACGAAGTAATAACAGCTTTTCCAAAACCCCAGCCCCTCATTCCTACGGTACATTTTCCAAGTCCCATATGCCGCGTCCAGCTTATTCGAGGAACGGCTCCCGCCATGCCTCCGGTACACAGACAATGGCTCGTCGATCCCATAAGCCGTATACCCATGCCGCAAAATTTTCCACCAGGTGGCGGTGTCCTCCCCCCTGGCGTCCAGCGGCATGGACAGCACATCGTCTGAAATCTGCTTGCGGTCAAACATAACAGTTATCGTTGAAATTGTGGTATGCTTTAATGCATATTTATAACCTACTTTTGCAGGGACATGGACAACCTTCCCATTCCGTACGCCGTCTTCCCCGGCAAATTCATAACCAGTAAAGGAAAATGCGCACCCTGTCCTCTGCATAAAGTGAATCTGCTTTTCTAATTTATCCCTGTCGCAAAGGTCGTCTGCGTCCATATAGGCCAGATACCGGCCCCTAGCTTTAGCAATGCCCTGGTTCCTGGTATAGGCAGGCCCCATATTTTTACTATTTTGGTACAGCCGCATCCTTGGGTCCCGATAGCCTTGTATCACCGAAACGCTTCTGTCATTGGAACAATCGTCTACAAAAATAAGCTCCCATTCCTGGTAAGTCTGCCCTAAAATACATTGGACCGTCTCTTCAATAAATTTTTCTGAATTATACACTGGAACAACAATGCTAATTAAATTTTCCTCCACATCCATACCCTGTCCCCTATTTCTTAATGGCTGTCCGTTGCTTTTTGTCAATCCCTTCGGTATTTTCCTTCTGGAAAATAATTTTAAATGTCATCAGCATTAGCTTAATATCAAGCCAGAAAGAGTAATTCTCTATATAAGTTAAATCTAATTTTAACTTATCATACGGCGTAGTGTTGTATTTTCCATAGATTTGGGCATACCCCGTCAAGCCTGCCTTTACTTTCAGGCGGAAGCCAAATTCCGGTATCACCTGTTCATATTCCTGGGCAATCCCTTTACGCTCCGGCCTTGGCCCCACAAAAGACATTTCCCCTTTCAATATATTAAATATCTGGGGAAGCTCGTCAAAATGGGTCTGGCGGATCACCCGCCCGATTGGCGTGATACGGTCGTCATTTTTCCTTGCAAGCTGGGCGCCATCCTTCTCAGAATCCATCCGCATGCTGCGGAACTTGATAATCTGGAACGCTTCCCCATCCCTGGTAAGCCGCTCCTGCGTGTAAAACACAGGCCCCTTATCATACAGTTTAATGCACAGGCCAATCAACAGCAGGATAGGGGAAGAGACCAAAATAGCCAACAGCGACAATACAATGTCCATTGCCCGTTTCACAAACCGCTGCTCAATTGTCAGCCCACGGTTGCGGGACAGCATTAAAGGAGAGTCGAACAGATGGATACGCTCTGTGCCTGTCAGGATAATATCTGAAATCTTCGGGGTGATATAAGTCCTTTTATTTTGGTCAAAACAAAATTTCAGAATCGGGTTCCTCAGGCTGGAAGGCAGGTCGCAAAGGACAACTGCTTCATACTCCAACACCTTGCGGTATAGCTCTTCATAGCCCAAATGCACGCTTGCCGTTGCACAGACATTATATTTATCCCTGCGGGAATTGATTTTTTGGATCAATTCATCCGGGGAATGCTCCCCATATATCACAAGCATTTTCCTAGGCGGGTACAGCCTGGTATAAATAAACCGAACCAGATACACCCCCGGCAAAATCACAAGGTATTCCGCCCCTGTCAGCACCACCATCGGATGGACAGGCAAATAATTATTTGCCACCAGGCAGACCTGCAGGTAGCCGACTGCATTCGCGCAGAAAATAGAAAGGATTTGGGACAGGCAGACATCCGTAATCCTCAGGTACCCGATCTTATAGCCCCCCAAAGTCCTGGTAAAAAAATACATAATCAGCACATAAATGCCAATCACAGCCCAATTCCCTTTGTTCCATGGCCTGTTTTCTTTTGCAAGCAAGGGATAATATAACATATACCAGGTATATGCAAACATCAGCCCTTCCGTTGCCAGCATCATATAGTTTGCAGTCAGGTTCAATAAATGTTTATATTGTTCTCTTCTTCTCATCTTTTATCCTTTTACCAAGCCGCAAGCCTTATTTTATCCCCTAATCAGCCCACGGACTTTCTTTTTCATCCGTCCTTTGGTATTTACCTTATCCATCAGCATTCTTGCCGTCTGTCCTTCCAATATGCTGATTCGGTAGGAGATTTCAACCTTGTGTTTGCCTACCGGAATTTCTTCTATTATAATCTTTGGGTCAGAATTGTCAAATAAATAACAATTTTTTTCCATTTCAAACCCAGTCGTGGTATATTTTACGGGCAAACCGCCCTCCCAAACCAGCGACACATCTTTTAAGATACATGCGCTCAATGCTGGGTCAATCCATGCCCCCTCCGCCCCTTCAGGGAGGGACACTGTATAAGATACGTCCTCTTCAAATCCCTGTTCGATAAAAAAAGAGTTGCCTTCACTAAATCCCTGGCCATAATCAATATAGGCCTGCGCCCGCCTTTTATCCGTTTCCTGCAAGACTTGCCCCAGCGGTATGGCTTTTTTGCCCATCCTATGGTAAAGTTCCCCAACAGACACATACCCTCCAGCAATATAGCTCTGGAAACCCTGTTCCATCTTCTGATAAACTTTTTTCTTTTCTTCGGTAATCCCAAGGGATTCATATAAATTTAATTCTTCTTTTAATTTTCTTCTTTTTGGCGCCGCCTCAAGGTAATAATGAAGCGCACGGTAAACCAAGTACCCCACTGGGACCGGGAAGCAAAAAGTCCATTCATAATCCAGCACATGCCATGCCCCATCCCCTGCCAATAATAGGTTAGAAAAAATCAAGTCAATATCTGCCGCTTCTGCCGCCTGCTCCTGCCAGGGAAAAGCCACATCCCCAAACACCTGCTGAAATTCTTGGGTCATGGAAAACTCTTGGACAGACGCAGCCTCTTTTATCCTGCCCGCTGCCTTCTTAATCCACTGGACGGCTGTTTGCAGTTCGCCATTTTCCACAAATTTGTCCAGCTTCTCTTCCAATGTCATGCCTTCCAAATATTCAAAGCACACGTTCCCATCTTCCAGCCAGCATTTGTTTACCTGGAACAACCCTTTTTGCTTCCAAATCTCTTGTAATTTTTCCATTTTCTTCACTATGGATTGAATATGGGCCTGCCCCTGAGGGCATTCCGCCACTTTAGAGAACGCAATCCCTGTCCCAGCCTTTGTAATGCATGTACGCAGCGCAAACTCTGGCGCCCGCCCACTGGAATATTTTGTATACAAAACATTGCCTTTTGCTTCCTTGCCTCCCCCTTCTTTTGTGACTTCCAAGAAAAAAGAATTTGAGTACAGCGGAAACAGGCCATTGTCCAGTATTTGGTCAAATACCTTCCCCTCATCCATCAAAACAAACCGCTTACGGTCAAAATTACAAATATTCCTGTCCAGCTCCCCCCGCTTGGGCAGGCGCCCATCGGAATAAATTGCTGTCGGGAATTTATAATCAGGGTACGGGTAATAAAATTGGTAATCCGTATATCCGCATTCTTCCAGAATCTCAATTAATTCTGGTTTGGTAAATGTGCGAACCCCTTCGGTACCTGGATACCCTTCCAAACCTTCAAAGAAAGCCCCCACATGGTCTTCTGTGCATCCCGCCCAATATTTTAACCCAAACTTATTTTCAATTGCTATCAAAAGCTTCCCGCCAGGCTTAAGATGCCCCATAATTGAATCCAAAAACCCATGGTATGGCTTTTCGCCGCCAATATAGCCTTTCCCATATTCAAAAACACCAATTAATGTGGCGTAATCAAAGTCTTGGTCCAGCCCTTTTTCAATATCCTGGAAATTCCCCACACAAATTTTCAGGTTGTCCCTGCCTTTATTCCGCACTGCATTAATTGTGCTTCGTTTGTGGGAAAGGTCAATGCAGGTGACGGACTTCGCCTTAGCTGCCACAGCCCCGGTGACCGCCCCGCAGCCGGAGCCAATTTCCAATATTTTGGCCCCTTCTTCAAATGGGTACCAGCTTAATATATACTCCCTCTCCTTTGCAAGATGGTACATCACCGCCCAATCCTGCTCCTTAGCAATTACCTGGTTATATTGCCCTGGCGGGTATTTGCCCACCAGGCCTAAAATCCTGTCTTCAATGGCTCCATCACTGTAAAGGTCTTCTCCTGGATAACATGAAGTATCCAGCAAAACATTTCCAATTTTCTCCATAGTAGCCTCCCCAGCCTAAACCTGCCGCAGGGAAAAATCCGCTTTCGACAATGTAAGGTTCGGATTATAGTATGGGTCTCCCTGATCCATAAACTCCTGCCATTTTGTTACAAAATATTTCATTTCCTTATAGTAGCGTTCCTGTTTCTGAGGTGAGTCCTCCAACCCTCTGGATTTTGACTCATAATGGTACAGTTCCGCATAAGGGTTATATACTATCAGCTTTCCAAATTTCTTTACTTTCATACAATAATCAATGTCATTAAATGCGACAACCAAGTCCTCTGTTAATCCTCCCACTTCTTGGTAAACAGATTTTTTAGTCATCATGCATGCCGCCGTCACCGCACTGTAATTCTGGGCGCAAATAATCCTGGAAAAATAACCGTTGGCTTCCTTGTCAAACCCAATAAACGTATGCCCTGCAATGCCGCCAAACCCAATCACCACACCGGCATGCTGTATCGTGCCGTCCTCATAATACAGCCTTGCGCCTGTTATCCCAACATCCTCCCGCATACATGGCCCCAGCAATTCCCAAAGGCAGTCAGGCCCAATCATCTCTGTATCATTGTTTAATAACAGCAGGTATTCCCCTTTGGCAAACCCTGCCCCAAAATTATTGATTGCAGAGAAATTAAATCCTTTCTCCCAATACACCACCCTGGCTTTCTTATTTTCTGCCTCCAGCCTTTTATAATATTCAAACGTTTCTGGCAATTCACTGTTATTTTCTATAATAATAAATTCATAATTACGGTAATTCGACCGCTGCTCAATGGACTGGATGCACTTATCCAAATCCTCCACATGGTCTTTATTGGGGATTAAGATAGAGACTAAAGGCTGTTCCTTCCATTGGTAATGCACACGGTAAAGCCCTGGATATTCCCCCATTTCAACCCTGGCAGGGATTTTTAGCCTATCCAAATGGGCCTGTACCGCCCGTTTCCCTGCCTCAAAGGCATATCGCTTGCTTTCTGGGTTCTCTGCAGTGGAATTCTCATGGGCCCGCCAATGGTATAACACCTTGGGAATATGGAAAATCTTGTCCGTATGCTCGGTACACCGCAACACAAAATCATAATCCTGGGCGCCGTCAAATGCAGCGTCAAGCATCCCTGCCTTCTCAAGCAGTTTCTTCTTCACCACCACTAAATGGCAAAAGTAATTCATGCTGCAAAGTAAATCTGGATTATAATCCGATTTAAAATGAGGCTGGAAATAATGTTTCCCATTCATAGAAACTTTATCTTCATCTGAATAGATTAATTCCGTTTCGGGTTCCTTTTGCAGGGCTTTCACGCATTCATACAGCGCATCCTCAGACAGCAGGTCATCATGGTCCGCAAATGCTATAAACTCCCCGCTTGCAGCTTGCAGCGCTACATTTGTATTCTCGGAAATCTGGAGCTGCCCGCTATTGCGCACGACTTTCACCCGTGGTTCCTGGCTTTCTAACCTGCTGAGGTATTTTTCTAAAGGGGAATCTTTGCCGCTTCCATCGGACAGGCAAAGTTCCCAGTTCCCATATGTCTGGCTTTGCACAGACTTCACTAATTGCCCTAAGTACTTCTCTGGCGTCTTGTATAACGGCACAACAATGGAAATCAATGGGGCATATTGGAAATTTTCCTTCCGCTGCCGTGACAGCTCCTCTTCCGTAGGCGCCACAGCCAGCCGGTATTTCCCATAATCCCCCTGGGACGCAGATTTCTGGGCAAGCACCTGCATCGTTCGAGTACAAAATTGTTTCCACCCATGCTGGTGCAAAAACCTGGCCCCTTTACCAAGGTAGCTGTTCCCCAACATATTTTCAAAGAAAAAGGTGGACACGACCGGAACCTTCACTTCGCTGGACCTGCCGCCGTCCGTCAGTTCCAAACTGACTGCCGATATCCCCCGGTGGGGCAGCACTACTTCAAACCCGCTGTCTGGAAGGCCCTCCACCTCCCGGTAGACCTGAGCCACGTCCCTGCGCCCATGCCAAGACACCTGGCTGTCTATGGGCTTCCCCCCAGCCCCTTTTACCTTAATGGTGATTGGGGAGGCACTAGCCGCCCATCCTTTCATGTAGCACTGGTCTTTTTGGAGGCTTACCTGCTCCAGGAAAAAATCAATTTCATTTTGAAGCTTTTGGAGGTTTGCGGCCTTCTCCCGGTATACTGGGCGCTTGCCCCCCTCCTCTCCATCTACCACCCATAACACCAGTTCTTTCTTCCCATCCAAATGCTTTGGCAATGTAATATAGAGGAAATACTCCTCTTCAATTGCCATATCATATACCATATAACGCTGCCGCACTTCCATACCGTCATATATTTTTTGTTCAAAGCAAAGCTCTTCGCCATCTAGCATTGGCATGAGCCTGTCCTTTGGCCCCATGCCATGCTTCCATCCCTGAACCACGAAAACTTGCTTATCTTCTATATGGAACCTGACCCTTACCACATTAAATTTCTCTATCATTTCGTCCTTTTACTCCATCTCCACCGCAGATTCCATGTCAAAATAACCCACGGTATTTTTTTCTGAAACCACAGCAAGGCTGCACACATCATACAGCCGATGGTGTACCTTAAATTCTTCCCTCTCATATCCAGTGCATCCAAAGGACAGCAAATATTCCCCGCCCTGCAGCGTCATTTTCTGCGTAAAGCTGACTACCTGTACATCCCCGGCGTTTTTTTGCTCCACTGGCTGTTTCTCCAACATGGTGTTTGTCCCTGTAAGCTCTATTCCCATCAAATTTTTCAAGGTAAAGGCAAAAATCGGTTCCGACACAGCCTCTTGGAACAATACTTTCATTTTAATGGTAAATACTTCACCTTTTTGCACGACATTCGTAATTTTACCAGTCCGATCCACAATTGCAAAATCAATAATTTCTGCCTTCTTATCGCCATATTCCAATGTTTCCGGATTGACTGACAAGCCATCCCTCCATTGCTCCCCTGCATGCCCTGGCTGCCAAAGGGAAGAATTCTCCTTGCGCTGCTCCTCTTCCTGGGCTACCAAAGCCATCTTAAACCGGTCCACTGCTTCTTTGGGCGTGCCTTCCATCACCTTTACGCCTTTGTTCAGCAAAACCGCCCGGTCGCAATATTTCGTAATGCTGCTTAAATCATGGCTCACAAACAAAATGGTCTTGCCCAGCTCCTTAAATTCCTCAAACTTCCGGTAACACTTGGATTGGAAAAAGACGTCGCCCACAGACAATGCCTCGTCTACAATCAGGATTTCCGGCTCTATATTAATTGCCACCGCAAACGCAAGGCGCACAAACATGCCGCTGGAATAGGTTTTCACAGGCTGATGGATAAAATCCCCAATATCTGCAAATTCCAGGATTGCATCCATCTTTTTATCCACTTCTTCCCTGGAAAACCCCATCATAGTCCCCTGCAAATATACATTCTCAATCCCAGTATATTCATTGTTAAACCCGGCGCCCAGCTCCAACAGCGCTGAAATCCTCCCATCCACCTCCACTTCCCCCTGGGTTTGGCGGATTACGCCTGTAATAATCTTAAGCAATGTGGATTTCCCAGAGCCATTTGTGCCGATAATCCCTACCGTTTCACCTTTTTTTATTTCCAGTGTAATGTCATGCAGCGCCGCATGTTCCTGGTATCCTTGATTCCTAGAAAGCCCTAACGCATCTTTCAGGCGGGCGGCCCTGGTATCATATAATTTATATATTTTGCTGACATTCTTCACTTTAATCGCTGTTTTTGGCATCTTTTCCCCCTCTGGCAGGCGGCCCTGCCGCCTTCTGTGCTGCTGGCCATATGGAATCCGTGCTATAGCATAAACTATGGAATATCCTACAGCACATCCGCAAAATGTACCTTTAACCGTTTAAATATGGAAACACCCAACAAACATACAACAATGGTAAAAGCCCAGAAATAAACCGTCATCCCTGGATGTTCCCAGAACCAAACCTTGTCAATAAAGGATTCCCGGTACCCTAAGACAATATAATAAAGGGGATTGCATTTCAACAATACAAGGGCTGCCCCTGGTATCTTGCTTTTCATATCATCCACATTCCACATAATAGGCGTGGCCCAGATGCCGATTTGCAATGCAATATTCACAATCTGCCGCACATCCGGAAAAAATACAGAGATAGCGCTGGTCAAGTAGCTGAACCCCAGAGCCAGCAGCAATACCCCAAAACTGTAATACGCCGCCTGCAGCATATACATATCGGGCAGGTAGCCATACAGCACAAACAGCAGCACCATAAAAGCCACAAAAAAAACATGTACAAAAATAGAAGAAAATACTTTTACAACTGGAAGGATATCAATGTTGAATACCACCTTTTTGACCAGGTAATTATACTCAGACAAAACAGCCGTCCCTGCGCTGATGCAGTCGGAAAAGAAAAACCATGGCACAATCCCCGCCACCAGCCACAGCACATAAGGCAGCGGAAGCTCCCCACGGATGGAAGCGCGCATCCCTATTGCCTTCTCAAACACAAACCAGTAAATTAATACTGTAATCACCGGCTGCACAAACGCCCAAATAGTCCCCAGGTAGGATCCGGCAAATTTTGTCTTAAAATCATTCTTCGCCAGGCTTTTAATTAACTGGCGGTTTTCTATCACTTCTGAAATAATATTATCTGACGTCCGATTCATATACGACCTACAATCCTTTTCCAAATTCTGGCTTCCCAGCCTTCGCATATTATAACACGGCTGCCTAAAATAAGCAAATTATAACGTATTTAGAAAAAATTAGGAAATTCTTAACAATTCCATGTGAAATCCTCCATTGTTTTTTCCAAATAATTATGATACTTTTATTATTAGCTTTATTACTTATTTTCACTCAAAATATATGTATGGGAGGTCTTATTCTTGAAAAAAGTATGGAAAAAAACGATTTCACTGACATTGGCATTTGTGATTTTGTTTACTGGAATGCTCTTTGCCCCACAGGCGGCAAGCACTGCCGAAGCCGCCTCTGCTTATTACCTGCCAAGCGCTTACCAGAATATGGCGTTTTATTGCGTGCCTGATGATTTGCCTGCTACATATGTCACCCTAAAAGTTTACAAAAAAGGGACATACAAGAAGCCCAAGGCTTCTTATATCCATTCCTTGAAAAGCAGCGACCCTTCCATTGCAAGGCCATATATTGACAAATCAGGAGATATCCGGGTCTATTTTTTCAAAAAGCCTGGAACTGCGGCTATTTCCTTTCAGATTGGGAAACAAACCTTAACCTCAACCATTACGGTCAAGAAATACAGTAATCCTTTCAGTAGGTTTAAAGTTGGCAAAAAAGACTTTACCACACGGTTCCGTTCCTCTACAGAATGCAACTACTTCCACACCGTCGACCTCAAGAATCAAGCTGTCTCCTTAAAAGCTGCAAAGGGATGGAAAATCTCTTCCTTACGGATACAATATGGGACTGCAAGCTATGTGATTAACTCTTGCCGCAAGCTTTCTTTTTCTAAAAAATTCACCTTTGACGGCGCGGCAGATTATATCTCAGTGACCATGTACCATGGGAAAACCAAGTCATATATCACATTAGACTGGAACTGCATGAAAGAATAAAAAGAATGCGTAAAACGCATTCTCCGCGCGCGAACGGATTGCGCAGCAATAAATTTCCTATCCGTGAGCTGCGCATAAATGTTTTTATCTTATAGAAAATCCATACATTTTAACACTTCACAGTAACACGGTATTTCCTATAAGATAAGAAATTGGGCCGGAAACCTTTTCGTTTCCGGCCCATAATAATTTAAGCCAGGCTGCCCAGAGTTACTTACGAATCGTCACCGACTTTGTTTTACTCCATGCGCCGTATACTTTATTGCCTTTTGAGTCTGTCTTATAAGCCCTTACCTGGACATAGTACTTCTTATTCTTTTTCAGCCCTCCCAACGTCTTGCTTGTAGATTTGAGGCTTGACTTCTTCGCAGACTTCAATTTAGAGTTTGTGGAATAGCGGATCTCATAGCCCTTTGCCCCGCTGACCTTCTTAAAGGTGACTTTCATCTTCTTCCCTGATTTATTCTCTAACTTACTGATAGAGGCTTTCCCTACTGTAACTTTCTTCCATTTGGCATAAACTGTAATATTCCCTGTTACTGCCTTGCCAAAATTATACTTGGTTTTGCCATTTTTTGTTGTATACCAGCCGTCAAAAATATATTTGCTGCGCTTGGGTTTTTTCGGCCTTGCCGCCTTTGCCCCGCTGATTACTTTTTGGGAAGATACCTTACTGCCGCCCATAGAATCAAATGTAACGGTGTAGGTCTGTACCTTAATAAGCTGGGAGCTTATGTCGCTGTCCCACATAGAGTCCTTTACCGCAATCGCCTTGACTGTGGTATTGTTATCTACAAGGAAATAACCGCCTGTATAAAAATAGCTCCTGCTGGCAGAGGAAGAGGGGTCATTCCCATCCAGGGTATAATAGATATCCGCCCCAGGCGTAGTATTTGTCAGGGATACCATGATTTTCCCGCCGGAAGTTAATTTGGAGATTTGAGGCGCCCCTGTAATTTCCGTAGGCTCCCAAACAGTCCCAATCGAGGTGAGGGTCGCCCCAGAATCATGGGTTGCCTCGGGCAGTAACCCCTCGTAAAAATATTCGGTCCGATGGTAGCCCTCTTGGTCCAGCTCCCCTCGCATCTTGGCTGTGCTGCGGTTAAAATGGCGGTATATTATCTCATAGCCCTGCTGGCCATCCGCATCATCCCAAGTACAGTCCACATGGTACCAAGAATCATTCAGTGAAATCAGGTTCCAGGCATGGTATTCACTGGTAACGCTTATGGTATCAATCCCAGCCCCATTCATTAGGGTCGTAAACGCCTTGGTATAGCCGGCGCATACCGTATAGTCGTCACAGAACACACTGTACGCACTCTGATGGAATGGGGTATTAGGAATTGGTTTGTCATAATCATGGTCGTACAGCACTTTCTCGCAGATTATGTCATGGGCAATCTTCGCCTTCTGCACATCATCCGCCCCTTTTGCTATCTGGGCTTCCATAGCGTCAATCTGGGCTTTCACTTTGGCTGTCTCTGATTTCCTAACAGCGCCGTTTGCAAACTCGTCATAAATCATCAGGTACATGGCGTTATTGCTGGTTAAATATCCATTCCCCAAAAAGTAATATTGGGGGTTGGAATAATTGAACATTAAAAACAAATCATTTGCCCGGCTAGAAGAGATTCCAAAATATAGCAGGTTCACCCCTTTACTGGCGCAATGGTATGTCTTACCTTGAACATTAGCCGCCATTGCATTCTGGGTGCCAGTCAAATATTCCCGTAAAACCTGATCCAGCGCGTTCCAAAATTCCCTTTCGTTTTTATCTAACAAATTATAAATATAATTACTGGAATAACTATCCCATTCGGTATTATATTTCTGGGAGCCTAATACCCTGGAACGGTACGTCAAGTTCCCTTCTGCATCCTCTTCCAGCTCCAGCATATCTAGGGATTGCGCTGCTTCCTCTGTCAATTCCAGTACCTCAGGGCGCTCCAACCCGCCCATTGACGGAGTCCAGCCTTCTATCTGCCCTTCGGGAATTTCATTCGCAGGGGCAGCCCCTGGCTCTGGTTCCGGCTCCATCGGCTCGCTGCCCATTTTGCCCTCTTTTACTGTTTCTGCCTCTTGCTGGCTGGGCGCTTCCTCTGTTTGGCTCGGCGCTAAGCCTTCCTCCAATATGCCTCCCTCTGTCAGCGTCCCATCCAACGCGTCGCCTTCCTGGCCATCCTCCTTTGCCGCCCGTTCTACAACAGCCTCTTTCTGCCCTGACACGGCAAATACTTCTGTAGGAGCCATAGTTATCGCCATAGCCCCTGCCAGGAAAAACGCTAAAATCCTCTTTTTCATCCAAAACCTACCTTTCTTTGCGGCTGGCAACATATTCATCCAGCCCGCCCCAGACCTTATCTTTGTCAGATAAAGTTAAATCTTCTTCTGACATCCCGTTTGGCATCGGCCACTCCACTCCAATTTTACTGTCCTTCCAGAACAGCCCGCCTTCATCATTTGGATGGTAGAAATCCGTCACTTTATAACAAAATTCTGCATAGTCAGAAAGCACCACAAACCCATGGGCAAACCCCTTTGGAATAAAAAACTGCTTCTTGTTCTCCGCAGAAAGCGTTACCCCAAACCATTTGCCAAATGTCTCGGAACCTTCCCGCAAATCCACGGCAACGTCAAACACTTCCCCATGCACTACGCGCACCAGTTTGTCCTGTGGGTAATTGACCTGAAAATGCAGCCCCCGCAGCACGCCCTTTTTGGACGCGGACTGGTTATCCTGCACAAAAGTGCAGCCAATCCCTGCCTCTGCAAAATCATTGTAATTATAGGTTTCCATAAAATAACCCCGCGCATCGCCAAATACGGACGGCTCAATGACTTTCAGGCCCTGAATCCCATTACAGTTATCCGTAACTTTAATCTTTCCCATTGCCTGCCTCCTTCCTCTTATAGCCCATCTGCAATTTCCATCAAATATTTACCATATTCTGTCTTTAACAAAGGCTCTGCCAGCTTCCGAAGCTGACCCACATTGATAAACCCCCGTTTATAGGCAATCTCTTCAATACAGGAAATATACAGGCCCTGCCGCTTCTGGAATGCAGATACAAAATCTGCCGCCGCCAGCAGCATATCCTGGTTCCCGGTATCCAGCCATGCAAACCCGCGCCCTAATGTCTCCACCCGCAGGCTGCCCCGTTGCAGGTACTCGTTGTTTACGCTGGTAATCTCAATTTCCCCCCGGGCGGAAGGCTTTACATTCTTTGCAATCTCCACGACATCATTGTCATAAAAATATAGCCCTGGCACAGCATAGTTAGATTTGGGATGTTCTGGCTTCTCCTCAATGGAAAGGGCCCTCCCGTCCGGGTCAAATTCCACTACGCCATATTCCCGTGGGTTCCTTACATAATACCCAAAAATAGTAGCCCCCGGCTGGCTCTCTGTCTGCTCGGCAGCCCTCTTTAGTACATTAGAAAAACTTTGTCCATAAAAAATATTGTCCCCAAGCACTAAAGCCACTGCGTCTTTCCCGATAAATTCCGCACCGATAATAAACGCGTCGGCAAGCCCCCGGGGCTGCTCCTGCACTGCATAGGAAAATTCCATGCCCAATTGGGTCCCATCCCCCAGAAGTTCCTGGAAAACAGGAAGGTCCCTGGGAGTGGAAATAATCAGTATCTCACGGATCCCAGCAAGCATCAGCGTTGACAATGGGTAATAAATCATCGGCTTGTCGTACACTGGCATAATCTGCTTGGATATCGCTTTTGTCAATGGGTACAGCCTTGTTCCGGAACCTCCGGCTAAAATAATTCCTTTCATGAGTTTCCTCCAAATACATACTCTAAAGTTTATAATAGCTTATTTTATCATTTTTCCAGTATGTATGCAAGGCTGTGAATCATGTCTTACGGTACATTTTTATAATTCTGGACAGATGGTATTCTGGCACTAGGCTCTCCCAGACTGAGCCGCCCAGCATCCCAAGGTAACGGTTTGTGTAGGCGTTGGAGCTTGTGGTATCCATATATTTATATACGTCAAACGCCTCTTTCCCTGCAATCCCCATACTAAGCCCCTGCGCCACCTCTACGGGATGGTCCAAATAGCTCCTGATAATAAACGCGTCAATCATTGGGTTGCATGCCGCAATATAATAGCTGTATGCCAATGCCGCCGCCTGAGTTGACTGCCCCCAAGTCGAGGAATACCCCTGCTCTGACAAAATAATCCGCACCGAGCGGCCATATGTTTTCTTAATATAGTTGGTCAGCACCCCTATATTCTTCATGGTAATATAAGGGGAATGGATCTCGTCTGTAACTCCATAGCCATCCCAGAACTTGGTATATGTCAATGGGAAGGAATAGGCATGGTACGCAAGGTTCCATTTCAGCCCTGGCTGCATGCTATTTAGCTTGGAGGTAAAAGAGTTTATGACCTGCCATGCGCTGTACCCCCCAGAGGGAGAGGTATTCCAAAGGTTATCTGTGCAGATAAAAATATTTGCATTTGCCTGCTGGCTTTTCACCGCATGGTACAATGCCCGGAACGCATAAGTATAGGACTTAAAATATTCCCCTGTCGACATGCTGCCCTTGTAATGCCACATAGCTGGGTTATTTACCTCATTTCCCAAAATCCAGTTGGAGGTATAGCAGTTTTTCTTCCCAAACACCATGCCCAGGTAAGAGAACATGGCTTCCATTTTCTGCCTGGCCTCGCTATTTGTGACAAACCAGCTATAGAAAGGCGCTGCGCCTGCCGCCCTTGCCTTTGGGTCAATCAAATCCGCATGGCCTTCCACCCAATCCAGCATTATCTGCATTGTAACCGTGATGCCGTTCTTATTGCAATCCATCACAATATTCTGGTAGCTTTCCATAGCGTTAAAATAGTATGTCTTCCCATTATAATAGTAGGGGACTGTGGCATTGTTCAGCACCATGGAGGCAGTAACATTTAAAAAGTTCTGCTTGGCCCCGCAAGCATAAATTTCATCCATGCTGTTTTGGAACTGTATCCCTTTCTTTGTGGAGCCTGGATTGTACTTCGCCTTATTGGAAGCCGCCTTCTCCACAGTCCCAACATAGGAGCCGTTGCTGATTAACTGGTATTTCCCACTCTTTTTTACGGCTATCCCATACATGGAAACCGCATACCCAGGGTTTTCAGTTGTCTTTAACGTATAGGTGATGCTTTTCTTCTTGTATGCCTTTGCGGCAACTTTAAGCGTCCTCTTATTAAAAGGGTTCAAATACATCAGGTAATAGTAATCATCCGAGCTTGCCACCCTTTTTTTCACTGTTGCCTTCACGCTTATTTTCCCTGTCCCCGTGGCTTTGCAGGAAGTAAGCTTGGCGGAGTCTGACTTCGGCTTTTGTGTGCATTTCACCCACTTTGCGTAAAGGGTGAGGTTCCCAGTGCTGCCTTTTGTAATTTCCCCAATCCTCTTTTTGAATTTCGATGTCTGGTACCACCCGTCAAAATCATATCCTTTCTTGGTAGGCCTTGGGAGCGTAAAGTTAGAATCTATGGTATATGTTTTTTTCGCAGAAGACGCCAGCTTGCCGCCGTTCTTCTTATATGTAATTTTATACTTTGCCGTAGTCCATTGGGCATATAGCGTAATTGCCTGGTCCTTTTTCGTGGTTAGGTCCTTTATGCTGGCCCCGTCTTTATACGTAACCCCTTTTCCGTCTTTTTTCGTATTCCACCCTTTAAACGAACACCCTTTTTTCTTAAACTTATTTTTATTTAAAGAAGATGAGGCGCCATAGACATGGCTGCTGTCTGCCATGCTCCCGCTGGTGGCGCCGTTCCCGTCGTACTTCACCTTATATGGGATTCCCTTCCACATGGCGTACAAGACAACCGTAGACCCATGCACGTCAGTCATGGAAGTCACCTTTTCTTTATTTTTATAAGAAATGCCCGTCCCATCCTTTTTGGTGTTCCACCCGTCAAACGTATAGCCTGCCCGTTTATATTTATTGCTGGACAACGCCTTTTGCTGAAAAAAGGTATGTTCCTGAAGGTCCATTTGCCCTGTCCCGCCGTTTGCGTCAAATCGAACCTTATATTTCACCTTGGTCCACTTTGCACGGAATTTCAGGACCTGGCCATCCTGGCTGGTTAAATTCTTCACCACCGCCTTATCTTGGTATTTCAGGCTAGTCCCCCGCCATTCCCATTCTACAAAGACATGGCCGCCCCTGGTAAAAGCATTTGGGAAAATTGATTTCTCTTCATCATAGGTAAATGTCTGGTCCGGCATTGACCCGGCCCCGCCCCCTAATTCAAAACGGATTTTATAAGTAATTGGCTGCCAGTATGCAACCAGTGTGATGTCCCCATAAATCGGCTGTGCTGTATCGTATTTCCTCCCGCTTGCGTCGAGCCAATATTGAAACTTATACCCTGTGCGTACAGGGACTGGCGGCACAATGGAGTTCAGGTTTTCCCCGTCCTTCACTTTTTCCGTCGGGGACGCGCCAGACGCCGTGCCGCCGTTAAAGTCAAAGGTTATGGTATGCTCTGCCTGAACCTGTTCGGAGCCGCCCCCGTCCCCGGGGTTCTCTACAGGGCTGCCGCCTTCCGGCTTATCCGCAGGGTCCTCCCCCATTTCTGGCTTATCTGCAGCGCCGCCTGGGTTCCCAGGTTCTGCCCCCTGCCCCGGAGCCTCCCCTCCTTCGCTATCCCCTTCTCCTGGCTTCTGACTGCCCGAATTATTATCCTTATTCCCCTCTTCTGCCTGCAGCGCCGCCCCGTTTTCCTGTGTCCATGCGGATACTCCCCCTGCCTCACAGAGCGCCCCCACACTGGTGTTACATGCAAGGAACACTGACAACAGCAACGCCATCATACGTTTCTCCATAAGCTGAACCTTCTTTCGCCATTTGAATTATTTTATTTCATTATATATCATAAAAAAGAAATGTGATGTAAATATGTTACAAAGAACCTTAGAAAATTTTGGTAAAATTCCCCATAAACGCAACGCCAGGCGTGTAAGTAACTTACACGCCCTGCTTGCTTACTTATTTTGGTACATTTCTTCATAGTATTTTTGGTAATCCCCGCTGGTCACATTTTTCATCCAATCCTCATGTTCAAAAAACCAGGCGATGGTCTTACGTATCCCCTCTTTAAACATGGTTTCCGGCTCCCAGCCAATTTCCGCCTTAATTTTATCCGGCGCAATCGCATACCGCCTGTCATGCCCTTTCCGGTCTTCTACATAAGTGATTAAGTCCTTGCTTACCAGCTCTTTCCTGGGGTCTCCCTCCGGCAGCATTTCCTGCAGCGTCTCTAAGATAATATGGATAATCTCAATATTTTGTTTCTCATTATGCCCGCCTATATTGTAGGTTTCCCCAAGCCTCCCATGCTCCTGGACCATATCAATGCCCTTTGCATGGTCGTCCACATACAGCCAGTCCCGGACATTCTTGCCATCCCCATATACTGGAAGCTTCTTCCCCTGCAGCGCATTGTTAATAATCAAGGGGATCAACTTCTCTGGAAACTGATACGGCCCATAATTGTTCGAGCAGTTTGTGATATTCGCTGGGAAACGGTATGTGTCGATATAAGCTTTCACCAGGAAATCAGAGCTGGCCTTACTTGCAGAATATGGGCTGTGGGGGTCGTATGGGGTTGTCTCATAGAAATACGCCCCATCCTCTTCCAGGGAACCATATACCTCGTCGGTAGAAACATGGAGGAACTTCTTCCCTTCCCGGAAACTTCCATCCTCCTTCTCCCAGGCTTCCTTGGCGCAATTCAGCATAACCGCCGTCCCTAAGACATTGGTCTGTACAAACACTTCTGGATTACGGATGCTTCTGTCCACATGGCTTTCTGCCGCAAAATGCACCACCCGGTCAATGTCATTTTCTGCAAATATCTTTCGGATTGCCTCCCTGTCACAGATATCCGCCTTTACAAATGTGTAATTCTCCCTGGAATCCACATCTTTTAAATTCTCCAAGTTCCCAGCATAAGTCAGCTTGTCCACATTGATAATCCGAATTTCACTGCCATATTTGCGGAACATATATTGAATATAATTAGAACCGATAAACCCGGCTCCTCCTGTTACCAGATAAGTCCTCATCCCAGAGTCCCTCCTTTGTCTGTTTCTTTTATCTATCCCAACAATTATAAATCCTTTACATTATAACATTCTCAGGCTCTATTTGCAAACCTTCGGTTTTGTTTCCGCCACAAATACCGTTTTGTTTTCATAGACCCAATTGAACTTCTTAAAAAACCTTTTATTTTTTTTATATACCTTAAAAAACTTGCCTACTATAAAATGCTCCACTTCCTGGTTCTTTAGCTTGCGCTTAATCTCGCCCATCCCATAATCCCAGCCGTAATACTCGCTGGAATCTTCTCCTGTCAAGGCTTCGTACCAATAGCACTGCACATAATTCGGGAGGGTGGAAATCATTGGTACATTCTCGTCTTTCCCAAATTCCTCCATAATATAATTGCTGGCGTCCAAAAGGTCTTTATTGAAAGGCTTTAGCCTGAGTTGGTACGAGGACGCGTTGTAATAATAAATGCCAAACAATTCAGAAGTGTGGTCGCCCCAGCCAATCCCGCGCGCCTGCGCTTTTGTTTCTAATTTTGTCGCGCTGATTGCCGCCACAAACACCACCATCAAAATCCCAGCAACCAAAAAATCCCTAGATTCTTCATATAATTTAGAAACGCCCTGAGCCAATACCACGAACCCAAGCATCCAAACAGGATAGTAAAACTTAAAATAATAATATTGGGAAGCTTTTCCTGCCACGGCAAGCCCTCCCATTGCCAATACCATACCAGAAAAACACAGGAAAAAAACCATCGCCCCATCCAAATGCTTTTCTTTCAGGGAACGCACCAGCATATACAGCACAAAAGGCGTCAGCCAGATAAAGTTGATAAACAATTCCCCATAAATCGCCCCTTGCAGGCCAAGGGTCCCTCCAACCGACAGCCCCTGTTTTTTCAGGAACATAAAATAGCAGTAATACACAGAAAGAATGCAGGGGAGCAAAAAAACCTGCAATGATATTTTTACCGTATTCCAGGAAAATAATGTACCCCTTTTCTGAAAATTAATACAAAGGCATAAGAACACTGCCACATAACTGACAGGGCCGAACAACATATAACACATAGTAATGGAAGCGCAGCATGCCATCAAGCAAAAAATTGTAATATTTTCCTTAAGTTTCCCTGCAGAATATTCCCGCAGCATCAGCAATGCATACCCAATCAGCATCACGCAAATCCCCCAATAGAAAAAGGAAAACAGGTAACTATGCATCGGATAGCCGAACACATAGGCAAACCCAATCAAAATCCCCAGCCCTTTTAATATCGTTTTCTGGAGGTATTCCCGTATCAGGGCCATAAAAAACACTGCCTCCAGGACAAAAGCCGCGCCATCCACCACCAGAAACACCTTATACGTGTCAGTTTTCCTTATCAGTGGAAGGAACACCTCTGTCACCAAAGCATTATGTAACGGCGCAAAATACATGGTATCCAAGTTCCCCGTCCTTACAATTGTAAGGGAATTGCGTAAATGCACTGCTGCATCGCTGTTATTGAACACAAAATCAAGGCGTGGGGTAATGCGGGCTGCCAGCAAGGCAAACACCGCCCCTCCCACCAGGGCAACGTATAAAAAATCATATCTGTTCCATTGGTATTTTTGGGTTTCCCCATCTCTATGGGCTTTGTAAAATAGGGCAGCCCCGGAAACCAGGTACACCAGCCCCATGCTGACAATATTTACCGGTATCCGAACCATATTAATTAGCCCTGCGCAAAAAGCGCCCCAGCACAGCACAGTAAGGAAATCCATCATCACCCAGACCACGCCGTTTAACGGCTTTTCTGATTTTTGGAGCCGGAACGCCCCAGCATATACCAACCCGAAACTCACCATAAAGAAAATTGAGCTTATTACTGACCCTTCCATTTCTGACCTTATTCCTTTCTTCCTGTCCCCGCCATGCTGCCTATGGGCTGTTCCACAAACCTGTTCAACAAAATCCCACACAAAATCGCAATCGGAAATGCAAGCAGCGCATTCAGGTATGGGTCCATCCGCCCGCCAAACCCCTGGCATACCATCTGTTGGATGGGCCAGCCGCATAAATACATCCCGTAAGAAATTTCCCCCTTTTTCGCAAACCCACTTAATTTCCGCTTAGTCCCAAACCCTAGATACATCATAAAATAAGGAAAGCAAAAGAACACTGCAACCCCTAGCAAATGGAATGCCGCGCTGGCTGCCAGGATGGCCGCGCAAACTGCAGCAACCCAGGCCTTTATGGTTATTTTATCCCGATACACATAATATACCATGCCAGCAAAGAACAGCCCTGTAGGGCGAAGCGCCGCGCTTAGCACTTCGGAATTTGCCAATAACTTCGCCGCCGCCAAATAACCTGCTGCAAACAGCATAACCATCCATTTTGCATTTTTCTCATTTAAGAATTTAAGTTTTAGCGCCAAAAAGCACATAATATAGCATAAAAACTCTATGGGAAGCGTCCATAAGGAACCATTTACCGTACCATTATAAATATTCCCCCCAAATACCCCAGGCAAATCATGCACCAACACCATAACCGAATTCAGCAAGTACTTCCAGGTTCCCATATCCTTAAAGTATTCCCCAAGGCTCAATTCCGTTAGGATTGGCCCTGCCACAAGGGCCAGCAGGCAAGTCACTGCAGCCAGGCAAGGGAACAGCCGAAGCGCCCTTGCCTTAAAATAAGGCTTTGCCCCCTGCAGCCGTTCTGCGCTCTTGCTAATCAAGAACCCGCCGTAAAAAAAGAAAATACATACCGCCAGGTTGCCAAAATGCATTTGGCTGCCCGTCAGCCTGCCAAGGATATCCACGTTCTCCCCGCCAAGGCTGATGGGGAATGCATGGCAGAAAATCACCAAAGCCGCCGCCCAAAAGCGGATAAAATCCAGGTTATTTTCCCTCCCCCTGGTTATTTCACTTAGCTTCATAGCGCCCCCTTCTAATAATACTTTGCGGTCTTAGAATAGAAATGCATAATAACCTTTGCAACCCATTTTGGCCAAAACCGGCACATAATCTCATATTCTTCTTCGTACCTGGCATTGGTATGCGCAAAAAGCTTTGCAGTTGCATTTTCCTTGTTCATCCTGTGGTACAATAGCACCTGGCCGACATATACAAACTCACCCTTTTGTTTAGAAAGCCTCTGCCATAAATCCCAATCCATGGAAGCCTTGTACTTTTCCTGGAAAATCTCTTTTGGCATCTCCTTTTTCACGCACACTACGGTTGGGTGGGTGATTGGGTCCCCCATGCACTGGATCAGCCATTTCCCAAACATAGTCCGCCCCAGCCCCGGCACTTTTAAGGGCAGCAACATAATCCTTTTCACCTTTACCATTGTAGAAGGCTTTTTATCCACCTTATCCTCGTGCATCTCCAGATAATTGCAAAAAGAAATAATTGGGCGTTTGCTTCGGTTTAACGCCCGAAGGTTCTGTTCTACAAATGTCTTCTCAATCAAATCGTCCTGGTGCGCCAGCATGCACAATTCTGTGCTTGCCTGCCTTATGGCAAAATTATAGTCCCTGACATGCCCGCCATTGGGGTTTACCCGCACCTCAATATGGTACTTCTCCGCCAGCCCGCAAATATGCCCATTGGGCGTGGAAGTGGAAATCAACACCTTTGGCTTAACTGTCTGCCTTTTTATGGCGCGGATGCATTTTTCCAAATATTCACAGGTTCCATAAGCGCAAATTACAATGGTAAAATCTTTTCCTGTATAATGGTTATATTGCTTCATCTCTTATCCTTTCATGATCTTCCTGATTTTTGCAGGATCCCCCCATACCATTGGGGAGTCATACGGCCTGTCTGGAAACGCCCCGTAGTCAAGCTGAATGTTGTAGCGGTGGCTTTTGATAAACTCTTCCACTTTTTCCCCCAGGGATACCGGCTCCCCACTGCAAACATTGATAATGCCCGTCACTTCCTCCTGGACGCTTGCTTTGACAATCTGTTCCACCAACTGGGAAATATGGATAAAATCATATTGGTTCTTCCCGCTGGTAAATGGGAATTTCTCTTTCCCATCCTCCACTGCCTGGACAAGCTTGGCAAAGATAGAGCTTCCCCTGGCGTCATCCCCATAAATGTAATAGGCGCGCAGCCAATGGACCACAATATCCTTTTCCTGGGTATATAATAAAAGGAACTGGCGCAGCGCATTTTTGGCAATCCCATACATAGACATCGGGCTGCACGGCGACGACTCGTCAATTGCGCCTTCCCAATAGCCTACTTCATGCATGCTCCCCATCACAGACAAGGATTTCAGCCCGCCATCCACCATATGCTTCAAAAACGTCACATGCTTTGACAAATCCTTCATATGGGCGTCTGAATTATGGACAAACCCATCCCGCCAGGCAAGATGCACCAGCAAATCCGGCTCCCCCATTTGCTGGTAGATATTTTTCTCACCAGAGAAAATATCTGCCTCCTGGCGGACTGCCCGCTCGTCCACCCCTTTATAATTTAAGTCGTTTACCAAAACCTGATACCCGGCATCCAGAAACGCTTTTACCACATGGTGGCCCATATACCCGGCCGCCCCAGTGACTAACACAGATTTCACATCCATCTTATTTCCCTTCTTTCTTTTCCAATTCCCGTATCCGCTGTTCTAACAAGGCCTGGTGCTGCACCAACTGCTTGATTCTGTCCGTCTGCTTAGAGACAATGGAAGTAAGGGACATCAGTATCACAAAGACAAACCCAATGCTCACCAAAAACAGCCCGTTGACTGGGACAGTAATCCCAAAAGCCCCCATCAGGGAGGACAATGCATTCGGCCATAACACCATACACGCCATGCAGATACCTGCCAACAGCCATACTAGGCTGTATTTCAAGTCAATAAGCCTCCGTTTCAGGAAATAGACCACCAGCACAAAGTATGCAAGCACCCCTGCCCCCAACGCATATCTTAGCACCTCAGACATCTTACTTCCCTCCTCTCCTCTGGGCAATCCGGCATAACAGAATTGCCAGCGTAACCTTTATCATATAGTAGACAGATTTCCCCATCCGTATGGAGGAAATACCCCCTTGCCGCTCCCGCATCAACACTGGGATTTCTTGCACCTTTTTATGCAGGCATAAGATTTGGACCACGCTTTCCGGCTCCGGGTAATCCCTTGGGTAGGAACGGGCAAAGACCTCTATGACGTCCCTGCCAATCATCCGAAGGCCAGAAGTTGGGTCTGTAATTGTGGCTCCCGTCAGCAATTTAATAAGGCAAGTGAAATACTTAATCCCAATACGGCGGGAGAAAGAGGACTGGAAGCCTTTATGCTCAATAAACCTAGAGCCAATCACCATATCTGCCTGGCTCTTTTGGAGAGTATCCGCCATCTTCTGTAAAAAAAATGGGTCATGCTGCCCATCCCCATCCACCTGTACAGCAATATCATACCCATTTTCATAAGCATACAAATACCCGGTCTGCACAGCCCCCCCAATCCCCTGATTGATTGGAAGGTCTATAAAATGGAAGCCGTGCTTCAAGCACAATTCCCTGGTATTGTCTGTGGAGCAGTCGTTGACCACCACATAGTCAAAATCAGGCGCATGCGCTTCAATGTCCTTTATGGTATTGCAAATGCTTTCTCCCTCATTGTAGGCTGGTATAATGATTAACTTTTTCATTTGTCTCCCTTTCTCCTTCTAGTGCTGATTTCACATATCACAACCAGATACACAATATAAACGGCATATGCAACAATCTGCACAATGCTGACCCCATTTTTCCCATATGTACGGACCAATGGCCCCACCAGCCCAAGGCACAGCAGGAAATCCACTGCCATCCCGGCCAGCAGCCACTTTATTTTCCTTACCGCAACTACCAGGGAAGATAAAATCCAAATTAGCGCTGTCAAAATGGTACACCATACAATCGGTAAAAACAGGTTATAATGCTCCAGAATGCCTTCCCCAAACAAGATGGTTAACCCCAGCCTGCCAAACAGCATCCCGCCTAATGTGACCACAAGGCACATCCCGGCCAGCGCAGCCAGGGCTTTATGGAACATGCCCCGAAACTTCTTCCATTCCCCTTGCTGGTATGCCAGGGAAAAGGCAGGGAGGAATGGGTTAAAGGCCACGGAGGCGAACACCTGCACCACAAGGGTAGGGGATGCAATGGAAGAGTAAATCCCAAGCTGTTCTTCCCCATACCATTGCTTTAATGAAATTTTAGGAATAAGGTTTTCTAAACTTAACAAAAAAGAGAATGCCACAATTGGGGCGCATGTCTTTAGAAGCTTCCCAAGTTTTTTATCCATCAGATTAATCTGAAATTTTTCCAACCGGCTTGTCTTCATCCAGTCGAAACAGGCTGCCGCTAGGAAATTCAGCCCCGCCACTATAAAAAGCGTGGCCATCAAATCCTGAAAAGCCAAAAGCCCCAGGCTAAACGAGCCAATGGTAAGGATGCCGCGGATGATATACGATTTCCCAATCAAATCATACCTCATATACTTCTGATTGACCCCATGCAGCACGTCCACCACTGCCTCCGCCGCCCGGACCACCATAAATGCGGCGATGCATAACACTTCATACTGGCTGTTGTTCCCCAACATGGATACTGCAATGCAGCTAACCACCGCCGCAACGCAGGTAAGGACCCTGCTGCTTACATATTGCCCTGAAGTATATTCCCCCATCACATCTGACACCTGGTAATTCCTCATGCTGAACAAAGATATTGCGGAAAAGCTGCTGCTGGTGGTCATGGCAAGCGAAAGGTTCCCCGCCGCGCGGTAACTGTCCAGCCAAACCACCAGAACCGTTATCAGCCATTGGCATACACAGTAAAAGATGCTCCCAAAGGTATTCCATGCTATATTTTTCTTCATATTATCCATAACATTATATTATCCAATATCTTATGATTTCATTTACGCCCCTGTGGGGCGTCTTTTTTGGCAGCACAAATATACTCTGCAATTTCCTGCCAGGACCCCAGGCTGACAATGCTTTCCTGTCCGCTGGCCTTTAAGCTGCCTGCCCCCTGCCCCTCGTGATACAAAATGCCTGTGACTGCTTCTTTTTCACAAATCGACAAATCGCGCGCCTTATCGCCAATGGCATAAGACTGGCCCCAATCAACCTGAAATTCTTCCGCCGCCTGATAAAACATGCCTGTCAAGGGCTTGCGGCAAGAACAGCCGCCGCCTTCCCCATGGGGGCAATGGTATACTTTATCAACGATAACGCCCTCTTGCCCCATCCGCCCCAGCAGGAACCCCTCAAATTCCTGATACTGCCGTTCTGAAAAATATCCCCTTGCAATCCCAGACTGGTTGGTCACAATCAGCAGCAAAAAGCCTGCCTTTTGTATCCTCCTTAACGCTTCTAGGGCGCCGGGCATAAATTCCAGCTTTTTTGGCTCGCATACATACCCATAATCCACATTGATTGTCCCATCCCGGTCCAAAAAAACTGCCTTATTCATGCTTGATCTTCCCAATCAGGCTGGTGGTGGACAGCCCGCCTTCCAAGTCAATAAACTTCACTTCTCCGCCATAGGATTCCACCACACGCCGCTCTGGTATGTCCTTATGTTCCCAGTCCTTGCCCTTCACTGTCACATCTGGCTTAAGCTCCTGGATGATACGTACTGGCGTGTCGTCTTCCATCAGGATCACATAATCAATGCATTCCAGGGCGCAGAGCATCCGAAGCCTGTATGTTTGCTCCACAATCGGGCGTTCCTCGCCCTTCAACCGTTTGACGGAGGCGTCGCTGTTCACTGCCGCAACCAGCACATCGCCAAATTTCCTGGCCTGCAAGAAGGATGCCAGATGCCCCGCATGGAGCATGTCAAAACAACCATTGGTAAATACAATTTTCTTGCCTTTTTCTTTCAGGCTGGCCATCACGTATTTGGCTGTAACCAAGTCCACCAGCTTAAATTCCCCACTGTTTACAATCTGCTCCATCAATTCATTTAAAGACAAAGTTGCCGCCCCAAATTTGGAACATACAATAGAAGCGGCAATATTAGAAAGGATGCAGCAGTCCTCCAAAGAAAACCCCGCCGCCATCATCAATGCCACGGTAGAGACTACCGTATCCCCGGCGCCTGTCACATCCACGACATCCTTGCTTGCCGCCGGAAAATCTTTCTTTCCCCCACCTTTGCCAAACAAAGAAACCCCTTTTTCTGAACGGGTCAGCAGCAGATATTCTAAGTTTGCCTGCTCCCTTACCTCTTCCCCCGCCGCTGTAAGGCTTTCTTCGGAATGCAGTATTTTGCCTGACACATCCCCCAATTCTTTCACATTGGGCGTGCAGACATTGGCGCCTGCGTATTTGCTGTAATCTGCCCCTTTGGGGTCAACTACCGCAGGGATGCCCCTCTCTTTTGCCTGCCCAATTAAAAACTGAGCCGCCTCCTTTGTCACCGCGCCTTTCCCATAATCAGAAAGCACCATAACATGGACTCCTGCAAAAATAGCGTCTGCATTTTGTTTTATATAAGCGATATATTCCGTTGGGATATCCTCAACCTTCTCTTCATCGTACCGCAGGAATTGCTGGTTCTTGGATACCAGCCGTGTTTTGGAAATTGTCTGTACCTGAGGGAATTTCCTGATATGGCCTGCCTCAATGCCTTTTCCAGAAAGTTCTGACGCAATCCAGGCGCCATCTGCATCCTCCCCTACGCATCCCAGCACACGCACGCTGGCGCCTAACGTGATAATGTTATTCACCACGTTCCCCGCCCCGCCAAGCTTAAATTGTTTGGAGGATACCTCTAAGACAGGCACCGGAGCCTCCGGCGAAATTCTAGAAACTTTCCCGTAGATATACTTGTCCACCATAAAATCCCCAAACAAGAGGACTTTTATTTCTGAAACCTTGCCTAATTTCTCAATTGTCATCTGTACACAGCCCTTCCCTTTCCATCAAGGCGCTGATTTCCTTCCATGCCTCTTTCGCCCCGATTTTATCAATACACGGAAACAATTGGAACCCCGTATAGCAGCAATGGTTGTTGCAGTCATAGCATTCCATCTCCTGACGCACCAGCAATGGTGTCCGGCACCCCTCTTTTTCATAATCATATTTTGCATAGCGGTGGTATGTGTACCCGCCGCAGACCATCGCCACCGGAACCTGTTTTGCCACTGCAATATGGTACGCGCTGGTATCATTGCTGACCACAAGGGATGCACGCCCAATCAATTCTATAAACTGCATAATGTTTGTCTTCCCAATATAATCTTTTACTTCCACATCCGGCAGCAGCCGCAAAAATTCCTCAATGCCCTGCCTGTCATGCTCTGTGCCGCATACCACCAAAGGCATCTTCGCCTTATTATATATTTTTTTCGCAAGGTAGGCGTACCGCTTCAACGGCCATTTTTTCACTTCCATGCTTGCCACTGGAAATATAATAAAGAACCGTTCTGGAACCTCAAAGGGCAGTTCTGCCGCTGGAAGCTCTGCTGGCTTGGGGATGCAGGACTTTGCCCCAAGCTTGCGGAAAAACTCCCCATAATAACGGATTAAATGGATCTGCCCCTGACGGATTTCCACTACTTTGTGGTAAATTTTCCTTCTAAGCCATTCTGGCGCCTGACGCTCCTTTATGGACATGTCCAAAACCCCAATCTTTCGCTTCCCCTTTGCCGCCCTTGCCACAAACATATTGGTGGTGCAGTCCTCGCACCCCACTGGGTCAACTACCAGGTCATAGCTTTCCTCCCGCAGCTTTCCAAACAGCTCACGCCTTTTTTTCAGGTTTATCACCGCGCCGGAAAAGTCTAAAGGCAGCACCTTATCGTAAATCCCAGCGCTTTCATATAATGAAGAAAAGGCCGACTGGCATGTAATGGTAACCTCATACTGCCCTTTCGGCCAAATCTCACGGATGGCTTTGGAAACGCCATAGAACATAACGCCGTCCCCCAAAGCCATATTATATATCACCAAAACCTTTTTGCGGCCGCAGCCCTCAGGGGTTTCCTTGCCCCTGCGTTTACAAGTCAGCAATAAAGCCCCGTCTATCCAATAAAAAAGAACACGGATATTCTGCAGGAATGATTTTTTCCACAAAAGCTGGTTAAACTTTAAAAATAATTTTGAAATACTGTACTGATTCCCATTTTTCCCACTCATAACTTTTCCTCTGCCAACTCACATATCATATGGACTGTCATTGTATGGAATTCCTGTATCCTTGGGGTTTCCTGCAGTGGGACGGTCATCTCATAATCGCACAAGCCTTTTAGCCTGCCCCCGTCCATCCCAGTAAGGCAGATTGTGGTAAGCCCCATTTCGCGCGCTTTCTTCACTGCCCGGATAATATTTTCAGAATTCCCACTAGTGGAAATGCCAATAAACACATCACCCACACTTCCCAACGCCTCCACCTGCCTTGCAAATATCTCATCAAACCCATAATCATTCCCAACGGAAGTCATCACGGAAGTATCTGTTGTAAGGGCTATTGCGGGGAACCCTTTGCGTTCCTTTAAAAACCGCCCAACAAGCTCCCCTGTAAAATGCTGTGCGTCAGCGGCAGACCCTCCGTTTCCTGCAATTAAAGTTTTATTCCCATTTTTCAGGGCTGCCACCTGCACATCCACTGCCTGGGACACTTTTTCTAAGTACCCGCTTTCTAACACCTTCTCTATATTTTCTTTTTGTTGAATTAAAATCTCCTCTAACCTATGGTACACGCTTTTCCTCCTAAATGCTATGCTGCTTTGGCCTGTTTCACCGCTTATTGGAGCGATATTATGCCATAATCGCTTCGTGGCCCAGACGGCTGCCTATGCGCCCTTCGGCCCGTATCATATCGCAAGGCATTATACCATAATCGCTTCGCGATATGGTATGGTTGCCTATGCGCACTCCGGCGCGTATAATGTCTGCCGACATTATACCATAACCGCTTCGCGATATGGTATGGTTGCCTATGCGCACTCCGGCGCGTATAATGTCTGCCGACATTATACCATAACCGCTTCGCGATATAGTATGGCTCCCTATGCGCACTCCGGCGCGTATAATGTCTGCCGACATTATGCCATAACCGCTTCGCGATATAGTATGGCTGCCTATGCGCACTCCGGCGCGTATAATGTCTGCCAACATTATGCCATAACCGCTTCGCGATATAGTATGGCTCCCTATGCGCACTCCGGCGCGTATAATGTCTGCCAACATTATACCATCCTTCCCTGAATATTGCAAATTCCTTCTGATGGGGCAGGGCGCACTGCCGCCCCTTTGCTGCACCGCCAACATGCACAGCAATTACCTTGGCATTACTTTATAAATATGGCAGCCCGCCTCTTGGTACAATGCCTCAAATGCTACGTCTTCCTGGGATTCCACAGGCTTTTTGGCAAAAATGTAATCTATCCCAATTTTCTCTAAGTCATGGTAGGAAAGGTCCAAATTAATCACATCTGTCTGGTACAGCTCCATATCTGTCTCCTCTTTGGTCAAGGTGGCCACAATATGGGCATACCGGTTATAGATTTCTTCTTTTTCCCCATCAGGGTCCAGTTTCGCCCAAAGCTCCATATTGGGAATATAATTCACAGAGTTTACCGCAGGCGCCCCGCAGGCAATCAAAAAATTCCCAGCAGCAATATCATCCACCGCAAGCCACTTGCCATCTTTGTCACTTTCTACAATATCAGCTACCGCAGCAGCAGCCGGTTTCCCTTTTATGGCGTCCAGCCCGCACATTAGAGGATGCACGGAAAGCCCTGTTACAATTGTAAAAATACTTAATGCCGCCACCGCCATGCTCCGGTAACTTTCCTTCACCCTGGAAATTACAGGGAGGATTGCCCCAAATACCACAACCGCTACCGCAATAAAATACAAGATGTTCAAATAACCTTCAAAGTTTTCCTTACTATACCACAACGTGGCAGCTGCAGTCAGGGAAACTACCGCAAGCCCCACATGAAGCCGGAGCCGCTCTTCCTCGGCCTGCCTGGACGCCATCACAATCAACAGCAAAATCTGGGCATAGCCTAAAATTACAGCAGTCCGCTCTGGTGTGGAAAAGGTAAGCAGGAATACTTTTGCAACCAGTTCGGGCAGCTCCATCACGCAATAAAGGGACAAAAATGTCGTGCCGCCCAACAGCAGCCCCATTAGCAAGTCCTTTTTCTTGCTGCGCAAAAACCACACCAGCGACAGCACATAGGGAATTGGGAAAAAGCTGGCAAACCTGCCTGCCTCACTTGGGTTCGTATAATCTTTCCAGCCCATCAAAAAGGTTGGGAGATATCCAAGAAGCTGGTGGATGCTCTTGCCTCCATAGCTGACCCGCATCCCTGGATACCTAGTATTCATAATATCTGTAAGGTATTCTGCATCGTTGAGCAAGAACACCCCTGCAATGCTTGCCAGGAATAAAATGCTCCCAGCCGCAATCGCCCAGTCTTTCCATTGATACCCTTTTATGCCCTGCCAATGGCCCGCAAGCATCCAGATTAGAATCAGCAGGTACAGATACCCGGCTGGCACCTGCCATGCCGGATACAAATCCACCACTGCAAAGCAAGAGCCAAAGATTGCAATCCCAATCCCCCAAAGCACACGTTTTTTCCTGCTTGGCTCCTCTAAAAAATAATAGGTGCAAACCAATGCCGCTTCCCCAGCTAAAATCCAGTTCATGGCAGACCACCACATATTGCAGCTAGAAAACCAGATTAAGGACGCGCCAAGCAAGGATAGCAGCTTCTTCCTTTTGGTTAGGAGCAAACAAAATTCATAGGAAAACAAGAAACCGAATATCATGTAAAAGCACCATCGGAACGACAAGCCATATTCCGACCCAAACAGGTAAAATCCCCATGCCATTGGCTGCGCAAGCGCAGAATAGCTGCGGTACAAACCCGAGGCAGATAAATTTGTTGTTTTCTCTGCCCGGACAACTTCATTATACTTGCCGTAATCGCTATACTCTGCCGACAAAAACCTCGGCACGCCCAGCATCCACTCATCACTGCGGATAGCACGGGATTTGCCCATTACAGCCGATGTGTATTCTGTCCCTTCCCCAGGCTGGATATACCAATCAAACTGCTCTATAGAAGAAAAATGATATTTATTCAACACCATAAATACAAACAACGCCAGCGCAACCCATACCCGCTTCTCAAAAATCCACTGATACAGTTCCTTTATGCCGACAAAGCAATGGAGGCCCAGGAACCCAAAAAACAGCAGGAAAAGGCTTGCCCGGTGTAAGAACATGCCCCAATAAAATACTTCTTTGCCTTGGTACACGAAATCAAAAACCAAGTCCCCTTCTTGCCGCTCGCCATTAATATACAAGGAGCCGCCGCTTTCCTGATCTTCCAAGGAATTCCAAATTGTGACATGGCTCCCTATACGCCCTTTGCCAGACTCCACCACAAGCCTATACTGTTTGGGGGACTCCACTTCAATCTCTTTGCCAAACATAAAATAAAAGGGCTTATTATCCTTCATCGAGGCAGTATAAAAAGACTTTTCCACAAGCGCCTGCCCACTCTCTTCCTCCAATAGCTTTATGTGTATTTTTCCATAAACTGTTTTATTGTAAGTCGCCATCAAAAGGGAAATCCCAGAAAAATTCCTGTCCGCCGTAAATGTCTGGGAAACCACAAGCCCTTTTTGCAGTTCTCCCACAATCGCCTGGTTCTCAATCTCTAACTGGCTGGTTACTGCCTGTTCTGTCCCCCAGCCCCGTTGGTACTGCAGCGCAATGCACCCTGCCATAAGGAGCGTCAGCAGCGCAAACGCACCTATCCGTAACTTGCTTTTCATCTTGGAGTCTCCTCTATGCTGCCTACTGTAACCCATCCATAAATTCCTTTAATGCCACTTCCCAATCTGCCATCTTATAATTGGAAGTTAGGCGCAGCATATAATTATCCAAGACAGAATATGCCGGCCTTTGCACTTTTGCATTATACTCCTCTGTTGTAATCGGGATTACCTTTGTAGCCTTCCCTGCCAGTTCAAAAATCTTTCCCGCAAATTCCGCCCAACTGCACTGCCCCTCACAAGTGGCATGGAAGGTGCCATAATTTTCTGTAGGCTCTAAAAATTTAATCAGCCTGGCCAATTCCGCCGCGCTGGTTGGCGTCCCAAACTGGTCTTTCACCACCTTTACCTCTTCATGCTCCTCTGAAAGCTTTAACATAGTCTTTAGGAAATTTTTTCCATCCCCATAGAGCCATGCCGTCCTTAATATAAAATGCTTAGGGGCAAATTCTTTTACAAACCGCTCCCCCTCCAGCTTTGTCTTGCCATATGCGCTAGTTGTGCCAGGGTTGTCAAACTCAGTATAAGGCCTTGTTCCAGTCCCATCAAATACATAATCTGTGGATACCTGAACCATTTTTGCCCCGACCTCTGCAGCGGCAATGCTTAGATTCCGCGCCCCAATGGCATTGATTTGATATGCAAGGTCCCACTGGCTTTCACAAAGCTCCACCGCCGTATGGGCCGCACAGTTTATAATCACGTCCGGATTTTCCTCCCTTGCCAGCTTCATCACAGCATCGATATTTGTAATATCCAGGGCTTTTATCCCATCCCCTTCCATTACGTCAGTGTTTACCAGCAATTCCTTAGAATATTCTTTATTAAGCGCCCTTCCAAGCTGCCCGTTGCAGCCTGTCACTAAAATTTTCTTCATATTTCCCTCCATATTTTAATATCATCCAAAGCTATTTTCCATACAAGGAAAACCGGCCTCACATTGTCCCACATGAAACCGGCTTCCTAATTTTCCCTGTTATTCCCCAAGGCCATTTTCTACCGCAGCGACTACCGCCTCAAGGGCTTCCCCTTCATCTTCCCCTTCGCAGACAAATTCTATGGAATCCCCTGATTTGATACATGCGCCCAGCACGCTTAAGACACTTTTCGCGTTAGCTGTCCCGCCCTTGAAATTAAACGTAATCAAGGACTTAAATTTCACTGCCTCCTTACATAAAATACCTGCCGGCCGCAAATGCAGGCCTGTAGGGTTCTTAATCGTTACTTTCTGACTAACCATTTTTGCTCCTCCAATACATATTCGTTCTTATTGCAGCCCCAGGGCAAATTAATTTTCCATTCACTACAGCATGTTCCTCATAATCAGGTTTGCCAATTCCTTTGCATCCTGATTGATCTCTGCCTGATCCTTCCCTTCAATCATAACACGGACCAATGGCTCCGTCCCAGAAGGGCGGATTAAGACCCTTCCCTCTCCTGCAAACTTCTGTTCCAGACCCTTCACTGCCTGTGCAATTTCTGGATAATCCATAAAATGCTCTTTCTTATGGTTCGGCACTTTCGCATTTACTAACGCTTGCGGCAGGACCTCCATAATTTCTGACAGCTTAGACAAAGGCTCCTTTGTTTCCACCATTACCTGCAGCAAATGCAGCGCGCTTAAAAGGCCGTCCCCTGTGGTGTTTTCATCCAGAAAAATAATATGCCCAGACTGTTCCCCTCCAATATTATATCCATTTTCCCTCATATTTTCCAAAACATAGCGGTCGCCTACCTTGGTCTGCTCAATATGGATGCCATGTTCTTTGCCCATCAATGTAAATCCCAGATTGCTCATAACCGTGCCTACGATGGTATCCTTTTTCAGCTTGCCCTGGGCTTTCATATAATTCCCAATAATCGCCATAACCTGGTCGCCGTCTACAACATCCCCTTTTTCATCTACTGCAAGCATCCGGTCTGCATCGCCGTCAAAGGCAAGGCCTATCTCTGCCTTTTCATACACCACCCTTGCCCGCAGTTCATCCATATGGGTAGAGCCGCAGTTCGCATTGATATTGGTGCCGTCTGGGTTGGTATGGATTGCCACAAGGTTTGCCCCAAGGCCTTTTAAAGTCTCAACCGCCGTATAATGGGAAGCCCCCTCTGCACAGTCCACTACAATTTTCATATTGCTTAAATCCACTGGCACCGTTTTCTTCATAAAGAATACATATTCTTCCCTGGCGTCAAACCGATAGCTAATATTCCCAATTCCAGAACCAATTGGCATTGTAACATCTTTCATCCCATTTTTAATCAGGGCTTCGATCTCATCTTCCAATTCATCCGATAGCTTATAGCCCTCCCCGTTAAAAAACTTAATGCCGTTAAATTCCATAGGGTTATGGGACGCAGAAATAACAACCCCTGCCTCCACCTTATGCTTCCGAACCAGATAAGCAATGGCTGGCGTGGGGACTACCCCCATATATACGGCATTTGCCCCTACAGAACAAATCCCCGCCATCAATGCATTTGCCAGCATCCCGCCGGAAACCCTGGTATCGCACCCTACAATAATCGTGGGCTGGTATGACTTTTCCTTTGTAAGCACATATGCGCCCGCCTGCCCTAATTTCATTGCTAATTCAATGGTAAGTTCTGTGCCTGCCACACCCCTTACCCCGTCTGTCCCAAACATTCTTGCCATAACTTCCTCCATTTCTGCGGATGTTCCCAATCTGTCATATTATCCAGGCGCAAAATCTATTCCTCCCTATCCTGGCCTGCATCATTCTCATCTCTGTCTACCATGGTGTCGCCCGACGCCCCTCCGCCATCAGGCCTATTTACGCCTTCCTGGCCTTCATCATCTTCCACTTCTGGCTGTGCATTTTTATCTGTAATTGTCACTTGTACATTTACAGTGTCTACCACCTCAAACTTATCGCTTGGTAAAACCACATTTAACTGAAGTGTGTGGGTCCCTGGCTCCAGCCCTGATACGTCAAGGGCCGCATTGATATCCCCCGTCTGCAGTGTCCCTATTTCTTCTCTGGAAGCCCTGACGGAAATCTGCGCGGAATTCCCGCTAAAAGTAAGCTCAAAATCTGGATCCAATCCAGTGACCTGGATGCGCTCTACAGGAAAACTAAACATTTTCGTCTCCTTCTTCTCTATCAGAACACGGACCAGAATTTGATTTGTGGCTTCATCCACCAGGGAAACCCCGCTCTCCCCTAAATATGGCGTGATATCGACAACTACTTCTTTATCTTCTTTCTCCCCTTCTATATTGACCACGCCTTCTGGAATATTGATTGCGCTTATGCTGTTCAGAAGGGACGCCTCCCCTTTGACCAACACTTCTTCTGGTGCGTATTCCACCCCTTTATACTCATATCCATCTGCCGGGGCGCCACTCACCTGGCAGCGGATTGGTATGCTCTTTGTACTCAGGATTTTTGCCCTGATTGTGACCACATTCTGGTTCATCTCCAACAAATCAGAGGAAATCATGTCCCCATTCTCATCATATAAGGTCGGCTTCACATTGTCAGACACATCACCAGAAACCCCATCTACATTGATAGAGGCCGAAACACGGTTAATCTGGGAGACGATAGATTCCGGCCCGGAAACCTGCAGGAGGTTTGGTATCACTTCCACATCCCCAATGGCACAGCCATCCCCAGGAGTCCCTGTGGCCTCTGGGGAAATGACAAATTTCTGCTCCGACAGGTCTTCTAAAGTGATTTGCATATTCACCGTCTTTTTCACTATTTCAATCTTCTTGTCATTCTTTTTCGCGCTAATTTCAATGGGGATTAGCTTCCGCTCCCCATCCTGGGTCAAATCCACCTGGCTTAAATCTGCAGTTACGCTAAAATCATCGCCTGTCATATCTTCCACATAGCTGCGCGGGCCGGAAATATAAAACACTGCAATATCCGTATCCCCAACGATATCCGGCACTTTCCCCATAGCCCGGATAACATCCTTATTGAGTATTTCCACCGGGACGGAAAATGGCTTTGTAAAATCTGGGTCCGCCATCTTCACCACAACCATCCATAGCACAACGGAAAGGAGGACGGACAAAACCTTAAGCCAGGGGTTATTTACCAGATGCTTCATCATTTTCCTTAACATTCTTCATCCTCCTTTTCCATATCTTAAACCTTGCCACATCCATGGAACCCTTGCGGATGAAATTTAATTTCCCCTTCAAATATTCTGCATCTACATTGCGGTACAATTCGCCGCCAATGGCAATAGACACATTCCCTGTCTCTTCTGAGACAACAATCGTCAAGGCATCGCATACCTCACTGATGCCTACCGCTGCACGGTGCCTTGTTCCCAATTCTTTGCTCAGTCCCATGTTATCTGAAAGGGGAAGGTAACAGGTCGCAGACACAATCCTGTTCCCCCGCACAATAATAGCCCCGTCATGCAGGGGTGTATTATGCTCAAAAATATTAATCAGCAATTGGCTGGACACCAGCGAATCCAATGCAATCCCAGTCCGCTCATATTCTTTCAACGTCACATCCTGCTCAATTACAATCAACGCCCCTGTCTTCACTTTCGCCATTTCATACGTTGCTTTTACAAGTTCATTGGTGACGCGCTCGCTAAACCGCTCCTGATTTTTCTGGGAATCAAAAGAAAACAGCGACGTAATAAAGCTTTTCTGCCCAAGCTGCTCCAACGCCCTCCGTAATTCTGGCTGGAATACGATAATAATTGCAATTACAGCCACATTGATGGTTTTTCCTGCAATCCACAAAATGGTATTCATCTGGAATATTGCCGCAACCAGCACAAACACCAGCACTACAATAATCCCTTTCAGCAGGTTCCACGCCCTGGTCTGCTTAAACCAAATCAAAATATTATAAATCAGGAATGAAATTATAATTATCTCTGCAATATCAATTTTTGTAATGGTGTAGCTGTCCACCCAGAACAGGTACTTTGACGCAAAGGAATTCAATATTGCAAATAAATCCTTTATCATAGTTTCATCCCCTTTCTATAAAATGTTATATTCTCTGTTATATTTATTCCAACAAATCCTGGTCGATATCCAATTCTCTGGCCAATTCCCTCCGCCCCACTGTCGTCCGCTTCTTGGGGGTGATCCTTTTCACCTTTTTATCTTTCTTGGCGACAAACACTTTGGGAACCGCTTTCACAAAATAATAATATTCGTCATCCTCAAACTGCACCCGCTCCACCCTGGAATAGTCCAGGTTATAGAGGAAAAACTCTAAAACCAGGGAAACCACGACAGATATAAAAATCCCCACGGCCGCCCATACGGCTTTATCCATTAAATCCAGCAGAAGGTAGCCTACCAACAGCACTACCAATTCCACAGCATTCCCTACAAACATTGCAATGCGCCATGCATAATCAATAGACTGCCGGCGGATTGCATATACCACCAATGAGGTAATAAAAAAAGCCGCCAACACTAAGTACATCTCTTTATTCCCAGTAAAAATACGCAACGCCGCTGTGAACTTGGCAAACCCTTCCGTCTCTTCTGTGGATGTGAAATTCACAAGGTTCTGCTGCACCCCTGTAATATAATAATATGAAACTGCACCACACAATACAGAAAGATATGCAGAAGGCCCCTTTAACATTCCTGTTGCCACAGGCATTACTTGCGGCACCCGGAAAAAACAAAGCAATGCAGTTAAAATAGCCACATAACCATTTTTCGGCGCAAACTTCCCATACATAAAGAGCAACAGCAAAAAAACACACAGCCCAATGGCGCAAGCTTCCAAAGCCAAGGCGTACAGATGCAAAAGCACCATGCCGCAGGCCAACACAACCATGGCATTAATTGGCAAAAATGCACAGACAAGGGACGCCAGCAGCACAACCGCTGGCTGGTCCAATTGCTCCATATAGCCAATCTGGCTGTTTATCACAGAAAAAACCACAATGCCCAAAAAGAACCTGATGGCCGCCGCCACATAGATTTCATATTTCCCATAAAAAAAGCGAAGCTTCTCCCTAACTTCTAACAAACCTGTCATTTCCAACCCTCCAAAGGCTATAATCTCTCTTCCTTCTCCTGGAGCTTCTCTACCTTCTTCAATGTATAGTAATATTCCTTTACGCTGGCAGTCGCTTTCTTATACCGCCAGGTATACACAAAAAAGGCAATTATCTGATAGATGCAGACAAAAACCACATACTTGATTGCAATAGAGGCCCCCAAGCCTGGCAAGTCCTTCCCTTCCAAAAATTCTGTCAATCCATCCATCTTGTATATTATCCAGCATAAAAACAGTATGCCAAAGGATATGGTTGATGTAACAAAGGCCTTAATCATTTCATAACTCACATAATCCTTCCGGTAATATTGCTTGATGGGCATATGTTCTTTCCCTTCCCTGGCTTCATAGGAGGCCATCTTGGTCATAAGACGAATCCTTTCTTCATTTAACATAAGCACACCGTCCATTTTCCATAATTATTCAGCTTCATTATAGCACATATTCACCTTTAGGAAAAGCCTTTCCTGCCATCCAAAACGGTAAAACCGACAGGATATGCCCCCTGAACTGTACCCCCTTCTGATACTTCCTGTCCATGGGCAGCAAATCCTGCCGGCAGTCTTAACTATCCAAAAATCTCATTCTGTCTTTCTGGCTTGTATTCTTCTTAGGAGCCACACTTCCGGTTGTGCGTTTAATCGCACCGGAAAATTCATTTTGAAGGCTTGTCCTGCACCTGTCGCAAAACCTTCCAGTCAGGACCTTCCCACCGCATGATTCACATTCCAGGGTAATCTGGGACTCCTCTGTGAAAGTTAAGCGTTCCTCCCTTACCCATTGCTTGATTTGTTTTACTGAAACATCATTCTCCTCAGCAATTACGTTCAACGGCGCTTTCGGGTTCTCCCTCAAGAATTGTTTTACCTGCTGAAACTTATCCTCCAAATCTGACATGCAGCCTGGACATAACTGCGGTCCTTGAAGATAATTAAACAGCCTTCCGCACCCTCTGCAATTTTTTACTTCCATATCTCTTCCTCCTAATACCCTCTTCCGATACTGATGCTTAGACAATATATTTTCTTTGCCCCGGCCTGCCTTAGCTCTCCTGCGGCCTCATCCATCGTACTTCCGGTCGTATAAATATCATCTATCAGTAAGATATGGTCTAATTGTACCTTATTTATTCTGGTTTTAAAAGCCCTTTTCAGATTATTTTTTCTTTCTTCGTCATTTAATTCCTTTTGGGCCTTTGTATCCCTGACACGCAGCAGCAAGCCCGGATAAACTGGAATGCCAAGTTCCCTCCCCACATGCCTTGCCACCAGCTCCGCCTGGTTAAAGCCCCGCTGGCGCATGCGCTTCTTAGAAAGTGGGATTGGGGCGATTGCCTGTATCTTACACCGCTTTATCCACCCTCCATGCACACGGCATAACTCCCTGCCGTAATATTTTGCATATTCCTGTCGGTTCTGGTACTTAAACCGGTATAAAGAATCTTTTACCGCCCCTTTATACACCCACAAGGCTTTCCCCTGGGTATAGCTGTGCTTCTTCCTGCTGCAGTCGTAACAGTATTCTTCCCTTCTATCCTCCAAAGGCTGCCCGCACAGGCAGCATACAGGCTCCTTGGCATATTCTGCCTTATCCCTGCACCTTTTGCACACAAATTCCCTTGGAGCCAACATGGAGCAAAACAAAACCCCATCGCAAAACGGGCATCTTGGGGGAAACAGCAAATCCAATAAACTTTCTTTTCCAGCTTTCATCTATCCTGTATGCGAAAACTTCTCTCAACAGGTTTTATCGTACCATACTTCCATCCCCGTTGCCATATATTTTTTCTTAAAAATTCCTAAAAAACGGTAATGTTCCATTAAGAAAAGCGCGACGGAACATCACGTTCCGGCACGCCTTTGCGTTTAGGACAGCATCATACGGTCATTGGAGAACTCCCCGCCGCTGGCTTCCTCAAATTTCGCCAATAAATCCGGCACTTTCAAACATTTCTTCTCTTCCCCTGCCACATCGAAAATCACCCTGCCCTCATGCATCATAATCAATCGGTTCCCAAGGCGGATCGCGTCTTTCATATTGTGGGTAATCATAAGGGTGGTCAAATGGTCTTTATTGACAATTTCCTCTGTCAAATCTAAGACTTTTTTTGCTGTTTTTGGGTCCAGGGCTGCCGTATGCTCGTCCAGCAGCAGCAGCTTCGGCTTCTCTAAAGACGCCATTAACAACGTCAGCGCCTGCCGCTGCCCGCCTGACAACAGCCCGACTTTTGCTGTCATCCTGGTTTCCAGCCCAAGGTCCAGCGCCTTCAGCCTTTCTTGGTATTCCTCTTTCTCTTTTCCAGTTATGCCCCAGCCCAGGAAACGTTTCTTGCCCCTCCTTGCGGCAATGGCAAGGTTTTCTTCTATGTTCATATTTGCCGCCGTGCCTGTCATTGGGTCTTGGAATACCCGGCCCAGGTACTTTGCGCGCTTATGCTCTGGAAGCTTTGTCACGTCAATTTCATCAATCAATATCCTGCCCTGGTCTACGGGATATACCCCGGCAATCATATTTAAAATCGTGGACTTCCCAGCTCCATTCCCGCCAATCACTGTCACAAAATCCCCTTCATTCAACACCAAATTTATGCCGTTCAACGCCCTTTTTTCATTGATGGTGCCAGGGTTAAAGGTTTTATACACTTGTTCAATCTTAAGCATCTGCCCTGCCTCCTTTTCTGGCTGTGGAAGCAAAATACCTGCCCTTCAAATATGGGATTGCCAAAAACAGCGCCACAATCAATGCCGAGAACAGCTTCAAATCGTTGGTGGACAGCCCAAGCTGCAGCACAATGGCAATTACAATAAAGTAAATTATCGCCCCAATCACAGCCGCAAGCATCCGCAGCGCAAAATTATGGAATATTTTCCCAAACACCACTTCCCCGATAATTACCGCCGCAAGGCCAATCACAATGGCGCCTCTGCCCATATTGACGTCCGCACTGCCCTGATATTGTGCATATAACGCGCCAGAAACGCCCACCAGCCCATTGGATATCACAAGCCCCAGTACTTTCTGGGTGTTGGTATTAATCCCCTGCGCCCTAGCCATATTCTGGTTGCAGCCGGTAGCCCGGACAGCGGCGCCTAGCTCTGTGCCAAAGAACCAGTATAAAATAAGGGTAATCACAAGGCAGCAAATCCCTGCGGTAATGCACGCTTCTTGGATATACCGAAGGCTTACCAGCAGTTCGTACTGGTCAACGCTGACCGCCTGGTTGGATTTTCCCAAAATCCGCATATTGACAGAATACAGCCCTAACTGCGTCAAAATCCCTGACAAAATTGGCGGGATGCCAAACGCGGTGTGGAACAGCCCTGTCACAAGCCCTGCCAGCATCCCTGCGCCAAATGCCATGGCAACAGCCAGATACGGGTTCATGCCTCCAGTAATGCAAATGACTGCCACTGCCCCGCCTGTAGCCAAACTGCCGTCCACCGTCAGGTCCGCATAGTCCAATACTTTATAGGTAATATATACGCCAATCGCCAAAATCCCCCATATCAGGCCCTGCGCCACAGACCCGGGAAGCGCATTGATCAATGGTCCCATTTTTATTCCTCTTTTCCAATTTCTACCATATCAGAAGGCATTTCCATATTTAAGGCCTCCGCAACTTCTGCATTGTACTTTTTCGTCACTTCGTCTGCATATTGAATTGGCATTTCCCCAGGGTTTTTGCCTTCTGTAAGGATCTCATATGCCATTATGCCTGCATTATAGCCAATGTTATAGTAAGAAATGCTCAAAGTTGCAAGCCCGCCCCCTGCGCACATATTTTCCTCGCCGCAAATAATTGGGATGCCCGCGGGGCCAGCTACATTTTTTACGCCCTCCATATTATTTGCAATTGTATTGTCTGTGGGGATGTAGATAGCGTCGCACTCTGCCACTGCATTGGTCACTACCTGCTGGATATCGTTGGAATCGGATACTGTGTACCTGTCGTAGGAAATCCCCTTAACCTTCAGCGCTTTTTCTGCCTGGTCTGCCTGGAATACAGAATTCGCTTCTGAGGAGCAATATAAAATCCCAACCTTTTTCGCATCCGGGACAAGGGTTGCCAGCAATTCAATCTGCTGGTCAATCGGAGCCAGGTCCGAAGTCCCTGTTACGTTCCGTCCTGGAGCCTCATTGCTGTCCACCACGCCAGCTTCCACAAAATCTGTAACAGAAGTCCCGATAATCGGAATCTCCGCTGTGGCAGCCGCGCAGGCCTGGAGGGCTGTAGTTGCATTTGCCATAATCAAATCCACGTTATCATTTACGAATTTCGTTGCAATTGTTGCGCAATTGGGCTGCTCTCCCTGGGCATTCTGATAGTCAAATTCTACGTTCCCTTCGCCAAATTTTTCTACCAAAGCTGCCTTAAAGCCTTCGGTTGCCGCATCTAACGCCTGATGCTCTAATTGTTGGCAAATGCCGATTTTATACACCTTGCCGTCGCTGTTTTCCAGCTCTTCCTGCGCGCTGTCATCCAGCTTCTCTTCCTCTTTTTTGCCCTCAATGCTTTCCGTGCTCTGGCTGGACTGCTCTTCTTCCTCTTTTTTGCTGGTATCTCCGCCTACGGTGCCGCATCCAGCCAGCATAGATGCAGCCATTGCCGCTGATACAATAAGTGCCATTATTTTTCTTTTCATGAATCTTTCCTCCCTATACTTTAGCGCGTAAACGCGTTGATCTTCTATAATATAACATTGAATAGGAAAAAAGGCAAGTGCCGTTTTCGCACCTGCCCCCTTAGAATTCCTCTTTTAATTTGTCTTTCAGCCCAGTATACCGCTTCTGCTCGCTGACATTCGCTATCATTTCCTTGAAAGCCACATCACTCCCAACCAGCGTGACACACCGCTTCGCCCTCGTCACCGCAGTATACAATAGGTTCCGGTTCATCAGCATTTTCGGCCCTGCCAGCAGCGGAATAACCACTGCCGGGTATTCGCTCCCCTGGGACTTATGGATTGTTATGGCATAAGCAAGCTCCAGCTCATCCAATTGCTTAAAAGAATATTCCACTAGCCTTCCTTCATCGAATTCCACCGACACCGTTTCCTGGTATTCGCTGATTTTCTGGATAATCCCCATATCCCCATTGAATATGCCTGTCCCCTTGTCGATGGCCAGCCCGTACCTGCTGCGCACTTCCCATTCCAATTGGTAATTGTTTTTAATCTGCATTACCTTATCGCCTTCGCGGAACACGCCGTCCCCATGCTCTTTCTCCACTTTGCCGTCCCCCGGCGGGTTTAAATACTGCTGCAAAATCCCATTTAGCCGTTCTACCCCCAAAAGCCCTTTGCGCATAGGCGTAAGGACCTGGATGTCAAACGGCCCCGCTTCCACAAATTTAGGCAATTTCTGTTGGATAAGCTGCAGCACGACGCTAATAATCACATTGGCGTCAAACCTCTTAAGGAAAAAGAAATCCATGCTTTTGTTATCCAGCCGCACTTCTTCCCCACGGTTAATTTTATGCGCATTGACAATAATGTCGCTCTGCGCCGCCTGCCGGAAAATCTTATTCAGCCTCACCACATGGAACTGCCCGGATTCAATCAAATCCCGCAATACGCTGCCAGGCCCCACGCTGGGAAGCTGGTTGACATCGCCTACTAAGATTAGGCGGGTGCCATATGCCACTGCCTTTAACAATGCATGCATCAGGGAAATATCCACCATAGACATTTCATCTATAATAATAACGTCTGTCTCCAATGGGTTTTGCTCATTCCGCTCAAATCCAGCGTTCCCCTCAGCGCCGCCGTTTAGTTCCAGCATACGGTGGATTGTGCGGGCTTCAAAACCAGTTGTCTCACTCATCCGTTTGGCCGCGCGCCCAGTAGGCGCCGCCAGGAATATATCCATGCCTTCCAGTTCAAAATAGCGGATAATGGTATTGATTGTTGTTGTCTTCCCTGTCCCCGGCCCCCCTGTAATAACCATCAGGCCATTTGTCACTGCTTCTTTGACTGCTTCTGCCTGAAGCCCGTCCAAAACCATCCCTGTGTCCTGCTCAATCTTCTTAATCCGTTCCCGGATCTCAATTTCTGGCACATCATAAGGGACATTAAGCTGGTTCAGCATAGCCGCAGTGTTTAATTCCATATAATAGTAAGAAGCTGCATAAACATACTGGCATCCATCCATTTCCTTTATCATCAATTTCTTATCTATGGCAAGGTTCATGTAATGCTTTTCCACATGCTCCGCCCCAACCCCTAATAATTCGCCGGCCCTTTTTGCCAACAAACCTGCTGGCAGGCAGGTATGCCCTTCCTGGGCGGACAGCATTAGAGTATACAGTATCCCGCTTCGGATGCGGAAATCAGAATCGGTGTGGATCCCAATCCTGGATGCAATCTCATCCGCAATCCGAAAACCCACACCTTGAATGTCGTCTGCCAGGCGGTATGGGTTTTCTTTTAATACCCCATACACGCCTTGCCCATATGTTTTATATATTTTTGCTGCCAGTGTTTGGGAAATGCCATATTGCTGTAAGAACACCATTGCCTGGCGCAATTCCCGCTTGCCCTCCGTCTGCTCTGCAATCTCCATCGCTTTGCGCTGGCTGATTCCTTTTACCTCTGCTAGGCGTTCTGGCTCCTCCTCTATAATACGGAAAGTATCTTCCCGAAACTTCCTGACAATCCTTGCCGCCAGGGCAGCGCCGATACCCTTGATTGCCCCAGACCCCAGGTAGCGTTCTATGGAAACAATATCTTCTGGCGGCTTCACTTGAAAAGACGCCATTTTAAACTGTTTCCCATAAGAAGGATGTGTGGTATATTCCCCAGACAGCTCGAGGGATTCCCCCTCGCTGACGCCATGGAATATCCCCACACATGTAATTTCATCTTCCCCGCAAACTAATTCCAGCACGGTATAGCCGTTCTCTGCATTCTGGAACACAATATGCCCCACATATCCTGTCAGTATCTCCACAATATTACTCCAGTCCGTAATTGCGCTTCATCTGTTCATAAAGCACTTGGGCAATCCCAAGCCCGCCCCCCTCTGAAGCCTGCTCTGCATAAGATTGGGTCATCTGGTCTTTGTAATAATCTTTTAGCTGCTTAGTGGCTGCAGAAACATTATCCTCTGATTCTGGAACCATCCTCTGCATTGCCTTAAACATTTGCTCAATAAAATATGCCTCAAAATCTTTGCAGACATCCATCAACTCCTCTTCTGTCGCCGTAGATAAATCCGAATTCAAGGTCTCTTCCAGTTTGCTTGCAGAACTGGAAGCTGTATCTGTATTTAAATTGCCATAATAAGAATTAATTCCATTTACGTCCATAGGTACCCTTCTTTCCTCGCGCTTATCCGCCTGCTTCCCATGTATCTGTTCTTGTTTCAGCTATATTATGTTACCGCTTTAATTGATTTGCCTGGCCCAGCATGTCATCTGACGCCTGGATTGCCTTAGAGTTCATCTCATATGCCCTTTGGGCAACAATCAGGTTCACCATCTCGTCTGCCACCTGGACGTTTGACCCCTCCACATATTTATGGCGGACTTCACTTCGTATTAAGTTCGGTGTGGTTGCCTCATTTAACGCCTCCCCAGAAGCGTCTGTCACTGCAAGGAGGCTGTTGGAAAGCTTCTGAAGCCCTGCCGGGTTGCTGAACTGGAACAAGCCTATATTGGCAACGTTCACAAAATTCCCATTGCCGTCCAAATAACCAAATGCCCCTTCCGTGGATACCTGTATTTTACTGCTGCTTACATCTCCCGGCATGGTAATTGGGTTGCCCTCAGAATCCAGCACAGGATAGCCGTCCGCCGTAACCAGGGTAAGGTCCCCATCCTGCCCCACGCTAAGCTTAAAGTCGCCGTTACGGGTATAATATGTATTGCCATCCGCTCCCCTTACCGCATAGAACCCATCCCCTGCAATTGCCATGGCTGTATAGCTTTCACTTGCCAGCAATGGGCCTTGTGTGAAATTTGAAGTAATGGAGGCAACTCTGGTACCCAGCCCAACCTGTGCAGAAATTGGCTTATTTTCCCCATTCGCTGTGGTAGTCCTTGTCTGCAATGTTTGGTATAAAAGGGACTTAAACTCTGTTTTCTCATTCTTATATCCAGTAGTATTGACATTAGACAGGTTATGGGAAATCGTATCCACTGCTGTCTGTTGGGAAATCATGCCGGACGCCGCCGACCACAATGCACGCATCATAACTTATGCCACTCCTTCCTATGCTTTGCCGATATTATTCACGGCCTTCTCAAGTGTATCATCTATTGATTGGATAATCTTCTGGTTTGTCTCATATGCCCTGGAAATCGTAATCATCTCTACCATCTCGGAAACTACATTTACATTGGACATCTCCAAGGTTCCCTGCACCACCTGGGCATTTGACGCCTGTGCCTGGCCGCCTTCTACAAGGTCATACAAATTCTCGCCATATTTTGCCAGAAAATTATAATCAGCAAAATCCACAACGCCAACCTGCCCTAACAAAGCGTTGTTCTGGTACAGATTGCCATTTTCATCTACTTTCAGCTCCACATTAGGGTCTATCCGTATGTACCCGGCTTCCCCAGGGTTCCCTGCCTGAGCCGCAGCCTGGTTCAATACATAATCTCCATCCTTCGTCATCAGGTAACCTTCCCTGTTGACGGTAAAAGCACCATCCCTGGTATATTTTACAGAAGTTTCACCAGCTTTGTTTGTATAAGATATCGCAAAAAAGCCATCCCCGTCGATTGCGAGGTCATACACATTATCTGTCACACGGAAAGACCCCTGGCCGTAATCCGTGTAGCACTCCCCAATCTTAACCCCCAGGCTTACATCACCCAGCCTCTTGGAAAGCCCCATCGCTGAAGTATCTTTAATCTTATATGCCAACATATCATCGAAGGACTGCGCGGTTGCCCCTTCTTTTTTGAATCCGTTCGTTGCAGAATTTGCCAAATTGTTTGTAAGCACATCCAATCGGTTCTGCTGGTTCAACATCCCTGTATACGCAGTGTATAATCCTTTTACCATAGTCCCTGCTCCTTTGTTGATAAACTACATGTTGCCTTGTACTTTCCGTCCATAAGCCAGGCTTAAGCCTATTTTGCCTGATTTAGTCCTCTATTTTCTTGCCAGACAGGAATTCCACATACTTACCGGTCCCAATGGCAACACAGGTCATAGGCTCCTCTGCTGTCATGGTATTGATCCCTGTCCTGTCTTCAATCAGCTCTTCCAGCCCCCGAAGCAGCGCGCCCCCTCCGGTCAATATAATGCCCCGGTCAGCCACATCCGCTGCCAACTCTGGCGGCGTCTTCTCCAATACGCTGTGTACTGCCTCCACAATCTGGAGCGTAGCTTCCCGCAAAGCCTCCTCTGTCTCCTCGGAGGACACAGACACCGTTTTAGGAAGCCCTGTCACTAGGTTACGCCCCCTTACATCCATGGTATCATTCTGCGCTAATGGGAAACAGGTCCCAATCTTTATCTTAATGTCCTCTGCGGTCCTCTCGCCTATTAACAGGTTATGCTTCTTCCTCATATAACGTACTATGGCTTCATCAAAATCATCCCCAGCAATCTTAATAGAGGTGCTTACCACTGTCCCTCCAAGGGAAATCACCGCAATATCGGCAGTCCCACCGCCAATATCCACAATCATATTGCCGCAAGGCTTAGAAATGTCCACGCCAGCGCCGATTGCCGCCGCGATAGGCTCTTCAATAATGGAAACTTCCCTGGCGCCAGCCTGGTAAGTTGCATCCTCCACTGCTTTCTTCTCCACTTCGGTTACGCCGCTTGGCACGCACACGCTGATTCTTGGTTTGCGGAAACTTTTTTTGCCCATGGCTTTCTGGATAAAGTACTTTAACATTTTTTCGGTCACTGTGTAGTCAGAAATAACCCCTTGGCGCAAAGGTCTTACCGCAACAATATTCCCTGGCGTCCTTCCAAGCATCAGCCTGGCCTCTTCACCAATCGCCTTAATCTTATTTGTATCCCTGTCAAATGCCACTACAGAAGGTTCTTTTAACACAACGCCTTTTCCTTTTATATACACCAGGATACTCGCCGTCCCCAGGTCAATTCCAATATCTGTCGCCATCGTTTGGTTCCCCTTTCATTCCTCTATCTGAATACAATTAAACATAATAACTCTATTTTTCCATATACATCTACATTATATACAATCATAGGGAAATTTCAAAGTGTTTTTTTCCAAATTATAAAAAAACGTCTATAATTAACCTTTTCCATGGAATTCCTAATTAAAGTTTATGAAATTTTTATACTTTTTCTAAACTTTTCTCGGTTTTTTCACATATCCTTCACAATCATCGGTTATACTAATATCCGTACTAGCTAACAAGCTAATATAATTTTTCATAACTCATGCTTCCTGGATTCTTAGGAATCCAGGAGGTACTCCCCGAAAGTGAAGGCTGTCCTGTTGGACAGCCTTTTATAATGCCTAGGGCGTTATTCCACTTTACTTCCTACCCCTGTAAATATTTTTTGATATATTGCCCCGTATAGGACCCTTCCACTTTTGCCACTTCCTCTGGAGTCCCCTTCGCAATGACCATTCCGCCGCCGTCTCCCCCTTCCGGCCCCATATCAATAATATAGTCTGCCGTCTTAATCACATCCAGGTTATGCTCTATAACCACCACAGTATTCCCTCCTTCCGCCAGCCGCTGTAAAATTTCCGTAAGCTTATGCACATCAGCAAAATGCAGCCCTGTGGTAGGCTCATCCAGGATATAAATGGTTTTCCCAGTACTGCGCCTGCTTAGCTCTGTGGCAAGCTTAATGCGCTGGGCTTCCCCGCCAGACAAGGTAGTGGAAGGCTGCCCTAACTTAATATAAGAAAGCCCCACGTCATACAAAGTCTCTATTTTACGCCGGATAGAAGGCACATGCTCAAAAAACGCCAACGCTTCCTCCACTGTCATATCCAGCACATCATAAATGCTCTTCCCTTTATATTTTACCTCCAAAGTCTCCCGATTGTAACGCTTGCCCCCACATACTTCACATGGCACATAAACGTCTGGAAGGAAATGCATTTCGATTTTCAGGATGCCGTCACCAGAACATGCTTCGCAGCGGCCGCCCTTTACATTAAAGCTAAAACGCCCTTTGGCATATCCTTTCGCCTTGGCGTCTGGCGTTGCGGCAAATAAGTCACGGATTTGGTCAAATACTCCCGTGTAAGTTGCCGGGTTAGACCTAGGAGTCCTTCCAATAGGGGATTGGTCAATGTCAATTACCTTATCCAGTTGCTCAAGCCCTTCGATAGACCTATGTTTGCCGGGAATTACCCTGGCGCGGTTTAAATCCCTTGCCAAGCGTTTATAGAGGATTTCATTGGTCAGGGAAGATTTCCCAGAACCAGACACCCCTGTCACGCAGGTCATAACTCCCAATGGAATTTCCACATTGACGTTCTGCAGGTTATTTTCTTTCGCCCCTTTGATTTTCAGGAACCCAGAGGGCTTCCTCCTTGTTTCAGGGACGGGTATTTTAATCTTGCCGCTCAGATAGGCTCCCGTAATGGAATCTTTATTTGCCATAATATCTTTTGCAGTTCCCTGGGCGACCAAATGCCCGCCGTGTTCCCCGGCGCCTGGGCCAATATCCACGATATGGTCTGCCGCAAACATAGTGTCTTCATCATGTTCCACTACAATCAAAGTATTCCCCAAATCCTTTAAGTTCCGCAATGTATGCAGCAGCTTGTCATTATCCCGCTGATGCAGCCCAATGCTTGGTTCGTCCAAAATATACGCAACCCCTACCAGCCCGGAGCCTATCTGGGTGGCAAGGCGGATGCGCTGGGCTTCCCCGCCGGACAAAGTGCCCGTAGCCCTGGATAAGGTCAAATAGTCAAGCCCCACATCCACCAAGAACCCAACCCGCGCCCGGATTTCTTTTAGCACCTGGGCGCCAATCAGCTTTTGCTGCTTGGTCAGCTCCATCCCCTCTAAAAACTCCTGCAATTTCTGAATGGACATAGAAGTGGCCTCATAAATATTTTTCCCAGAAACAGTCACTGCAAGGGCTTCCCGCTTTAACCGCTGGCCGCCGCATGTTTTACATGGCGTTACCCGCATAAACTGCTCGTATTCCTGCTTCATGGTATCAGACCCAGTTTCCCGGTACCGCCTTTGCACATTCCGGACCAGCCCTTCAAACGCCACATCATAAACGCCCTCCCCGCGCTGCCCCTTATAATGGACCTTTATCCCTTTCCCTCCTGTGCCGTTAAGCAAGATATTCTGAACCTTTTTCGGAAGCTCCCCATAAGGCGCGTCCAGGTCAAATTTATATTCTTCCGCCAACGCTTGCAAAATGGCGTTTGTAAAGCTCCCTTTATCTGTGCTAGACTGCCATCCCATCACCTGGATAGCCCCTTGTGAAAGGCTTAAGGACTTGTCTGGGATCATCAAATCCACATCAAATTCCATTTTATACCCCAGCCCAAAACAGTCGGGGCATGCGCCAAATGGATTATTAAAGGAAAAACTCCTTGGCTCAATCTCTTCAATGCTGACGCCGCAATCCGGGCAGGAAAAACTCTGGGAGAAATTAACTGGCTCCCCGCCAATGACATCTACTGCCATCAACCCTTCCGCCAGCTCTAGCACATTTTCCACAGAGTCTGTCAGGCGCTTCTCAATGCCTGGCTTTACCACGAGGCGGTCAACAACAATTTCGATATTGTGCTTGATATTTTTATCCATTGGTATTTCTTCTGTCAGGTCATAAATATTCCCATCCACCTGCACCCTGACATAGCCGCTGCGCTTTGCCTGCTCAAATAATTTTTGATGGGCGCCTTTTCGCCCCCGGACAACAGGAGCCAGCAGTTGGATTTTCGTCCCCTCTTCCATAGACAGAATCTGGTCTACCATTTGGTCTACTGACTGCTTCTTAATCTCTTTTCCACAAACAGGGCAGTGGGGGACGCCAATCCTTGCGTACAGCAGACGGAAATAATCATAGATTTCCGTTACCGTCCCTACGGTGGACCTTGGATTGCGGTTTGTAGATTTCTGGTCAATAGAAATAGCCGGGGACAGCCCTTCAATCCGCTCCACATCCGGCTTTTCCATCTGCCCTAAAAACTGCCTTGCATAGGAGGACAGTGATTCCATATACCTGCGCTGCCCTTCTGCATAAATGGTGTCAAAGGCAAGGGAAGATTTCCCAGAACCGCTTAATCCCGTCAGGACAATAAATTCATTTCTGGGGATATCCACATCCAAGTTTTTCAAGTTATGTTCATTTGCCCCTCTGATTTTAATATACTGCTTTTCTGATTTTGCCATAATGGTAAACTCCTTTTTCTATTGATTGCCCCTGCCCTTATATCTCAGGGAATTACATATCGCGAAGGTTCTTTTTCAACTCTATCATCTTGTCACGCAGCTCTGCCGCCGCCTCGAAGTTCAGCTCCGCTGCCGCTGCCTGCATCTTTTTCTGAATTTCCCCAATTAATTTCTCCAATTCTTTCTTGCTCATGGATTCCGGGTCTTTTTGGAATTGGTATTCTTCCTTTGCAACTTTTTTGGATATGCTGATTAAGTCGCGGACAGATTTGCGGATAGTCGCGGGGGTTATCCCATGCTTCTGATTATATGCCTGCTGAATGTTCCTCCTCCGCTCCGTTTCACCAATAGCCACCCGCATGGAATCCGTAATATTATCAGCATACATTATTACATGCCCTTCCGAATTACGGGCGGCACGCCCAATTGTCTGGATTAAAGAAGTTTCAGAACGCAAAAATCCTTCTTTATCTGCATCCAAGATTGCAACCAAAGTAATTTCCGGGATGTCCAGCCCCTCCCTCAGCAGGTTGATGCCTACTAGCACGTCAAATACATCCAAGCGCAGGTCGCGGATAATTTCAGCCCGCTCCAACGTATCAATATCAGAATGCAGGTACTTCACACGAATCCCCACTTCCCTCATATAATCCGTCAAATCTTCTGCCATTTTCTTCGTAAGGGTGGTGATCAGCACTTTATGTTTCTTTGCAATCTCTTTATTGACCTCGCCAATCAAATCGTCAATCTGCCCTTCCACTGGGCGTACAACCACCTCTGGGTCAAGCAATCCGGTGGGGCGTATAATCTGTTCTGTACGCAGCAGCTCATGCTCTTTCTCATAGACATTGGGCGTGGCGGACACAAACAGCATTTGGTCAATCTTACTTTCAAACTCCCCAAAATTCAAAGGGCGGTTATCTTTTGCCGATGGGAGGCGGAACCCGTAATCCACCAAAGTGGACTTCCGGGACTGGTCCCCTGCATACATGCCCCGCACCTGAGGGATTGTAATATGGGACTCGTCCACAATAATTAAAAATTCATCTGGAAAATAATCTATCAATGTATGGGGCGGCGCGCCAGGCTCCAAACCAGAAAGGTAACGGGAATAATTCTCAATGCCGCTGCAAAACCCTGTTTCTTTCAGCATCTCTATATCGAAGTTGGTGCGTTCAGCAATCCGCTGGGCTTCCAGCAGCTTGTCCTCCCCCTTAAAATATTTTACCCGTTCTTCTAATTCTTGTTCAATTTCCTTGGCAGCACGCAGAATCTTGTCTGGCGCAACCACATAATGGGAGGCCGGGAATACCGCCATATGCCCTAACTGTGACTTGACTTCCCCAGTCAGTACATCAATTTCTGTAATACGGTCTACTTCATCCCCAAAAAATTCTACCCGGATTGCAGTTTCCCCATAATTCGCTGGAAATATTTCCACCACGTCCCCCCGCACCCGGAAAGTCCCTCTGTGGAAATCCATGTCGTTCCTTGTATACTGGATATCAATTAATTTCCGAATCACCTCATCCCGGTCTTTCTCCATGCCTGGCCGTAATGACAACATCATATTTTTGTAATCTACTGGACTGCCCAAACCATAGATGCAGGACACGCTGGAAATAATAATTACATCCTGACGTTCTGCCAGCGCCGCTGTGGCGGACAGGCGCAGCTTATCTATCTCTTCGTTGATGGCAGAATCCTTGGCAATATAGGTGTCTGTGGATGGCACATAGGCTTCTGGCTGGTAGTAATCGTAATAGGAGACAAAATACTCCACTGCATTTTCAGGGAACATCTCCTTGAATTCTCCGTATAGCTGCGCCGCAAGCGTCTTGTTGTGGGCGATGACCAGCGTCGGCTTCTGCAATTCCTGAATGACATTCGCCATCGTAAATGTCTTGCCGGAACCCGTAACCCCTAGTAAAGTCTGGAATTGGTTGCCCTCCTTGAAGCCTTTGACCAGCTCTGCGATTGCCTGCGGCTGGTCGCCTGTAGGCTTGTAGGGGGCTTGTAATTTGAACTCTGGCATATGAAAATCCTTTCTTTCGTGATATTGTTATGACTACTATAAGCCACATAATTCGTGCAATTTCAATAAAAATGTGTGTAACTTTCCATTGTAAGGTTAATCTATAGGCAAGCTTTTGTGATTACACGAATGCAAGTCACAAATTTGTAGTCATAACCATTTGCAAAGTAGTTTGTTACATATCCTGTATTATGAGCTTAACAATAGCTTTTACCTATCACCATCATAAATCAGTTGGTTTCTTTCCAACTCTCTCTGTAATTCTTCTACTGTCGGTAAAACTGTCATATATTTTGAAGCAAATATTTGTTGACTCTCATGTAACACAGAATATTTTACAATTGTTTCATCCTTATCTGTGCAAAAAATAATACCTATTGTTGGATTATCATCTTCTCTTCTTTTTAGATCGTCAAACATTCTGACATACATATCCATTTGCCCTATATCCTGATGTGTCAATTTTTTGTCCTTAAATCAATAACTACGAAACATTTCAGAATATAATTATAGAAAACCAAATCTATATAGAAATCCGTTGTTTCAGTACATATTCATCTGTCTACCTGCAAAAGAAAATCCTGTTCCAAATTTATCTGCCAACTGGATAGATAGGTTTTTTATTAAATAAGAACCATAGCGAGCTTTCTTTTCACCATATTGTTCTTGCTCAACAATTCTTCGTCCTACGCTCCAATACGCATATGTCATAATTCTGTTAGCACTATTATAAGCATTTTCTCTTGCCTGCTGTAATATGAAACACACATCCGTATAAAATTGTTGCTCATTCGGCACCACTAACTCCGCTGTTTTCTGTTTTATTACTTCATTTTTTTATTATCTCTAAATATAATTTATTGCCCAATACAACACCTAACTTCCAAAAACATTTAATTATTTCTAATCAAAATGGTGTCATCTCTCACCTTACTCCCTTTGTTTATTAATCCCCAATATAATTCTCTATTATCATTATTCCAATAAGAATACACTAAATTTAAAGCTCGGTATTGATTCAACATTTTTTTCACGAATTGTTTGTCATCAAGACGGCTTTCTCTCTTTCCAAATAAGAATTTTACCT
>CAJUDE010000002.1 GCA_910585295.1 uncultured Lachnospiraceae bacterium | reverse complement strand
CCAAGGCGCAGATGGAGTTGTTAGAGGGTCGGGTTCCTGAAAAAGCAAATGAAGTTGTCGTAAGCGAATACTTTCTTTCCACCTATGGAAACAATGCCAAGATTGGGGACACTGTGACCTTAGATACCGAGAGCTTTCATGGTAATTATGTTGTTACCGGCATTATGGACAGCGTAAATGAGAAAGAAGCGAATACCTGCGCTATCATTCTTTCCAACGCTGCCCTGACAGAATGGAAAGGATTTGACCCGGCTGGCTATCGCGCCTATGCTCATTTCAAAAACAGCGTCAAGTTGGACGAAGAACTGATGACCTCTTATTGCAGGGAGATTGCAGAGGAATATCAGCTTTCCATGCCAAAAATGAACAGCAAGTATTTTGCTTATGCCTCTAAATCCTTTGATTTTGCACTAATGGCTGGCGTGATTGCCATTGTTCTGATCGGCGGCTATATTGTGATCCAGAGTATCTTCCGTATCTCCATCAATGACAAAATCAAGAGCTACGGGCAGCTTCGGACGATTGGTGCAACGCCAAAGCAAATCAAGCGGATTGTAAAGCGAGAGGGACGCAAACTCGGCAGTATCGGAATTTTGATTGGTACAGTGCTGGGCGTATGCACTGGTTTTCTCCTGTTTTCCAAGGGATTTAACGCTGTTTCCTATGTGGCAACGGTTATTTTGACACTTATAAGCAGTTGGATCATTGTATCTGTTTCCATCCGTAAGCCGGTGAAAATTGCGGCAGGGATTTCCCCCATTGAAGCCGTCCGTTTTACCCCGGCGCAAAAGGACATCCGCAGCCGCAAAAAGAATATCAAGCTCAATCCTATTTCAATGGGAATTGCCAATTTTAAGCGTGACCGAAAAAAGACCGTTGCTATTGTAGCTTCATTGAGTTTGGGCGGAATTATCCTGCTTGTGGTATCCTCCATTGTTTTGCTGCGCTCACCAGAGGCACTTGCAAGACAGTTTTTCCCAGACGGCGACTATAAAATTTATTTGGATTCTGAAATGACAGAAGAAAAGGTTATGGCAGCGGGAAATCCATTGAATGAGGAATTAAAGCAGGAAATCTTATCTATTGATGGCGTTACAGATATAATTCCAAGCAGGCAATCTCTCCATGCAACTTATAAAACAGAGATTCATCAAGCTGGTGGTATGTGCGATATGCTGACCGACCAGAATTATGCGGCAGTTGAAGCGGCTCTGACAGAGGGAACCATGCCAACAGATTCCCGTAGTATTGTAATTGACTATAATGTGCTAAAGCAGAATGAGGATATGGGTGTTGGTTCAACGGTTGAGATTTCTTTGGGAGAAGAACAGCCATCCGTTTCTGTTACCATATCGGGGTTATACGCTCCTGCAAAGGTATATTCAGGACATGGCAGGATGCACTTAGATGGGGCAACTCTTTTTGCACCAGAAGCGTTGTTCCACGAACTGCACCCGGAAATCACCTCTTTTGACTATTCATGGAGCATTGTAAATGACCCTAAAAAAACAGACTATGTGGGAGCTGAATTGAAAAATATTGTTGCCAGCCATAGTAATATTGCCTTAGATGAAATCAATACAGTG
>CAJUDE010000001.1 GCA_910585295.1 uncultured Lachnospiraceae bacterium | reverse complement strand
TTTGGCGAATGCCGCGAGGGGCGCTGTGTGCCGGCGGCACACGTTCAGCGCCGACCGAAACGGAGTGCAGACCAAATACCCCGCCCCTTGGGGTAGGAAGAACAAGCTAAGTCATGCCCCGTAGCTTGCTGCGGGGTATTTGACTAAAATATTTCCATCCTACAAAAGCCCGAAATGCTAGGCGCGCCAAGCATTCCAGCAAACATCTGGCTGCAAAGCCCCATGGTCAGCAAAGGCTTCCATGGTCTTTTGGGTCTTGCTTCCATGGCGCTAACATGCATTCCTTGCCTTTTGTATGAGAAAATATTTCTTTTCAAAGTTTTTAAATTGTATATTTAAATTTATAATATGATTGAGTTTCGCAAGTATCTATTCATACAAGGGGGAAAGGCGATATGGAATGGAAAAGTAAAATAGAAGACGAATGCTGCGAGGACGAATTAGAAGAAATGATAACCAACTATGTTAAAGCTGGTTTTTGGCCAAATGATAAAATTTTAATGGAATGTGAAGAACACATCAAAGATTTTTACTGTGAGGAATGGGGCAATATAACGGAGGATGGCTTGCGTACAATAATCGAAGCGCTTCGGGAAAAGTTTCAAAATACAGGTAACCAGGAGAATTTCTTAAAGTTAGAGTCTGTTGGGTTCCCTATTCAATGGGATGGAACTGCTGGAACAAAAATTGCAATAAAAGACTTTAAATGGGATAAATATTATACTGACAGCGAATAAGTTAATGTAACATCCATTTCAAAGCCGATAGGTATGGAATGTTCTGGTTTTAACGGTACAAGCGATAAATCCATAGGTCAGAAAAAGGAGAGTTTGACATGGGCAAGCCTTTCAAAATTCAGTTATCCAATGAGCAGCAGCTATTTATAGAAAAAGCATTGCAGGGAGAAAATATCCTTGTAGACGCCTGTATTGGCAGTGGCAAGACTACGGCTATCCAAAGTCTGTGCAATGAATTGCCAAGTGAGAAAAAGGTATTGTATTTGACGTATAATAAATTGCTGAAATTGGATGCAAAGTGCAAGATAAGCAAGAAAAATGCCACAGTGACAAATTATCATGGATTTGCATATATGATTTTAAAGAGAAACGGCGTATCAGCAGGGATTTCAGACCTTATCCAGGTATTTAACCAAATAAAGCCTCCTGTCGGGACATACGACGCCTTGATTATTGATGAATATCAAGATATTGAGCAGGAATTGGCAGAGTTATTGCAATTGGTAAAAAGCCATAACCCTGAAATGCAGATTATTGCAGTTGGCGACATGGAACAGAAAATATATGATAAAACAACGTTAAATGTTGAGACATTTATGAAGGGGTTCTTAGAAAGGCATCTTAGGCTAAAATTTACCCAATGTTTCCGCTTGCCGAATAGTTTGGCGTCAATCCTTGGAAGGGTGTGGAAAAAAGAGATCAAAGGCGTGAACCCTTGCTGCATAGTTGAAGAAATGCCAGCGGAAGAAATTGTGGCGTTTTTGGCAGAGCAGGATCCGGCAGATATTTTATGCTTAGGGGCAAGGGCAGGGATGATGTCTGACACATTAAATATTTTAGAAGAAAGGTACCAGGATAAATTTAATAAGAATACCGTGTATGCAACAATATCGGATGGCGATTCCGTGGGGAAGACGGCGCCCAAAAAAGATTCTGCAATATTTACAACTTATGACAGCAGTAAAGGCTTGGAAAGAAAAATCTGTGTTGTATTTGATTTTACAGAAAGTTATTGGAGTACAAGGGTGTCAAAACCACAACAGCAATATATTATTTTAAGGAATATTTTTTGCGTGGCAGCCAGCAGGGGAAAGAGCCATATCATTTTTGTGAAACCGGGTGAGGCCATGCTGTCTGAAAAAACGCTTTCAACTTTTGTAGCGACGAATCAGAAATTTGATGATATGGACATAAGTGAAATGTTTGATTTCAAATATAAAGAGGATGTGGAAAAATGTTTTGCGCAGTTGAAAATACATAAGGTGGAGCAAACAGGCAATTCTACGATAAATATAAAAAATACAGACGGCTTAATAGATTTATCGCCCTGTATTGGGATATATCAGGAGGCCGCCTATTTTAACAAGTATCAAATAGACGCAGCGATAAAGCTGAAAATCCTCTTAAGCCCTGAATTAAAATATTTGTATTCGGAGGAGGTGCAGGAAAGCTCTTTAGACCAAAAAATATTGTTTTTAGTTTCACTTGAGACAAGGCAGAAGAGATACAGGACGCAGGTGGCCGCCCCTTTCGTGAGCAAGGCGCAAAGCGAGCTGTTGAAAGCCCGGCTAAAAACACGGTTAAGCAAGGACGAGGAAGCGCAGGTTCCGTGCCAGATTGATTTTTCTAGCCAAGAAAATGGGCATATAAGGTTTTCTGCCAAGGGATTTGCGGATGTGGTGAAAGACGGTATGGTATATGAATTAAAATTTGTATCGGAATTAATGCATGAACATTTCCTGCAGTGCGCATGTTATATGGTTGCAATAGATTTGCAAAAAGGCATTTTATGGAATACAAGGGACAACACAGCTTATGAAATAGAAATACCAGAGAGGAAAGCTTTTTTGGACGCAGTGGTAAAAGCTGTTACCAAAGGAGTGGTGGAACACTATTATGGATCGGCCCTAAAGCCATTGAGGAGGAAGTTGGATGAAAATTATTAGGTCGGCTGTATTTACAGTATTTTTTATAATGGCGCTGTTTGTCCCAGCGATGACGGCTTCAGCGGCAAGCTGCGGAGAAACAGTAAGCCAAAATACAATAGCGGATTTACAGGCAATTGATTATGGGACAGACGAGGCTATCGGGAAATTACTGGCGCCCTCCCGGTATTCAGCAACGGAGAAGCTGAATAAAAAAACGGAGATTGCCAGGCGGGAAGGAAAAAGCCCCGCAGATATCACGGATGAACAAGCGGTGAGGGAGCTGAACCAGGATAATGTGAAGGCAATGTCTTTGGAAGATGCATTTGCAACGGTACAGGAGGAAATAGGGGGAATTATTCAACGGGTGGTTGACAGTACAGTTGACGCAGAAAGTAAAGGGGCGGCTTTTTTTACGGATAAGATATTGCAGAATAAAGAAAAAGTGCTTCTGGGGCTTACATACCTTGAGCGGCTGTATGACTTTGGCATGGGAGGGCATAATGTGAAAGATACCCTCCTTTATGAGCCAGGCTCTTATGGGGTGCCAGTAGATGTTCTGGATTGGTTGGCGCAGATTGGGGGCGCCGGGGGAGATACATTAAAAATATCTAATAATGCCAATGTTTTTGGTTATGGAAAGCTGTTTTGGCCCGTCACTTACGCTGGGACATTGGAAGGTTTTCTGGAGGAGAACAGGCAAAAGTGGATACCAGATACATCAATGGACGATTGGTTTGTGCAGGAAAGCCGTGCGTATATCTTGGAGGGATTGTCTGATTGGGACAGCAAAGGGGCTGGGATATATAAAAGGCTCTATGGCGACGCGGTTTCCCGCGCCTACATTTTACCCTTGCTCACTGTATCAGAGGACAGTGTTTTTGTGATTGCAAATTCCGCTACGGTCACATATGGGATAGTGGATTGCTACATAGACAGGAATTTAAAGGGGGCAGACCCAACACGTTATGGGGAATTACGTGAAAAATTCCAGCAGCAGTTAGAACAGGCTGCCAAACAGCAGAAGGCGTTTGTTGATGTTTGGCATCGGATTGCGGCGCCAGAAAAGAAAGGGCTGCTCTCGTCCAACCGTGTGGTTCTGGACAGTTTGAGGATTGACCCCGATACATCTGTCCAATGGTCAGACAAATTTGGGAAAGACGCCGCCCTGGGCGTCAGGGAGTTTTTTACCCCTTTAAATTTGTATGGGTCCTATATGTTTGCCGATGGCGTGGCGGAAGGCACGCGTATTCGCTATTATGTATCGAAGGCATTGACGGAACGGGGGCTTGCAACGTATGCGCATGAATTAACGCATATGCTTGTGTCAGACGTAATGCTGAATGGGTATGGTTCCCGGGACGGCAGGCTGGCAGAAGTTTATACCAGGGGGATGTTTGAGCCTTATGAGCTGAATGACCCGCCTGCTTTTAACCTGAACCTGATTTATAGCCGCCTGGCAGTCAGTGACCGGTACCATAATGGCGCGCCTGAGCGTTTCCAGGATGAATCAAGCCTGCAGGGCTATATGAGAGGTATCCTGGATGTTATTTATACGCTGGATTATGCGGAAGCGGATGTTGTGCTAACGAAAAGTGCGGAAGATAAAATGAAATGGTTCCACAAGCTTGAGCAGATTGAGGATTCAGAAACAAGGTATAACCAAGGAGAGGAAGGGTCCAAGCATAACCTGGATTCAGTGAGGGCGCTGACTTTGGATGAGGCGGGGAAACTGAATACCATTGATGACTTAGTTAATGAAAATATTATTGTATCCCGCTATGAGGTGAACGGGACGCAGACCACAGGGACCGTGGCGCGGAATGGCTATTATGTCGTGCCGCTCTTTTCCGCTAATTATGCCGGGGTGCAGAATGGCTACGGGGTCAGCGGTGATATCATGATACGCCGACAGGCGTTTGAACTGCTTGGGGAATATGGATATTACGGCGGCATGGTCCCTTACATTTCCAATCAATATAAAGAATCTGCCAAATCGGAACAGACGGTCTTGTCCGACCAATATGTCCTAAACAAAATATTTGGCGGCGCCTATGGGACAATGGCTGATTTTAAGAAAGCGATGTTCCAAAGGAGGATTGAAAGGCTTGGTGAATTAAAGCCAGTCACGATTACGTGGAAAGGCCAGCCCGTTACAGTTGATAGTTATGAAGGGCTGCGCTTGCTGATGGAAGAAGCGGTAGAGAAGGATTTCATGCAAGTCAATGTGTTGCCGGGCGGCGCTAATAATATCCGCGCACAGGAAACAGAGGTAGAACGTCTGAAACAGGAAATTTTTAAAGCATATTTAATTCAGACAGAGGATTTTAGCAAATCCATTTATACGGCTGACCCGGATCCGATAGAACCGCCAGGGGAAGAGGATAGCGAACAGCCGGAACTGCCAGGAGGGACGGATAATGACCAGCCAACCTTGCCAGGAGGGATGGATAGCGGACAGCCGGAACTGCCAGGGGGGACGGATAATGACCAGCCAACCTTGCCAGGAGGGATGGATAGCGGAAAGCCAGAACCGCCAGGGGGGACGGATAGCGGGCAGCCGGAACTGCCAGGAGGGACGGATAGCGGGCAGCCGACCCCGCCAGGAGGGACGGATAGCGGGCAGCCAACCCCGCCAGGAGGAACCGGTTCTGAGCAGCCAGGGAACCCTGATACTGGAACTGGGAAAAAGGACACAACGCCCAAATTGCTGCTTTGTAAGGTATCTTCTGCCAAAACCTCCAATACAGTTCGTTGGGGTTATGTAAAATCAGCAGATGGGTATGAAATATATGGGGCAAAATCAAATGGGAAATATAAACGTCTTCAGACGGTAAATAAAAAAACGAATACGTGGAAGCATAAAAAATTAAAGAAAGGAAAAGCGTATAAATATTATGTGAAAGCGTATCAAAAAGTAAATGGAAAGCGGGTTACTTTGGCGAAATCCCTGTCAGTTTATGGTACGGTATTGGGTGGAAAATATGGCAACCCTTCAAAGATAGCGGTAAAGAAAACACGCGTGAACCTGAAAGTCGGCAAGAACGCCCGCCTCCGTGTGGAAGTGACAGGCAAAAAGTTAAGCAAGACTGGGAAAAAGGTGCGTTATGTATCGTCAAACACTTCCGTTGCAAAGGTTTCCAGTAAAGGAGCCATTACTGGGAAGAAAGCTGGCAGTTGTACGGTATACTGCATTGCCCAAAATGGCATGTACAAAAAAGTAAAGGTAAAAGTAAATTCCTGAGCTGCCCATATATTTCTTTTCGCGGGCAATGAGCCAAGCAGCCGTGCCTGCGCGGATATTTGGCGAATGCCGCAAGGGTCAAGCAGCCGTGCTTGAGGGCGGCATTCCCTTTTTCTATGAAGATGGCAAACGGAATAGGGTTTTATAAGCAAGGAGCCGTTCAATAGATGCATTGAAAGGCTCTTTTGTAAGGGCATGGTTCTGTTTTTGAGGATTATGAACATGGCCAGATAACGCTCAAAGAGTATATTGGCCCGTTTACGGGTGAGCCGGTAGTTATGATTCTTATGTCGCTAAAGCGACCGTGCTTGGCGCGCAAAGTGCCAAGCCCCTCATAATTATGTTATAAAACCATAAGCAATGTGCCTGCGCCAATCAGGATACATCCAGCAAGGGACTTTGGCGTAACTTGTTCATGAAGGAACAGAAACGCAAGCACAATTGTGATAACGACGCTTAATTTATCAACAGGGACAACTTTTGCTGCCTCTCCCATTTGCAGGGCTTTATAATAGCATAGCCAGGAAGCGCCTGTAGCTAACCCAGATAATATTAAGAACAGCCAGCTTCTTTTCCCAATGCTGGAAATCCCGCTTTGGGCATTCGTTAGGAATACCATCACCCATGCCATAAGGAGGACAACAACTGTCCGTATAGCAGTTGCCAGATTGGAATTCACACCATCAATGCCAACCTTTGCCAATATTGAGGTAAGCGCTGCAAAGATTGCTGACAATAAAGCAAATACAAACCACATGGGACCATCTCCTATTCTGTTTCGTTTATAGGGCCTGGTTGGCTCTGCCAATGATTTTACCACAGGCCATAAAATATTTCCATCCTATCAGCCAGATAAAAGTTTTTGGTTATGGTATCAAATAAACATTTAGCGAGGTGTTTCATGGGCTTAGTTGGAACAGATACACGTTGCTTCGGTAAACCAGTGCTTTCACCAATAGCTTGATTTTTTTATGTATTGGTGGAATTCTGCCTTTTGGAGTGATTTTACAATCCGTATTTTTCGCATTAGGCAGGCCATATAGATGCTTCATTGTGCATGTCTGTAGTCTTTCGTTATAGTTACCAGGCCATTCTTCCTTTTTGATTGTTTCTCTTAAGCATCACTTAGAAAACTGTATGGTAGTGGTTCAACCCTGTGCTAATCAAGGCGGAAAGGCAGTATCGGTTGGTAGCTGTTAGGATTAAAACCTTTATTTCCTGAAAAATACAAGAAAAATGTTGAAGGTTATGTAATTCCAATGTTTCCCTACCCTTACATACGTCAGGTCACTTACCGCCACATTACGGTATGCCTGTCGGTGAAGTTTCCGGCTCAGAATGTTTTTTGCTTTGGATTCATTACATCTGTCTTCCTATGGTTAAAATTGTGCTGTTGTGTAATTGGATACCAGCCCTTCCTGTTTCATGATCCGCCCAATCCGCCGCCTGGAAATCTGTTTCCCTTTTTCCATCAGTTTTTTCTTTATTTTCCGCATGCCGTAATTATTGCGGCTTGCTTTAAAAATCTCTGTGATATCACCGGCCAGTTCTGGCTCATCGGGCTTTTGCTTTGCCTCGTAGTAATAACTGCTCCTGTTTACCCGTAGGACGCGGCGCATTGCTGATACAGAGTATTTGCGGGCATTTGCCTTGATCACATTTACTTTCGTCCTAAGGTCAGCGCCGCTTGTTTTAAAATGTCCTTCCCCATCATAAGCTGTTGGAGTTCTTTTCTCAGTTTTAGCAGCTCCTCCTGCTCTGGCGTCCGGTTGTCTTTTTCGTGGGAAGAGCCGGAATTTTCCGCTTGTTTCACCTATTTATCAAATAGAGGATGGGCAATATTATATTCCCGACAGATATCGCATCTGCGTTTGCCAGAATGATACAAATCCACTAGCTGCCGCTTGAATTCATCCGTGTACTTACGGAGCTTTCTTCTTTGCTTTTGTTCGGCCATAATGATTACTCCTTTGATTATTGATTTTATCTTATATGACCTTAAAAAACCTGTCCAGTTTATTGCAGCCTATCCAATTGCATAATTTAGTGATGAAAGAAAGGAAGCCTAAGTACAAGGAACTAATAATCAAGAATTACTAATATTGAAAAATGATACAAAATTACTGAAAAATAATATAAATGCCCAAAAACCACTCTTTAAAATCGAATTATGATATTATTGTACCATGAAATTGTTGTCAGTTTGAAAGTAGAGCATATAGACCGGATATGTGAGGTGTTAGACTGCTCTGTTGAAGAGCTGTGGAGTATATTCCAGACAAGGTGCCAAAAACAGCAAGCACTTGGTAATCGAAGAACATGGGGAACCGGAAGACAGGAAAGGGACAGTGATAAAATCACCGCCCCTTTTTCTGTGAGTAAAATCGGGAAATATTTCCCAAAACTTTTTGACAAAAATTTTGAGCGGGCACACTAAGGCGCTGGAAACGCTTCAGGCGCTCTCAGAGTTTGGATATCTTGAATATACATTGGATTAAAGAGGTTTCAATGCCTACCCAGAAGGACATTATAAGTATTCTGGATAAAATACGCATTTTGGGCGCGAATACGCAGAAAAAAAGTTCCGGAAACGATTGATGAAATTATGCTTCTTTATGTAAAGGGGGAAAAGTGATGAAAGGTGTTTTGGTGAAAGATCTCTAAATGGGAGGCTTGCCAATCGTAGATTCCATGCTTTGCATGATAAATATGATATATTTCTCTCTTTCCTGTTGACAAAAAACAAAAATAGAGATATATTTATCACATAAAGAGATAAATATATCTCAATAAAAGGAGGAATAATATGAAAACAAACAAGATGAAAATTTGGATCGGCTGTGGGTTGTTTTGTGTGTTGAGTGTGCTTTTTTCGTCATGGTATGCGGTAGCTTATAATGATTCCCGCCTGGTAGCCCCAATGGATTTCAAGAATTATGTATTTGAGATAAGGGATTTGCCGATGATTGTTTCGGTTTCCCTCACTTGCATTTATCTTGTTGCATTGTTTGCCATGCTTTTTATCCATGCAGGAAAAAAGCAGAGACAGGCGGAAGAAACAGGCGCCACTCGTAAAATAAATCCAAAGCTTGGGTGTTTAGGTGTATTGGGATTTTTGGGGTTTACCGGTTTTTGGACATACTCTGTGGATGGTGCAGTTTTTCCGTTTGCGTTTTTCCTGTTCTTCGGTTTTTTTGGTTTTTACTATGAGGGAAAGATGTCAGGGACATTTATGGATGAGCGCTTTCGTGAGAACATTGCCCGCGCTAAGCTGAAAGCATATAAAATTGCTTTTGGAGTCATGCTTATTACGCTGATAATTCTTTGTCAGGGGAAACTTTTTGGAAATCTTGAGTACACTCTGATTGCTTCAATTATTACCCTTTCCCTTGCATTGGCTTTAGGGATTTTCCTCTCTGAATATTTGCTGTACCGATATGACCATGACGACCAGGCAGGGGAAGGCGAGGAATAGGATATGGCAGAATTTGAATGCAAGTTAAAAAAGTACCGGCAAATGAAAGATCTGACGCAGGAGCAGCTGGCAGAAAAAGTAGGAGTGCGCCGGGAAACGATCATGCGTCTGGAAAAGGCGCAGTATAATCCGTCATTGAAGCTGGCCATTGATATTTCCAGAGCCGTAGAAGTCCCGATTGAAGAAATTTTTGTTTTTAAATGAAAATTGCCCGTTGTAACATTTCGCGGACATTTGCCTGTTAAACTATAGTGGATGACAAAAAATCGTCTATTGACTATAAAAATATAAAGGAGTGTGGATATGAAAAAGATCTTGCTGGTAGAGGATGACGGCCTTTTAAATAAAACGCTGACTTATAACCTGATTTCTGAGGGTTACGATACCGTATCAGCCCTGAATGCAGGCACAGCTACAGAGTTACTGACGCAGACGGATTATGACATGGTGCTTTTGGATATCAACCTGCCGGACGGCAGCGGCTATGACCTGTGCAGGCTCATAAAGCCGGAGAATCCTGACACGCTGGTGATTTTCCTGACGGCCAATGACCAGGAGAGCGACCAGATTCGGGGGTATGAAGTCGGGGCGGTGGATTATATCACCAAGCCCTTTTCCCTTGGGGCGCTGCTGCGGAAAATACGGGCAATGTTCGCCATGCTGGAACACCGTGGGCTGGCAAAAGATTTCTATGATGACGGCAGGCTGTTTTTGGACTTTTCGGAACAGTCTGCCTCGCTGAATGGTAAATCCCTTACCCTTTCCCCTATGGAGTATAAGATGCTGTACCTGTTCTGCAAGAATCCCAAACAGGTCCTGACCAGGCAGCGCCTTTTGGGACGGCTGTGGGATGCGGATGAAAACTATGTGGACGAACACACCCTGACTACTTCCATCAGCCGGATACGGGGCAAGATTGAGGCTGATGGCGATACTTATATCAAAACGATTTACGGAATTGGGTATCAGTGGATGGGAGGCGAGAGAAAATGAGTCTGGGGCGGATTTCTGTAAAAATGATATTCCTGCTGACCTGGGTTGGTATGGCGATTTCCATGTTGGCCATTTGTGCCGTTTTCTTATGGATGACAGGCGAGAGTTGGGTGCTGGTTGGCGGCATGCTTCTGACGCTCTGTGCCCTTGCCTGGATGTTCCTTCTGACAGTTGTTTTCAATAAACGGCTTTCTGTGTTTACCAGGGAACTTTGCCGGGCGATGGATCAGATGATAAGCGGAAGCGAAGAACCGATGCGTGCTGCGGACAGAGAAACACTTTTTGCCCGTATCGGCTACCGTCTGTCCCGGCTGTACGATATCATGCAGGAGAGCCGGCGGAAGGTGGATGAGGAGCGGCAGGAGCTGCAGATGCTGGTGTCGGATGTTTCCCACCAAGTGAAAACACCGGTAAGCAATCTGAAAATGGTGACGGATACGCTGCTTTCAAAGTCTGTCACAGAAGAAGAACAGCGGGAGTTCCTGCAGGGCATCCGGAACCAGACGGACAAGCTGGAATTTCTTTTTCAGGTCCTTGTGAAAACCTCCCGGTTAGAAACCGGGGCGATCCGGTTGGAAAAGAAAGTCGCCCCGTTGATCGATACGTTGGCGATAGCCTGCAGCGGCATCGTCTATGCGGCGGAGAAAAAGAATATTTCCGTTACAGTGGACTGTCCGGAGGATCTCCTGCTTTCCCACGACAGCAAATGGACGGCGGAAGCCGTGTTTAACCTGCTGGACAATGCGGTGAAGTATACCCCGGCAGGAGGAGCTGTCCGGGTCTCAGTAGAACAATGGGAAATGTATGTAAAGCTTAATGTGTCCGATACTGGCAAGGGTATTCCGGAGAGTAACCAGGCGGCTATTTTCCGGCGTTTTTACCGGGAGGAAGAAGTACACGGTGAGCAGGGCGTGGGCATTGGCCTGTATCTGACCCGCGAGATCGTAACAAGGCAGGGCGGCTATGTCAAGGTGGTTTCGGAGCCGGGCAAGGGTTCGGAATTTTCCATTATGCTCCCTGCAAGATAGCGCATGGCAGAGGGACATTCCAAGGTGTCCGGCGTAAATTTTTTCACAGCAGTGTGCCGATAAAGCTGCCAGTGGCAGGTTTTCGGATGAAATGTCCGAGCCTTGTAACATTTCAGCCGCATTTTTTATGCCGCTTCGGACATTTCTGTGACATTTGGATTTCATAATGTCCTTATCAACAGGCAGAAAGCCTTGAAACACCACAAGGGTATACCTGTATGTCCTGAAAAACAGGACAGAGATAAGGAAAGGAGCATTTGATTATGAATGTATTACAAACAATTGATCTGAAAAAGTATTATGGCAGTGAGCCAAACATTACCCGCGCTCTGGATGGCGTCAGCCTCTCTGTGGAACAGGGTGAGTTTGTGGCGATTGTCGGAACGTCCGGCAGCGGTAAATCCACCCTGCTTAACATGATGGGCGGGCTGGATA